>NC_017256.1:320897-641794 GCF_000225445.1 Buchnera aphidicola str. Ak (Acyrthosiphon kondoi) | reverse complement strand
GTAGTCTGCAGTATTGATTATAAAAGAACTTATCCTATTAACTAACTGTGTACAATCAGTGATTTTCATACGGATAACTTTTTTATATGCTATTATTTTATACTAAATTAGACCAAACATTTATAATTAAAAAAGTTCTTATTGCATTCATGGTTAAAAAAAATATTTTTTAATAAAAATTGAGATATAAATATAATCATATTTTTAAATTAAACATAAAACCATTTAAATTTAATCGAGATAAACATGTTCAATATATTTAAAAAAAGCATTATTTTTTTTATTATATTTTTTCTTATTATTAGTTCTATTTTATTCTATTGGAAACGTCCTTTTATAGTTCATAAAAAAAATTTAGAATTATTAAAATATGAAGAAATCACAAAAAAAATCAATATAAAAAACCCTAAAATTTCACATGAAGTAGAAAATTTTATAATGCAAAATCATAATATCTATGGCACCTTAACAGCTTTATCTTTAGCAAAAAAATATATTTTATATAACTCTCTTGATAAAGCATTTCTCCAATTAAAAAACAGCTTAAAATATACAAAAGAAGAAAATTTAAAAAACATTTTAAAATTAAATATGGCAAAAATACAAATACAAAAAAATAAAAATAAAAAAGCAATAGATATCCTTAAAACAATTCAAAACCATAATTGGGATAATATAGTTGAAAACATGAAAGGTGATATTTTTATGCATAAAAAAAATAAAAAAGAAGCATTAAAATCTTGGAAAAAAAGTTTTTCAATTGAAGATTCTAATGCATCTAAAGAAATTATTAATATGAAAATCAATGAATTAAAAGAATAAAAAATATAAATTAATAAAAAATAAATGCAAAATAAAGAAACACGTAAAGTATTTAAAAAAACATAAAAATATCAAAAATAAGAAAAGAGGGTGTATTTAAAATGATACCCATCATTGTATTAATCGGCCGTACTAACGTAGGAAAATCTACTTTATTTAATATTCTAACAAAAACTAGAGATGCATTAGTAATTAACTATCCAGGCATTACTAGAGACAGACAATATGGATATTGCAAATTACAATTAAATCAAAAAGTAATGTTAATTGATACAGCCGGCTTGGATATGAAATTAAACGAAATACAAAAAAAAGCGCATGAACAAACACTCATAGCAATAAAAGAATCACACTTAATCTTATTTGTAGTAGATGCTCATGACGGATTAATGGCACAAGAATATGAAATTGCTCAAAACATAAGAACACATCATAAAAAAACTATTCTAATTATCAATAAAATAGATGGTGTTAATCATGCTTCTAAAATTAATGAATTTTACTCTTTAGGATTCGAAAAAATACAAAAAATTTCTGCTAGTCATAATCAAGGAATTGATACTCTTATCAAAAAACATTTAATTCCTTGGACAAATATGACATTTAAAAAAGAAATAATAAATCAAAACATAAAATCAAAAAAATCACCTATAAAAGTAGCTTTTATTGGTCGACCAAATGTTGGAAAATCAACCTTGATAAATGGAATTTTAAAAGAAGAAAGAATGATTACATGCAATATACCCGGTACAACATTAGATAGTATATCAACATCTATGAAATATAATTGTAAAGATTATACTTTAGTTGATACTGCAGGAGCATCTAAAAAAAAGAAAGAAAATAACAAAATTGAAAAATTTTCAATAATTAAAACATTACAAACTATTGAAAAATCAAATGTAATATTATTAATATTAGATGCAAGTCTTCAAATATGTCATCAAGATTTATCGTTAGCTGATTTTATTATAAATTCTGGAAAAGGAATTGTTGTAGTTATGAATAAATGCGATCTTTTAAACTCTCTAGAATTTAAAGAAGTAAAAGAATCAATTAAAAAACAATTAAAATTTCTTTATTTTTCAAGAATACATTTTATATCAGCATTATATAAAAAAGGAATATTTCAATTATTTAAATCCATTCATGAATCTTATTCAGAATCTAAAAGAAAAATTAGCACATCAATGCTAACTAGGACTATGCATATAGCGATTAAAAAACATCAACCTCCAATCATAAAGGGACGTCGAATAAAATTAAAATACGCACATTTGGGCAGTTTAAATCCACCTAAAATCATTATACATGGCAATCAAGTTAAATATTTATCTTTACCTTATAAACGATATTTAATAAATTTTTTTTATAACGCTCTTAAGATAAAAGGTACACCAATTCAAATACAATTCAAAGATAATGTAAATCCTTATATTACAAATAAAAATTAATGATCTGTAATATAATTTAGACTATATAAAGGAATTTCTACTTCAATATCAACTTTTCCGATAATAGCTTGGCAACTCAAACGACTTTCGGATTCGAGACCCCAAGCTTTATCTAAAATATCATCTTCTTTTTCAGACCACCCTGAAAGAGAAAAAAAACCTTTTCTTACAATGCAATGACAAGTACTACAGGCACATGATTGTTCACATGCATGTTCTAATTTAATATGATTTCGTAATGCAACAGTTAATATTGTTTCTCCTTCTTCTGCTTGAAACTCAGCACCTTGTGGTAATATAATCTTGTGAGGTAAAAATAATACTTTAGGCATCATATATTCTCTTTTAAAATACTTTTAATAGAAGAATGATTAATAGTTTTTTTAAGTTGCAATGAAAAAAAATTTTTACTTGCTTGATCTAATTTTTTCAAATTAATTTTCATAGAAAAAAAATCATCCTCTTCAATAGATTTTTGTAGTTGTTCTTGCATATTTTTTATTTTTTTTAATTCTTCTTGATTAATTAAATTCTGATGTATTTTTAAAGATTTATTTAAAATTTCTAAAACACGAATAGACTCCATTTTTTTTTCTGCTTTTACTCTAAAGTAATAATCATTTTTAGAGTATTTTACAGAATCCTCTAATATCTTAGAAATATTTATATTTTTTAATGTAACATTAAAATCAATTTTAATCTTTCTTTCTTTTTTACTATTTTTTTCTAAAATTTTAACATCTATTAATCCATTTGTATCAACTTGAAATGTCACTAAAATTCTAACTAATCCGGCTTTTTGTGGTTTAATGTCTCTTAAAACAAAACGTGATAATGAAATACAATCTTTTACTAATTCTCTTTCTCCTTGTAGAATATGTATAAGAATAGATGTTTGATTATCTTTATAAGTTGTAAATTCCTTTGTTTTTGATATAGGAAGTGAAGTATTCCGAAAAATAATTTTCTCAACAAAACCACCCATCACTTCGATTCCTAAAGACAATGGCATTATATCTAATAATATTATTTTATTTTTTACATTGTAACTATTAACAAGCATATTAACATGCATAGCTGCACCTATTGCAACAACTTGATCAGGATTAATAGAATTTAATGGGACTTTTTTAAAAAAATTTAACACTGAGGTATAAACTAATGGAACACGAGTAGAGCCTCCGACCATAATTACTTCTTTAATTTTCTCAACTGATAAATTAATTTCTTCGATAAGATTAGAGCAAATTAATAAAGTTTTTTTAACAAAGTCAATTATGATTGAATTAAATTCATTACGAGTAATACAACCTTTCCAACTAAAAAAATCTATTTCAACTTCTTCATATTTTGTTAATCTTAATTTTGTTAATTTTGCCATTTGAAGTAATGAAGATTGAAAAAAATCATTGCATTTATTAGATAAATTTGCTTTTCTATAAATATAACTTGCTAAAGCATAATCAAAATCGTCACCACCTAAATTAGAATCTCCACCAGTTGCTAATACTTCAAATATTCCTTTATTTAAATTCAATATAGAAACATCAAAAGTACCACCTCCTAAATCATATACAATAACAATTCCCTCTTTTTGTTTGTGTAAACTATATGCTACAGCTGCTGCTGTAGGTTCATTTAACAATTTTATTAAATTAATTTTAGCTAAAATAGCAGCTTTTTTAGTAGCTTTTTTCTGAAGATCATTAAAATATGCTGGAACTGTAATAATACTTGCATCTATTTCTTGATTAAATAAAAAAATAGCTCTTTTTTTTAAGCATTTTAATATATGGCTAGAAACATCTATAGGAGTAACACGACCAATATTTGTGTGAAAAATAATACCTTCATCAATATCTTTTTCTATAAAATATGGTAAAATAGGATACTTATCTTTAACAAAATCAATAGAACGACCCAATAGACGTTTTACAGAAATAATGGTATTAGAGGGATCATTAGTAATATTTTCTAAAGCCTTCCAACCTACAGATATTCTATTTTTTGTATAATGAACAACTGATGGTAATAAATAACGTTTTTTTTTGTCTAATAATAAGATCACGCTATCTTTATCAATTGTAGCAGCTAAAGAATAAGTAGTACCTAGATCAATACCTAACAATAATTTTTTTTTATCTTTTTTTTTTAAAAAAATCATATAAAATTATCCTAATTTATTTTTTTAAATAAACATTGTATTCTTTTTTTAAATTGTCTTTTATTTTTTTAAAAAAAAGCAATTCTGCAATTTTTTTAATAGCTTCTTCATATTGTTTTTTTTCAAATTCTATTTCAATTTTTTTCTTGCAAATTGTTATTTTTTTTTTTATTTTTTTAATGAGATTATTTAATCTTATTTCATCAAAATTATTTTCTTTTAAACTATCTAATTCTTCATATAAAGAAAAGTATTTTTTTAAAAAATTATTATCATTTAATAAAAGAGTTTCTCTTCTTATTTCAAAACCATTTAAAGAAAGAAAATATATTGCTCTACTTAAAAAATCTTTTAAAATTTTGTAACCTTTATTGATTTGTATTGACTTTTCTAAAATTATTTTTTTTTTAGATTCAGTATCATTTATAAATAAATCAGGATGAAATTTTAATTGTAATTTATAAAAATTTTTAGAAAGTAATTGTTTATTGATATTAAATTTTTCTGGTATATTAAATAATGCAAAATAATTCATAAATCTCCTATATTAAAATTAATTAAAATATAAAAAAATCACATGTTGAAAGAATATCTTCTTTCAACATTAAATAATTTTTTAAATTAATTTAAATTTTTTTTTCTTTTGTAATCAGAAATAGCTGCTTTGATAGCATCTTCTGCCAAAATAGAACAATGAATCTTTACTGGAGGAAGTTCTAATTCTTCTACTATGGTAGTATTTCGAATTGATTCTGCTTCTACTATAGACTTCCCCTTAACCCATTCAGTCACTAATGAACTTGATGCTATAGCAGAACCACAACCATATGTTTTAAAACATGCATCTTCAATAATACCTTCTTCATTAACTTTTATTTGTAATTTCATTACATCACCACAAGCGGGTGCACCTACTAATCCACTTCCTACATTAAGATCAGAATTAGAAAAAGATCCAACGTTCCGCGGGTTCTCATAATGATCCATTACTTTTTTACTATAAGCCATATAAAAATACCTTTCATTAATTATATTTTTAACTATGATCCCACTCTATACTATTTAAATCAACTCCTGATTTGAACATTTCCCATAAAGGAGAAAGTTCACGTAATTTATTAATTGATTTATGAACTAATTTTATTGTATATTCAATCTCATCTTTTGTAGTAAATCTTCCAATTGAAAAACGAATAGAACTATGAGCTAACTCATCTTTTATACCTAAAGCTTTTAGAACATAAGAAGGTTCCAAGCTAGCAGAAGTACAAGCTGAACCAGAAGAAATAGCCAAATCTTTAAGAGCCATAATTAAAGATTCACCTTCAATATAATTAAAACTTACATTTAAAATATGAGGTGCACCCTGTTGTAAATCACTATTTAAATACACTTCTTCAATATTTTTAATGCCATTCCATAGATAATTTCTTAATTTTGTTAAATGAATAAAATCATCATGTATTTTCTTTTTAGCCAACATAAACGATTCACCCATTCCAACAATTTGATGAACCGGTAAAGTTCCTGAACGCATTCCTCTTTCATGACCACCCCCATGTATCAAAGATAATAAACGAACACGTGGTTTTCGACGAACATAAAGAGCACCAATTCCCTTTGGTCCATAAATTTTATGAGCAGAAAAGGACATTAAATCTATAGATAATTTTTTTAAATCAATAGATATTTTTCCTAAACTTTGAGTTGCATCTACATGAAAAAAAACACCATTATTTCGACAAATTTTTGATATTCCATTAATATCTTGTATAATACCAATTTCATTATTTACATGCATTATAGAAACAAGGATGGTATCTTTATTTATGCTTTTTTTTAGATCATTTAAATCAATAATGCCGTTATTTTTTGGAGTAAGATAAGTTAATTTAAAACCTTGACTTTCTAAATATCTACAAGCATCTAAAACAGATTTATGTTCTGTTTGACTTGTAATAATATGTTTACCCTTCTTTCCATGAAAAGCAGCAATTCCTTTTATAGCTAAATTATTAGATTCAGTAGCACCAGAAGTAAAAACAATCTCACGAGAATCCGCTCCAATCAATTCAGATATTTGATTACGTGCAATATCAACTACTTCTTCTGCATTCCAACCAAATTTATGAGAACGTGATGCTGGATTTCCAAATATTCCATCAATTGTTAAATAATTCATCATTTTTTTTGCAACTTCAAAATCTACTGGTGTAGTTGCTGCATAATCTAAATAAATTGGAGTTTTCATAATAAATCTTTACCTCAAAATTATATTTTATAAAATATATTCTATCATTTAATAAAATTTTAAATCTAAAAATTACTAAAAATTTATTTTTTAAATATGCAAAATACATACTAGACTTTTATTCTTATTAAGAATATAATATTATTTAACAATAATTTATAATTATTAGGGGTGTAGTTCAATTTGGTAGAGCATCGGTCTCCAAAACCGAAAGTTGTAGGTTCAAATCCTTCCACCCCTGCCAAAAATCACTCATGAAATTTTTTAATAATTATTTTATTACATTAATTATTAAAAAATAGATCAATATCAATTTATATAAACCCGCGTTTTCTTAAAACAACTTTCTAAAAAATATATATTTCAAATCAAAAATTTTTTCATAATACAAACTTATTAAATAAAAAGTTTTTGTAAATTATTTTATATATTATATTAAATACTTTTTTAAAATTTTTATTTTTGGAGTTGTCTAATATGCCTAAATATCGTTCTTTTACAACTACTCAAGGTAGAAATATGTCTGGAGCAAGATCATTATGGCGCGCTACAGGTATGACTGATGAAGACTTTAAAAAACCAATTATTGCAGTAGTTAATTCTTTTTCTCAATTTGTTCCAGGACATATTCACTTACAAGAAGTCGGAAAACTTATTGCTAAAGAAATTCAAAAATCAGGTGCTGTTGCAAAAGAATTTAATACTATTGCAATAGATGATGGAATAGCTATGGGACATTCTGGAATGCTTTATTCATTGCCTTCACGTGAACTCATTTCTGATTCTATAGAATATGTAATTAATGCACATTGTGCTGATGCTATGATTTGTATTTCAAATTGTGATAAAATCACTCCAGGCATGCTTATGGCATCTTTACGTTTAAATATACCATCAGTTTTTGTTTCTGGTGGACCGATGGAGGCAGGAAAGATACAAAAAAATAATCAAATAATAAAAATTGATCTAGTCGATGCTATTGTTCATGGAGGCCAATCGAATAAATCTGATGACTTTCTTAAAGAAATTGAACTTTCAGCTTGCCCTACATGTGGTTCCTGTTCAGGTATGTTCACAGCTAATTCTATGAATTGTTTGACAGAAGTGATAGGTTTATCTTTACCTGGAAATGGTACACTATTAGCAACTCATATTGATCGTAAAAATTTATTTTTAAAATCAGCTCAAACTATAGTTAAAATTACTGAAGAATACTACAAAAACAATAATATAAATGTTTTACCAAGAAATATAGCTAATAAAAAATCTTTCGAAAACGCGATGATACTAGATATTGCAATGGGAGGATCAACCAATACTATTTTGCATTTGTTAGCAGCGGCTCAAGAAGCAAAAGTTGATTTTAAAATGTCTCATATTAACAAATTATCTAAAAAAGTACCTCATATCTGCAAAGTAGCACCAAGCAGTTCATTATATCATGTAGAAGATATTCATCGCGCAGGTGGTGTTGCAAGTATTTTAGGAGAATTAAATCGCTCTAATTTATTACATAAAGAAACAAGAAACATCTTACAGCTTAATTTAGAAGAAACATTAAATGAATATGATATTTCTTCTACAAAAAATCCTAGTGTAATACAAATGTTTCGAGCAGGCCCCGGAGGTATTCATACACAAAAAGCATATTCTCAAGATTTTAGATGGCCAACGTTAGATTATGATCGTAAAAATGGCTGTATTCGTTCTTGTAAATATGCTTATAGTCAAGATGGAGGATTAGCTGTTTTATATGGAAATTTAGCAAAAAATGGTTGTATAATAAAAACTGCTGGAATAGATAAAAAGAACTACATTTTTTCTGGTATTGCTAAAGTATATGAAAGTCAGGAAGAAGCAGTCAATGCGATTTTAAATAAAAAAATAAATCCCGGTGATATTGTTGTTATCCGTTATGAGGGTCCTAAGGGAGGACCAGGAATGCAAGAAATGTTATATCCAACTACATATTTAAAATCTATGAATTTAGATAAAACGTGTGCATTAATTACTGATGGTAGATTTTCGGGAGGCACATCAGGAATTTCTATAGGACATGTTTCACCTGAAGCTGCAAATAAAGGTATTATTGCTTTAGTAAAAAATGGTGATATTATTGATATTAACATTCCGCAAAGAGTTATTCACTTAAACATCACAGAAAAAGAACTATCTAATCGTATTTTTGATGAAGAAAAAAAAGGTTCTTTAGCTTATAAACCCTATAATCGTAAAAGATATATTTCTTCTGCTTTAAAAGCATATGCTTTTTTTTGTACCAGTGCTGATAAAGGAGCAGTTAGAGATTATAAAAAAATATCTGATATTTAAATAACATTGCTAAATTAGAATACAGGAATATTATGAATTATTTTAACACGTTAAATTTTAGTCAAAAAATTAATCAAATCAATAAATGTCGTTTTATGAAAAAAGAAGAATTTAATAAAAAAAATGATATTTTAAAAAACAAGAATATAGTAATTGTTGGTTGTGGTTCTCAAGGTTTAAATCAAGGATTGAATATGAGAGAATCAGGATTAAATATTTCTTATGCATTAAAAAAAAATAGTATTTTACAAAAAAATCAATCTTGGATTAATGCTATTCAAAATAACTTTAAAGTAGATAGTTATGAATCTTTAATACCAAGTGCAGATTTAGTCATTAATTTAACTCCTGACAAACAACATCACAATGTCATAAAAGATCTACAAAAATTAATGAAAAAAAATTCTTTTTTAGGCTATTCACATGGTTTTAATATTGTAGAATTTGGAGAAAAAATAAGAAAAGATATTACTGTTATTATGGTTGCTCCAAAATGTCCTGGAACAGAAGTTCGAGAAGAATATAAAAGAGGTTTTGGAGTTCCTACCTTAATTGCCGTGCATCACGAAAATGATATCAATAAAATGGGTTTAGAAATAGCAAAAGCATGGGCTTTTTCTACTGGAGGGCATCGTGCAGGAGTTCTTGAATCATCGTTTGTAGCTGAAGTTAAATCAGACCTAATGGGTGAACAAACAATTTTATGTGGAATCCTTCAAACAGCTTCATTATTATGTTATGAAAAATTAATTACAGAAAAACATGATCCAGCATATGCTGCAAAATTAATACAATATGGATGGGAAACTATTACAGAGTCTCTCAAACATGGTGGTATTACTTTAATGATGAATCGATTATCTAATACGTCAAAAATAAGAGCTTATAAACTTTGCGAAAAAATTAAAAAAATATTATCACCGCTTTTCCAAAAACATATGGACGATATTATTTCTGGAAAATTTTCTACTGAAATGATGAAAGATTGGGAAAATAATGATGAAAGATTATTAAATTGGCGAAATAATACAAAAAATACATCTTTTGAAAAAGCTCCTATTTATAATGATAAAATAATAGAACAAGAATATTACGATCATGGTATATTAATGATTGCAATATTAAAATCCGGCATTGAATTATCTTTTGAAAAAATGATTAAAACAGGTATTATAGAAGAATCCGCTTACTATGAATCATTGCATGAACTACCATTAATTGCAAATACTATTGCAAGAAAAAAATTATATGAAATGAATAAAGTTATTTCAGATACTGCTGAATATGGTAGTTATCTTTTCTCTGAATCTGCGTATCCTATTTTAAAAAAATTCATCTTAACTCTTGAGAAAAGTGATCTTGGTTGTTCATTACCACACCAATTAGTAGATAATATTGAATTACATAAAATAAATGAAACAATTCAAAATCATCCTATAGAAATTGTAGGACGTAAACTAAGAAGTTATATGAAAAAAATGAAAACCATTGCAGTTGCAAAATAAAATTTAAACAATATAACTCATCAATTAAATATTAATATTTTATGTCTCTAAATATTGCTCAAAAAAATGCTGTTGAATTTACTAATGGTCCCTGTCTAATATTAGCAGGGGCTGGTTCTGGAAAAACAAAAGTAATTATTAATAAAATTATTTATTTGATTAAACATTGTCAATATGAACCTGATAACATTGTCGCCGTAACTTTTACTAATAAAGCTGCTTATGAAATGAGGATTCGTCTATCAAAATATCTAAATATTCCAAAAATTAAGAAAATAATTATTTCTACTTTTCACTCATTGGGAATGGAAATCATTAAGAAAGAAATTGATACGTTAGAATTCAACAATAACTTCACTTTATTAGATGAAAAAGATCAAATTGTTTTATTAAAAAAAATATGTAAAAAAGAAATAAAAAATAATATTCACTCATTAAAAAAATTAAACTTTATGATTTCTTACTGGAAAAATAAGTTTCTTACTCCTTTACAAGTTCAATTACTAGCAAAATCAACTGAAGAAAAAGATTTAGCATTAATTTATAAAAAATATAACAATTATCTTTATCACGCTAATATATTAGATTTTGATGATTTGATTTGTATACCAACACTATTATTAAAAAATAATAAAAAAATAAAAAAATATTGGCAAAAAAAAATATCATATTTATTAGTCGATGAATATCAAGATACAAATAATAGTCAATACGAACTTATTAAAATGCTTACTCATAGAGATTCAAATTTTACATTAGTTGGAGATGATGATCAATCGATTTATTCATGGAGAGGGGCAAATCCTCAGAATATTTTTTTACTGAAAAAAGATTTTCCTAATTTAAAAATTATAACAATGGAACATAATTATCGATCTTCAGGAAGAATATTAAAAGCAGCTAATACTCTCATTTCTAACAATATACATTATTTAAAAAAAAAACTGTTCTCTAAACTTGAATACGGAAATCTTATAAAAGTTTTAATAGGTAAAGATGAAGAAAATGAAGCTGAAAAAATAGTTAAAAAAATCGTTTCCCAATGTGCTATAAAAAGAATAAAATATCAAGATCATGCTATTTTATACCGTGGTAATTATCAATCTAGAATTCTTGAAAAAGCTTTAATAAAAGAAAATATACCATATAATATATCTGAAAAATCATCCTTTTTTTCCCGTCCTGAAATTAAAGATTTACTGAGTTATCTTCGAGTAATTATTAATCCAGATGATAATCATGCATTTACAAGAATCATAAATATCCCTTCTCGTCAAATAGGTAAAATTACATTAAAAAAATTAGAAGAATGGGCAATTAAAAAAAATAAAAGTCTTTTTCGAATAAGTAATGATAAAGAGATTAAAAATTTTTTAAATGAAAAAACTATAAATAGAATAAAAAAATTTACTTCTAAAATAGAAAAATTCACCAAATTATCTCATTTAAAACCATCTAGTATTTTAGATGATATTATTTGTGATATAAAATATGAAACATGGTTATCTAAAGTTTTAAAAGAATCTAAAAAAATCAAAAATAGTATAAATAATATTTATACTTTATCAAAATGGTTTAAAAATATGCTTAAAGGCGATGATTTTGAACCACCAATGACTCTATCTCAAATTATTACACGAATGACAATTCGTGATATTTCCAAAAATAATATAACAGAAGAACAAGAAGATCGAGTCCAATTAATGACTCTACATGCTTCTAAGGGATTAGAGTTTTCCTCAGTATTTATAATTGGCATGTGTGAAGGAATCTTACCTAATCAAAAAAGCATCAATAATAATAATATAGAAGAAGAGCGAAGATTAACTTACGTTGGTATAACTCGAGCAAAAAAACAATTATTTTTCACTTATTGTTGCAAACGTATTCAATATGGACAAATATTAGATATGCTTCCTAGTAGATTTTTATTTGAATTACCTCAAGAGGATTTAGAATGGGATAAAAACATTACTTTAGATAGCTCTATCAAAAAAATAGAAGAAATTAAATCAAAAATATGTAATTCAAAAAAAAATAAAAATAATTTTAAATAAAATTTTTTTAAATTTAGTTTTAAAAAATTTTTAAAAATGATATTATGTAATTTTAAATTATAAAAATTCAAACTTATTTGAAATCTTTTACTACTGAGAACACACATTAAAATGAATAAAATAATTGAACTAACTGATGAAAATTTTGAGGAAAAAGTTCTAAAGTCAAAGAGTCTTACTTTAGTAGATTTTTGGGCTCAATGGTGTAATCCTTGTAAAATTTTAGCACCTATTTTAGAAGAAATATCACAAGAATACTCTAATAAAATTATTATTTGTAAATTAAATATTGAAGAAAATCCAAAAACTGCTCCCATGTATTCTATTAGAAGCATTCCTACATTATTGCTTTTTCATAATGGCGAAGTTCTTGCTACTAAAGTTGGAGCAGCTTCTAAACTAGAACTTAAAGAATTTTTAAATGAAAACATGAATTAAAAATATTGAAAAGAAAGTTAATTAAACACATTAAAAATTTAATTCAATTTAAAATTTATCATTAAATTTTACATTTATGTCATGATTTTTTTCGAAATATACCCCGATTTTACTAAGAACCCACCATTATGAATCTTACCGCACTTAAAAATATGCCAGTTTCTGAACTAATTATTCTTGGTGAAAAAATGGGGTTGGAAAATTTAGCGCGTATGCGTAAACAAGATATTATTTTTGCCATCCTTAAACAACATGCAAAAAGTGGAGAAGATATTTTTGGAGACGGTGTTTTAGAAATATTACAAGATGGATTTGGTTTTCTACGTTCTGCAGATAGTTCTTATTTAGCTGGTCCTGATGATATTTATGTTTCTCCTAGTCAAATTCGTAGATTTAATCTACGCACTGGTGATACTATCGCTGGGAAAATTAGACCTCCTAAAGAAGGAGAAAGATATTTTGCTCTACTTAAAGTAAATGAAGTTAATTATGATAAACCTGAAAATGCAAGAAGCAAAATATTATTTGAAAACCTAACACCATTGCATGCTAACTCCAGATTACGAATGGAACGTGGAAATGGATCTACTGAAGATTTAACAGCAAGAGTATTAGATTTAGCATCACCCATTGGACGAGGACAACGAGGCTTAATTGTAGCTCCACCAAAAGCTGGAAAAACAATATTACTTCAAAATATAGCACAAAGTATTGCTTATAATCATCCCGATTGTGTTTTAATGGTCTTATTAATTGATGAAAGACCAGAAGAAGTAACTGAAATGCAAAGATTAGTAAAAGGTGAAGTCGTTGCATCTACTTTTGATGAACCTGCATCAAGACATGTTCAAGTTGCTGAAATGGTTATTGAAAAAGCAAAAAGATTAGTAGAACACAAAAAAGATGTAATTATTTTACTTGATTCTATTACTCGTTTAGCAAGAGCTTATAATACTGTAGTACCAGCATCTGGAAAGGTTTTGACAGGGGGGGTTGATGCCAATGCTCTACACAGACCTAAAAGATTTTTCGGGGCTGCACGCAATGTAGAAGAAGGAGGAAGTTTAACGATTATTGCAACTGCACTAGTCGATACTGGCTCTAAAATGGACGAAGTAATTTATGAAGAATTTAAAGGAACAGGTAACATGGAGCTGCCATTATCAAGAAAAATTGCAGAAAAACGTGTCTTTCCAGCTATCGATTATAATCGATCTGGAACTAGAAAAGAAGAATTATTAACTTTGCCAGATGAACTGCAAAAAATGTGGATTTTAAGAAAGATTATTCATCCTATGAGTGAAATAGATGCAATGGAATTTTTATTAAACAAACTTTCTATGACGAAAACAAACGATGAATTTTTTGATATGATGAAACGTTCGTAAATTTTAATATTTACATAAACATCACAATAATTATATTAAAAAATATTTTATTTTTAACCAACATTATACAATAAAATTATATATAATAAATATTATATATAAATTTTTCAAAAAAAAAGCTGGACAATCAAGATTATTAATCTTAAAATCTAATTTGTTTCTGCACAATGCGCTCGTAGCTCATTTGGATAGAGCGCTACCCTCCGAAGGTAGAGGTGTCAGGTTCAAATCCTGTCGAGCGCACTTTTTTTATAAAGAAGAATTTTTAAATTGGTGGCTATAGCTCAGTTGGTAGAGTTCTGGATTGTGATTCCAGTGGTCATGGGTTCAAATCCCATTAGCCACCCCAAAAAAATAAAATATTTTGTTCGATACGGTACGGCGAATAGCGCAGTTTGGTAGCGCAACTGGTTTGGGACCAGTAGGTCAGAGGTTCAAATCCTCTTTCGCCGACCAAAAAATTAAATTTTAAAATAAAATTTTTTGATAATTTCAAGAAAAAATTCATTATTAGCATAATTTGATACTATTATATCTTTCCATCCTAAATTTTTTGCTATCTGAGATAATCTTCTACCCACAACAAATATTTTACATCTAAATAGCCATTTAGTCTGATTAGTATTAGAAAAAATATTTTTTAATGCGTATAAAGATTCACCACTTGTTACTATTAAAGTATCTATTTTATATGAACGCCATTTTTTTATTTCCATCTTACCATCTAAAATTTTAAAAACTCTTTTATAACATTGAATCAAACAAATTTTAAAACCTTCTTTTTTTAAATTTTTTTCTATTAATGTTCGTCCATTTTCTCCTTGTAATAAAATTATTTTATCATTTTTTATTTTATCTTTATATAAAATTTTTAACAACTCTTCACTATTTTCTTTTTTTTTAGGAAAAAAAATTTTTTTTTAATATAATTATTAAGAAAAAAAGCGGTACTTTTACCAATAGCATAATATTTTACATTAGACGGCCATTCTAGATTGTTTTTTATTAAATACAAATTAGTAAAATAAATAGATTTTTTAGAAAAAACAAGAATAATTTTTGATTGATACAGTTCATTAATTTTTTTTGATAAACTTATTGAACTAACACTTGGATAAAAATCAAACAAGGGAAAATGCCAAGCAGGAATACCTATTTTATTAAGATTATTTACTAATTCTTCTCCTTCAGGAGACGGTCGTGTTACTAATACTTTCATATATAATAAAATTTTTTAATATGAAGATTATTAAGAATATTTTTAGCTCCGTTATTAAGTAATTCATTAGCAAGTGAATATCCCATTTTTTCTCCTGTATTATACCAACCTCTTCTTTCTCCTTTTAATATTATTTTTCCATCAGGAGAACCAACTAATCCTCTTAACCAAAGTTTATTTTTTTTTAAAATAGCATAACTTCCAATGGGAATCTGACATCCTGATTCTAATTTTCTGCAAAAAGCTCTTTCCGCATTTATTTCAATAAAAGTCTTTAAATGATTAAGACGAGATAAAAAAAATAGAACTTTTTTGTCATGTATTCGCGATTGAATACCAATAGCACCTTGACCACATGAAGGAAGAGATAACTCAGCTGGTATAATCTGAGTAATTCTATTTTTTAAATTTAACCTATTTAATCCTTCAGTAGCAAGAATGATTGCATCATATTTACCTTGGTCTAATTTAGCTATTCTAGTTTCTATATTACCTCTTAAAGGAGAAAAAACTAAATCTGGTCGATAAGTAATTAATTGACACTGTCTTCTTAAACTAGATGTCCCAATAATAGCACCTTTCGGTAATTGATTTATCGATTGATAATCATTAGATACTAGTGAATCTAAAGCATTTCCTCTTTTACAAATACTAACTAAACATAATTCTTTTGTAATATTTACTGGAAGATCTTTCATGGAATGAATTGCAATATCTGCTTTATTTTCAAGCAGAGCATGTTCTAATTCTTTAATAAATAATCCCTTTCCACTAATTTTGGAAAGAGATTTATTTAAGATATTATCTCCATGAGTAACAATAGGTACTAATTTTATATTTAAATCTGGATATAAAGATAGTATTTTTTTTTTAACATAGTTGGTTTGCTCTAAAGCTAACGGACTTTTTCTAGTAGCAATTCTCAATGTTTTATCGTAGATATTAGGATTCATATTAATATAGATGTATTTTTTATAATTTTTTGAAATCGAAAAAATGTTCTTCTTTATTTTAAATATATAAAAGAAATTATCATTTTTTTATATTTATATATAAAAATTTTTAGATTAAACTCATATTATTTTTTATAAAAAATTAAATTTTTTTTTGATTGAATAGAACATGCTTTTTCAAATATTTCCCAAAAATTTTTATTACTTCGATTACAGATCCATTGATTATTTTTATAGTTAAAATGATATCCATTTACTTTTGTAGCTAACCAAATTTGTTTTAGAGATTCTTGTTTATTAATAATTATTAAACTTTTATCATTAAAAATGATACTCATGACATAATCTTGAATCTCATAATCAAAATCTATTTCATTCTCATATAAATTTAAATTATCTTCGATTTTTAAAAACAAATCATTTACTAATATATAAAAATTGTTATTCTCTTTCTGAGATATTATTTTTTTTTTCATAAAAATAGTCCTTAATTTAATTTTAATTATAACAAATTATAAAAAATAAAAATAATCAAATTTATATAATTTGATACTCAAATATTGAAAGATTAATATTATTAATAAATAATATTGTAAAAAACACTAAGAGGACAAAATGGATTTATACTATAAAGATAAAAAAAAAATAAATTTTTCTAAAATGCATGGATTAAGTAACGATTTTATGGTTATTAATTGTATTGAAGAAAATTTTATTTTATCATCGTGTATAATAAAACAGTTATCTGATCGATATACCGGAATTGGTTTTGATCAATTGTTACTTATAGAAAAATCAAATAATGCTCTATTTGATTTTAATTACCGAATTTTTAATGCTAATGGAAATGAAGTTGAACAATGCGGGAATGGTGCTCGATGTTTTGGTCTTTTCCTTTTACTGAAAGGTTTAACTAATAAAAAAAAAATTTTAGTTAGTACTAAAAAAAAACCTTTAATTATTGAGTTTTTACCCAAAAATATAATTAAAGTTGATATGAATGAACCTGATTTTACTTTTCATAATTTATCTTCATTAAAAAATATTTTATACAAGAATTTTTCAATAAAACTTTTTCGCGGGAATCTAATTTGTAGTTTAGTATCTATTGGAAATCCTCATTGTATTATTAAAGTGCAATGTATCAAAAATGCTCCTGTAAAAATTATTGGTGAAAATATAGGAAAAAATCCTATATTTCCAGAAGGAATAAATGTAAGTTTTGTGGAAATTATAAATAAAAATTCTATAAAATTAAGAGTGTATGAGCGTGATGTAGGTGAAACAAAAGCTTGTGGAAGTGCTGCTTGTGCTGCAGTTGCAATGGGTATAGCACAAAAATTACTTTCTGATGTTGTTGAAGTTGAATTATTAGGTGGAAAATTAACTATAATCTGGAAGGGTTTTGGAAATCCTCTTTATATGATAGGACCTGCAACACATGTTTACGATGGTTTTATATATATATAAAAAAATATTTTTTACTAACAAAGAGGCTATATTTTGATTTTATTAAAAAATAAAAAAGAACCATTAAAAAAACAATATATAAAAAAAAATACAAAAAAATTTAATCAAGTTATTTTAGCTCTTTTTTCTGGTGGTTTTGCTACTTTTTCTATTTTATATTGTGTACAATCAATTTTACCAATATTTTCTAAACAATTTTATTTGACTCCAGCCGAAAGTAGTTTATCTCTCTCCGCTGCAACTATGACTATGGCTTTAGGAATGCTTTTTACTGGACCATTATCTGATGTAATTGGCAGAAAATCAATTATGTCTATTTCTTTATTTATGGCGGCAATATTAACTATTATATGTTCAATGATGACGAGTTGGACAAGTATTGTTTTGTTACGTTCATTAACGGGTTTAGCACTAAGCGGCGTTGTTGCTATCGCCATGACATATATTAGTGAAGAAATACATCCTAATTCTTTATCTTTTTGTATGGGTCTATATATTAGTGGAAATACCATAGGTGGTTTTTCGGGGAGGCTTTTAAGTAGTGTTTTAGCAGAAAAGTTTTCTTGGAATATTTCATTAATGATAATTGGTTTATTCTCTTTTATATCGTCTTGTTTTTTTTTATATTTTTTACCTCCCTCTAAAAATTTTTTATCTATTTCTACTAATTTTCATAAATTTTTAAATCGTTTTTATCTGCAATTAAAAAATCCAGCATTATTTATACTATTTATAATAGGTTTTATATTAATGGGTAGTTTTGTTACTATTTTTAATTACATAGGTTACCGTTTGATATTAGAACCATTTTTTCTTTGTCAATCTAGCGTGGGATTATTGTCTATTATTTATTTAACTGGCGTATATAGTTCTCCTAAAGCTGGTATTTTAATCAATAAATATCATCGAAATAATATTCTTATTGTATCATTATTATTAATGATAATAGGTGTGTTTATTACACAGTATAATCAATTATTAATGGTTCTTTTAGGTTTAATTATTTTTTCTGGTGGGTTTTTCGCATCACATTCTACTGCTAGTAGTTGGGTTGGTTCATATACTAATATTGCTAAAATTCAAGCAACGTCTTTATATTTATTTTTTTATTATTTAGGTTCTAGTGTTTTTGGTACATTTGGTGGTTTTTTTTGGTTTCATATGAAATGGCCTGGAATTTCTACCTTTATTATAATAATGTTATTTTTTGCAGTTTTTTTATCTTTTAAATTAAAGAAAAAAAATTTTTAAAATAAAAATTTTAATATTTTTATGAAAATATTATTATAATATAAAATATATTCTTTGCCTTGCAAAATCTTTTGTAAAATAAAATTTATATTTTACTTTCCTCAAACATAGTTTCTCACAGATAATAAACGTAGTTCAATTCATCAAAATGGCTTAAAGATTATGCTATATTTATTTTCTTATTCTGATTTGAATCATAGTTTATTGGTTTTTTTAGCTTTATTTTTTGTTTTATTTTATGAGGCTATAAATGGTTTTCATGATACAGCCAATGCAGTATCAACTTTAATATATACTCGAGCAATGTCTGCACATATTGCAGTTATAATGTCTGGAGTATTTAATTTTTTAGGTGTTTTACTAGGAGGTTTGACTGTAGCTTATGCTATCGTTCATTTATTACCCAATGATTTATTATTAAATGCTAGTTCGAAAAATGCTCTTGCTATGGTTTTTTCAATGTTATTAGCAGCTATAATTTGGAATTTATCTACATGGTATTTTTGTTTACCTGCATCAAGTTCGCATTCTCTGATTGGAGCGATTATTGGGATAGGGTTAACAAATGCAATAGTTACAGATTCCTCTTTAGTAGATGCACTTAATCTCTCTAAAATGACTAGTATTTTTTTATCGCTTGTTTTTTCTCCTGTTATTGGATTAATAATAGCTGGAGGTTTAATTTTTTTACTACGATATTATTTAAATGATAATAAAATATTTTATCGTATTCATATGACTCCAGTAGAACGCGAAAAAATAGATGGTAGAAAAACACCACCATTTTTAATTAGAATAGCTCTTATCTTATCATCTATTGGAGTTAGTTATGCTCATGGTGCAAACGATGGACAAAAAGGTATCGGATTAATAATGCTTGTACTTATAGGAATTGTACCTTCTTCTTTTTTGGTGAATTTAAATGCTAATAAATATGAAATCAATCATACAAAAAATACATTGAATAATTTAGAAAAATACTATTCAAAAAATAAAATTAATAATTCAGTTATAAATTACAAACATTATGAAGCTTTAAAAAATATTAAAAAAACTAAATTATTACTAAAAAATATATATAATTATAATTCTTTAAGCATTAAAAAAAGATTTCAATTGCGTCATTTTTTACTGTGTATCTCAGATTTAATTGATAAAACAGTAGATTCTTCTAATATTAATTTTAAAGATAAACATTTTTTAATACATAGTAAAAAAACGATGTTACAAACAATTGAATATGCACCCATGTGGATTATATTAATAGTTGCTTTATCTTTATCTATAGGAACAATGATAGGTTGGAGACGTATTGTTGTTACTATTGGCGAAAAAATAGGAAAAAAAAGAATGACATATGCACAAGCTATGTCCGCTCAAATAACAGCTTCTTTTTCTATTGGAATAGCAAGTTATACAGGTATACCAGTTTCTACTACACATATTCTTTCATCTTCCGTAGCGGGTACTATGTTAATTGATGGTGACGGAATTCAAATAAAAACTATTAAAAATATCGCTTTAGCATGGATATTAACTTTACCCGTTTCAATTTTATTATCTGGTTTTTTATATTGGATTGCATTATTTTTAATATAAAATATAAATTTTTATATATAAATGATATTTACTAGTCAAATAGGGGTATGTGTAAAAAATATATACTCCTATTTTTTTTCAACAAGGTTGATATATATCAAAACGATGATTTTTTGTAGTAATGATAAAATTCACCTTCTCTTCAGATAAAGGTTTTGCATAACAAGGACGTTTTACAATAATTCTATTTTTTGCTAATTTTCTAGAAATATTCAATAATCTTTCAGAATCATAATTCTGTCCTATCAATTTCCTAAAAAGTTGCATATCTTTTTTAGGTAAAGATTTTTTATTATGAAAAGGATACATAGGATCTAAATAAATTACATCTGGTTTTAAAATCGACATTTTTAATATATCAAAACTATCATTTATTATTAAATGTAATCTTTTTTTTAACCAATAACCTATTTTTTTATCTTCATATCCTCTTTGTAAACCATCTTTTAATAAAGCTGCAGCTATTGGATGACGTTCTATCATTGTCACTTTGCATCCTAAAAAAGAAAAAATAAAAGCATCATTACCTAAACCTGCTGTTGCATCTATTATATGAGGAAAATAAGAATTTTTTATTCCGATAACTCTAGATAAAACTTCATTTTTTTTTCTAAAATGAAAACAACGATAGTTATTTTTCTTAGAAACAAAATCAACTTTTATAGATTTTTGCTTTAGATTTTCACGATTATATAACTCTAATGAATCTTTATTTATTAACAAACCTATAGAACAATTTTCATCATGTTTCAATTCAAGCGAATCAATTAATTCATATATTCTTTTATTATAAAATTTAAATTCTAAGTATATTTTCATACATCCCATCTTTTTTTATTTTTTAAAATTAATAATTGACTTTTAAAAAAAATTAATTAGAATATAAATTAATAATTTTTTTTGTATATTTTAAATTTTAAAAGAAATATCTAAAAAAATATATATAAAAATAATTCATAAAAAAGGACAAAAATATTATGTCATCCAATATTTTATTCAATGTGGATATAGTAAAAACAAAACATCCAAACAAATTAGATCTTTATGAAGACACTATTAAACAAATGTTTAAAGCGAAAAAAAATACAAGTGAGTTTCAAAAAAATAATACTAATAATAAAAAAATAAACTCTAATGAACTATTTTTTTTTCAAGATAAAAAAAATTTTACAAATTTAGAAGAATCATATAAAAATTCTTTAATTCTATTAGATATGATACAAAAAAAAATAGATAAAGCGATGCTTCAAAAATATAATATAGAAACAAATAATGAAGAAGCAATTAGAAGTAATCATCACGAAGCCACTCAAAATATACTGATGAAAAAAAAATTCCTGAACAATCTCACCTAAATTTCCTCGATGATAAAACAACATTTTCCAATAAAAAATATTTAGATTTTAATATTTTTAAAATAGCTGAAGATATTCTTGATACAATAACCAACACAGTTACAACAACTTATGAGACTGTTAAAACAGAAACTATTAATATATTTAATGGAACTACATTTAAGAGAATATTTTTCTCATCAAATGATGATGATGTAAAATCCGATTCCAGTACTTCATCCATTACTACTTTATCTGAATATATTGAACAACTTAAAAGAACTATTGAATCTTCTAAGGTTTATATTAGAGCTATCATTGAAAAAATTAGATATCAAGGAAAAATTAAAATTATTAGCAAATTAAATGGTAATCCACTTCATCCTGAATATCAAAGTTCTTTCCCTGATCTTCTAGCTATAACACCTAAAATTCATAATGAAGATGACTTTTATCCATTTAAAAAATTCGATGAAAATTTTGATTTAGAAGGAAGAAAAAGTATATTGAAAATGGATAGCAATTTCAGAAAAAGAATGAATAAAAATATTCAAGAATCTTATTCTAATGATTTTAAAAGTGATGGTACATGGACAGTTGCAGATCAATTAAATTCATTTCATAATATTCGATCTACCATTGAACAATTTGAAAAAAACTACCAATCTTTAAAATCATCTAATAATTTAGATAAAACTTTTATGGCTGATTTTAATCCATTTCTTTTTATTATAAATAATAATTTAATTACTATTAATGATCGA
The DNA here is from genome assembly GCF_000225445.1 of Buchnera aphidicola str. Ak (Acyrthosiphon kondoi). Lineage (NCBI taxonomy): Bacteria > Pseudomonadati > Pseudomonadota > Gammaproteobacteria > Enterobacterales > Erwiniaceae > Buchnera > Buchnera aphidicola. The sequence continues at coordinate 618,794 of NC_017256.1, read as the reverse complement.
AATAAAATGTTAGAAGAGTTCAAGAAAATAATACCAAATATTGAATCTCAAAAATTAATTTCAACATATGCAAATCAAAAATTTTTACAGCAATCTTATCTTCAATTAGTTTCTGAACATCCAGAAATCAATCAATATAATATGAAACATTCACGAAATATTTATAAAATAGATTTTCTAGATGATGGTTCTATTAAATTAATTGCTACTAATTTATCTGATTTAGATATAAATAATAATAATTATATTCAAAAATATAAATCTTTTGGAATACGTGCAACTATAATTCTTCCTCCAGATAATTTGCCAATAATGAAATACTCATATTTTTTAAAATAAAAATTGTATATTTATATATATGAATATTTGATTTTTAGTAAAATAGTAGGGTATTGTCTACCCTACTATTTTAACAAATACGTTTTTATTTTATAGAAAAATGATTAAGCTTTCTTAATAATGCCGAATGAACTTCTTCAGGAAGATAGGGTTTTACATCACCTTTATATTTTGCTATTTCTTTAACAAAAGATGAGGATATAAAAGAAACTTCTTTAGAAGAAAGTAAAAATATACTATCTAAATCTGGATAAATTTGTTTATTTATAGCCGCTAATTTTATTTCATAATCAAAATCAAATATTGTTCGAACTCCTCTAATTAAAATATTAGCTTTTTCTTTTTTTGCTAAATTAGCAAGTAAATCATCAAATCCAAGTATTTTTTTTACATTTTTTAGATGAAGTGTGACCTTTCTAGTCAATTCTATTCGTTCTTTTAAATTAAAAATGGGTTTTTTTTTAAAATTATTGGAAATAGCAATAGTTATATTATCAAATATTTTTGTTGCACGTGTTATAATATCTAAATGTCCGTATGTAATTGGATCAAATGTACCTGGATATATTGCATTTTTATTCATATTTTTTATTTTTGTATTCTATTGGTAAGTAATTTTTCTAAACCTTAATAAATTTTTAAAGAAAATTAAAATGAAAAAAAAAAATTGGAAACCTAGTATTTCTATTAAAAATCTAATCAAGAGATCAAAAATTATCTCTAATATTCGTTTGTTTTTTTCACAAAAAAATATTCTTGAAGTAGAAACACCGATTTTGTCACGTTCAACAGTTACTGATGTAAATTTAGTATCATTTGAAACTAATTATTTTTCATTAAATTATATTGATAAGTTAAAATTATGGTTAATTACTAGTCCAGAATACCATATGAAACGTTTATTAGCATCTAAAAGTGGACCTATATATCAAATTTGTCATAGTTTTAGAAATAATGAATTAGGTCGATATCATAACCCAGAATTTACTATGTTAGAATGGTATCAACCATTTTATTCAATGAAAGAATTTATAAAAGAAATAGATGAATTTCTTAAAATTATATTAAGATGTAACAAATCAGATAAAATTTCTTATCAAGATTTATTTATAGAATTTTTTAATATCGATCCTCTTTCTACTAATTTATTAGAATTACATCAATTATCTAAAAAATTAAAATTAGAACATTTGACTCATCTTGAAAATAATTTAAGCAAATTCATACAATTATTATTCACATTAAAAATAGAGCCTAATCTAGCAAAAGAAAAACCTTTATTTGTTTATCATTTCCCTGCAGAACAGGCTTCTCTTGCTGCTATTAATTCAAAAGATCCTCGTATATCAGAAAGATTTGAAATTTTTTTCAAAGGAGTAGAAATAGGGAATGGTTTTTATGAACTTACAGATGCAAATGAACAAAAAAAACGTTTTATCAAAGATAATAAAGAACGTTGTTCTATCAATCTTCCTGAGCGAAAAATAGATAGTTTTTTTTTAGATGCTTTATCTTATGGTTTACCTCCTTGTTCTGGAGTAGCTATTGGTTTAGATCGATTGATTATGTTGATTTTAAATAAAAAAAATATCAATGAAGTTATTTCTTTTCCATTAGATCGTTGTTAAAACTAACAGAAAAAATATTTTACCAATAATTTTCCATTGTAATATTTCCTTTTTTTCGACGTAAATGTTTTTCCATTTTTCTATTGTTTTTTAAAAATAAAAATGTATCTTTTACCATAGAAGGATTTCCGCACAACATAACATGTGAGGTTTCAGGATTTATTGACAGACCAATATTTTTTTCTAATATTTCACTTTTTAATAAAGAAGGTATTCTACCAAATAAAGAGTTTTTATTTTTTTCTCTACTAGTAATTGTTTGAATTTTTAGTTTTCCATTATATTTTTGATCTAATTCTTTCATGAGAGGCAGATAAGTTAATTCATTTTGATATCGCACTGCATGCGTTAAAACGATATGATTAAATCGATCCATATTTTTACCTTCTTTTAAAATTGAAAAATAAGGACCTATACCAGTACCTGTTGCAAACATCCACAATATTTCGCAATCTGGTATTTCATCTATAATAAAAAAACCAAATGATTTTTTTTTGATAAAAACTTTATCACCAGTGTTGAGATTATATAATAGATTACTAAGTTGTCCATTAAGCACACGAACAATGTAAATTTCCAATATTTTTTCATTAGGAGCATTTACATATGAATATGCTCTTTGGATTTTATTTTTATTTAAAGTATGATTATTATATAAAGCTAATTTAGTAAATTGTCCTGCATAGAAAGGTTCTATAGGAGCATTTAAAATAAGACTGAATAAATTTTTAGTCCATCTCTTTACTGTTAAAACATCTGCGTTAATCCATGGATTCATTATTTATTCTCAATAATATATTAGTTAAATCATTGTACTTATTTTTATAAGTACAATGATTTTTTATTTTTTTAGTTTTATTTTTTATCAATTTTTTTAGTATCATTAGGAATATTAATCAATATTTTTTTAGGTTTTTCTTCTTCTGGAATATTACATTCAAAATTCAATTTTAATAAACCTAAAGATAACTCTGCTGTTTTTACTTTGATTTTGTGTTCTAAATTAAAATTTAAAGAAAAATTATTAAACATTATCCCTTTATGTAACCATTTATAATTTTCTTCATTATTAACTTTTTGTTTATCTTCTTTTTTTCCTTGAATAGACAATTGGTTGTTATGTACAGATATATCTAGTTCTTTTTCTTTATATCCGGGAATACTAAGTGTTAATTGATATTCAATATCGTTTATTTGACATAGATTATATTTTGGTGTGTCAGATATCGGTTTCTCTCCTGTTAAAGTACTAAACATTTTATCAATTTGATTAAATCTATTTGAAAAAATATCATGATCATTAAAATTTGGTATAAATGAAAGAGAACGATAAGACATAGACAGTTCCTCTTTAATATTTTTTTGTTATAGAATATTTATATTTTAAATATTGACTTATAAAAAATCAAAAAACGTTTTATTTCATAGTAGGGTCTTATTTCTTTTTTTCAATAGTAATTTTAAATTAATTTAGATTTATTTTTTATAATATCAAAAAATATTCATCCATTTTATAAAAAAATAATAATGGACAAATATTTTAAATAAAACTATAAAATAAAACGGCTAAGATCTTCATTAGATATTAATTGATCTAAATGTTCTCCCACATAACTTGAATTAATTTCAATCGTATTGCCTTTATTGTCGCTAGCATTAAATGATATATCTTCCATTAACTTTTCTAATATAGTATGCAATCGACGAGCTCCAATATTTTCCATAGATTCATTGACTTTCCAAGCTGCTTCTGCAATATTACGTATTCCTTCTTTCGTAAAATTAATACAAACACCTTCTGTTTCCATCAGCGCTTTATATTGGGTCGTAATAGATGCTGTAGGTTCAGTTAAAATTTTTTCAAAATCATCAATTGTAAGTGCTTGTAATTCAACTTTAATTGGAAGACGTCCTTGTAATTCAGGAATTAAATCAGATGGTGTAGATGTTTGAAATGCTCCAGATGCAATAAATAAAATATGATCCGTTTTAACCATGCCATATTTAGTAGAGACAGTACATCCCTCAACTAAAGGAAGCAAATCTCTTTGTACTCCCTCTCGAGAGATATCTGGACCAGAAGAATCACCTCGTTTACATATTTTATCAATCTCATCAATAAAAACTATGCCATGTTGTTCAACTGCATTAATTGCTTCTTTTTTAATTTCTTCTTGATTAATTAATTTAGCTGCTTCTTCTTCTTTTAATAGTATGATGGCATCTTTAATTTTAAGACGTCTGCTATTTTTTTTATGTCCCCCTAAATTTTGGAATAAAGATTGTAATTGACTAGTTAACTCTTCCATTCCTGGAGGTGCCATTATTTCGACCCCCATAGTAGTTGCTAATACATTTATTTCTATTTCTTTTTCATCTAACACACCTTCGCGTAGTTTTTTTCGAAATATCTGAATTGTTTTTAAAAGACTTTCATTTTTTTCATTTTCTGTCCAATTTTTTTTAGGTCTAGGAACAAGAACATCTAATATTTTCTCCTCTACTATTTCTTCTACTCGAATTTTATTTGTTTCAATTTTTTTAATTCGAATCATTTTTATCGCAGCATCAGTTAAGTCGCGAATAATTGAATCCACCTCTTTTCCAACATACCCTACTTCAGTAAATTTAGTTGCTTCTACTTTAATAAAAGGAGAATTTGCTAATTTAGCTAAACGTCTTGCAATTTCTGTTTTACCTACGCCTGTAGGACCAATCATTAAAATGTTTTTAGGTGTGATTTCATGACGAAGCTCACTATTTAACTGCATACGGCGCCAACGATTTCTTAATGCAATAGAGACAGCTCTTTTTGCTTTTTCTTGACCAATAATAAATTTATCAAGTTCAGAAACAATTTGAGGAGGAGTCATTTCAGACATAGAGAATAGTCCTTATTTTTCTGAAAATAGTTCTTTTATAGTGAAGGTATGATTTGTATATATGCAAATATTAGCAGCGATATTTAATGATTTTTTTACAATTTCATTTGCGTCTAAATTAGTATTATCTATTAATGCTCGAGCAGAAGATTGAGCATAAGAACCTCCTGATCCTATTGCTATTAAATCATCTTCAGGTTGTATTACATCTCCGTTTCCTGTAATTATTAATGAAGTTTCTTTATCAGCAACTGCTAATAGAGCTTCAAGTTTTCGTAGCATTCTATCAGATCGCCAATCTTTTGCTAATTCAATAGCTGCACGTTGTAATTGACCCTGATACATAGATAATTTTTTTTCAAACATTTCAAATAAAGTAAATGCATCTGCAGTTCCTCCTGCAAAACCAGCAATTACTTTTTCATGATACAAAGATCTAATTTTTTTTACATTACTTTTCATAATTGTATTGCCTAAAGTTGCTTGTCCATCACCTCCAATTACTACTTTATTTTTTAACCTTACGCTTAATATTGTGGTCACAAGAAAAACCTCTTCAAAATAATATTTTTGTTTCTTATATAATTTTCTATTAATATAAAATATTTTATATAAGATGTAATTAGCTATTTTTTTTAAAATAACGTATGATTTTCTGGTTATATTATTTTTTTAAAATATTTTTTTAAATAATTTGTTCAATTATATAAAAGACTAATAATTAAATTTTATTAATTTTAAAAAATATAGATTTTATAAATTTTTTAGTTTGTGAATATATTTCCATTTCTGTTTTACTTTAGGAAGTAATTCATTATTTTTTTTATTTCTTACAATTTTTTTATGTTTTATTTGAGGAAATTTTTTCAAATTTATATCTAAAAAAATAAAAAAAATAAATGATACAGATATTAAAATTAAATATATATAAATGAATTTAATTTTTTAGTATTAATATATTAATAATTGTCTAATAAATATAGATATTTAAAATGAATTTAGGAATGTTCTATATGAAAAAAAAAATCCATCCTTGTTATTCTAAGATAACAGCTACTTGTTCTTGTGGAAACATAATTGAAGTTTTTTCTACTATTAATCATAATCTGAATTTAGATATATGTGCAAAATGTCATCCATTCTATACAGGAAAACAAAGGGTTATTGATACTGGAGGTCGTGTTGAAAGATTTAAAAAACGCTTTAAATTTACTAAGAAAGAGTTAAACTAATACTTAAAAAATTTAAGCATCTTAAATTAAATGTTTAGATGCTTAATAATAAAGATAACACCTTTAAATATGTTTATTTTTTGAAATCAAAACGAATTATTAAAATAATTTTTAAGAGCTAAATAAATAGAATTAGCAATTTTATTTTGGTGATCAGCAGTTCTTAACTTTTTTTCTTCTAGAAAATTTGTAATAAAGCCGGTTTCTATTAATATAGAAGGTGTGTTAATAGAACTTAATATACCTAAACTACCATAATTTGGATATATTTTGTTTAATTTTATATTTTTCTTAAGTTGTTTTAATATTTCTTTAGATAAATCTAATGCTATTTTTTGACAATTATTAAATTGCAAATCTAGAATAGTTTTTTTTAAAAAAAAATCGTATTTATTTTCGTTAAATATATATTCGATATTTTTAGATAAAAACATCGTCGATTTTTTTTTTAAGTAATTATTAATTTCACGATTTATTCTAGTCCTTGAGACCATCCAAATAGATGCTCCTGATACATATTGTTTTTTAGAAGAATCAGCGTGAATAGATATCAATAAATTTACGTGATGTTTTTTGAGAAATTGTTTTCTTTTTTTTAATGACAGAAAAGAATCATTATTACGAGTTAGAATTGTATAAAATATACTATCATTGTTTAGTAATTTTTTTAATCGAAGCGCTATTTCAATGTTTATCTTTTTTTCTTGTGTTCCCTTAACATTAACTGCTCCGGGATCGTGTCCGCCATGTCCTGCATCTATGACTATTATGATTTTTTTTGATAAAATTATATTGTTATTTTTGTATTTTTTAGATGGTTGTTTTGCAGTATAAAAATTTATTTTTTTTTTTGAATAATTGTTTTTAAAAAAATATTATTTTTATTATTGGCTTCAGTTTGAAATGCAAATAAAAATATAAAAAATATTATCCATTTATAAGAATAAAAAATCATAAATTTTCCTAAATTTTTTATGTCTAATCTACAAGAAAAATATTTTTTAAATTTTAAAGTGTATATTTTTATTACAGTAACTATTTAATTATTATTTTTAATAGAAATTTAAGCGGGAAACGAGACTCGAACTCGTGACCCCAACCTTGGCAAGGTTGTGCTCTACCAACTGAGCTATTCCCGCAATAATAAACACGTATAAAATTTAATATCTTTTAAATATAAGTATATTTTATATATATAAAATATATTTTTCAAGCTTTCTTTGCTAAAAAATTATTTTTATTGTAATTTCAAAAAATTTTTTTTATAAAAATCTAATTCTATAACAGATTCATGAATATCTTCTAATGCTCTATGATTACTATTTTTTTTAAATTTATCACATATTTTTGGATTCCAACGATAAGCTAATTCTTTAAGAGTACTAACATCTATATATCGATAATGAAAATAATTTTCCAATTTTGGCATATATCGAAATAAAAATCTTCGATCTTGTGCAATACTATTTCCACAAATTGGAGACGATTGAATAGGGACCCATTTTTTTAAAAAAAGTATAGTTTCAAATTCTGCTCTTTTTTCATTATATATACTTTTTTCAACGCGTTTTATTAATCCATTTTTTGTGTGAACTTTTTTATTCCACTGATCCATTAGTAGAATCTGTTCTTTTTTTTGATGTATAGGAATAACTGGACCTTCTGAAATAATATTTAAATTAGTATCTGTAATTAATGTAGCAATTTCAATAATACGATGTATTTTAGGATTAAGTCCAGTCATTTCTAAATCTATCCAGATTAAATTTTTTTTATTAATTTGCATATTTTTTTATGATTATGAAATATATTATATTTAACATTAGATTTAATTTCAGGCAAGAATAATAGAAATATTTAATTTTTATATTATATGTGCTAATTATATTATATATAAAATTTTTTTGATTAGAAATATATTATTTTGAATAATATAAAATATTTTTATATAAAAAAATTAAATAATTTATTATACATTTTGAGAGAGATCCATTCTTTTATGAAAAATATCAATTTCAATAATACTCAATCTTATTATGATTTAAAAAATCATTTTAAAAAAATAAAAAATATTCACTTAAGTGATCTTTTTTCATCTGATTTAAATCGATTTAAAAAATTTTCAATTTTATTTAAAAATGAAATGTTAATTGATTTTTCAAAAAATCGCATTAGTGATGAAACTTTAATGTATTTATTAAATTTAGCTAAAGAAACTGATGTAAAATCTGGAATAAAATTAATGTTTTCTGGTGCTAAGATTAATAAAACAGAGGATCGTTCTGTATTACACATAGCATTACGTAATAGAGCTAATCGTCCTATTATTGTAAATAATTGTAATATTATGTTAGAAATTAATGCTGTACTTAAAAAAATGAAAGATTTTTCAAAAATGGTTATTAATGGACAGTGGAAAGGTTATACCGGAAAATCAATTTCTGATATTGTAAATATTGGTATCGGTGGATCTGATTTAGGACCATATATGGTAAGTGAAGCATTACGTCCTTATAAAAATCATTTAAACGTGCACTATGTATCAAATATAGATGGCACTCATTTATCTGAAGTTTTAAAAAAAATTAATCCTGAAAAGACTATTTTTTTAATTGCATCAAAAACATTTACAACAGATGAAACTATAACTAATGCATATAGTGCAAAAAAATGGTTTTTACGTTATTCAAAAAGTAAAAATACTTTAGATAAGCATTTTTTTGCTTTATCAGCTAACATAAAAAATGTTTTACATTTTGGAATCAACATTAATAATATTTTTAAATTTTGGGATTGGGTAGGCGGACGTTTTTCATTATGGTCTTCAGCTGGATTGTCTATAATATTATCTATAGGATTTGATAATTTTGAAAAGTTTTTAGACGGTGCTCATGCTATGGACAATCACTTTTACAGTGCCAGTTATCATGAAAATATTCCGGTATTGTTGGCTTTAATTAGTATTTGGTATACTAATTTTTTTAATTCTGAAACAGAAGCAATATTACCGTATGATCAATATATGCATCGTTTTGCTGCATATTTTCAACAATCTAATATGGAATCTAATGGTAAATCAATTAATAGAAATGGAGAAAGAATAGACTATCAAACTGGTCCTATTATTTGGGGTGAACCGGGCACTAATGGTCAACATGCATTTTATCAACTAATACATCAAGGAACTAAATTAATTCCTTGTGATTTTATTGCTTCAGTTTTTTCTCATAATGATTTAGATAATCATCATATAAAATTAGTATCTAATTTTTTTGCTCAAACACGAGCACTAGCTTTTGGTAATTCTAAAGAGTCTGTTTTAAACGAATTAATGCTTTCTGAAAAAAATCATAATAATATAAATAAAATTTTACCTTTCAAAATATGTGAAGGTAATCAACCTAGTAATTCAATTTTAATCCGAAAAATTACTCCTTATAATTTAGGAGCGTTAATTGCTTTATATGAACATAAAATTTTTGTTCAAGGTTATATATTAAATATTTTTAGTTTTGATCAATGGGGTGTGGAAATAGGAAAAGAATTATCTCAAAATATTTATGATTATTTAACTAATAATAATATCAAAGATAAGTGTTATGATTCTTCAACTAAAGGTCTTATAAATTTTTATAAATCTTTTATGATATAAAAATGTTATTCTTAAAAAGAATGTTAAAATTAAATAGTAGATTTAGTAGATTAAAATTTTTTTTAAATACTATATGTATACATCAGACAAATATTTATCTTTTAAAAAACTTAATTAATAATTCAATTATTAATTCTTTACTTTAAAATTATTTTAAAAATTTTAGTTTTTAAGAATACGAGTGGTTATTATGTTGATATTAATTAAATTAAAAATACAAAATTTTGGTCGATTTTTAAGTAATATGATAATGCCTAATATAAGTATTTTTATTGCATGGGGAATAATGACTGCTTTATTCATGCCCTTAGGATGGCAACCTAATAAGAATTTAGAACAACTAATATCTCCTATAATTTTCTATCTTTTACCTATTTTAATTGGATATACTGGAGGTAGTTTAATTTCCGGTTCTAGAGGAGGTTTAGTTGGCAGTATAACTACTATAGGAGTTATTACCAGTACTAATATACCAATGTTATTAGGTGGAATGATTGTAGGACCCTTAGGTGGTTGGGTAATAAAATATTTTGATAAAAAAATAGAAAATAAGATAAAAAATGGCTTTGAAATGTTAGTTAATAATTTTTCTCTTGCTATATTTGGAATATTATTAGCAATAATTTCATTTTTTACAATAGGTCCATTTATTGAATGGATTTCTCTTATTTTAGGAGAATTAATTAAAATTATTGTATCTTATAATTTATTGCCTCTTACCGCTATTGTTATAGAACCGGCTAAGATATTTTTTTTAAATAATGTTATAAATCATGGCATTTTTTCTCCTTTAGGTATTCAAGATGCATTAGATAAACACAGCTCTATATTTTTTTTGATCGAATCTAATCCAGGTCCAGGATTGGGTGTCTTAATGGCATGGTTTTTTTTTGGAAAAGGTGAATTATCTAGATCTTCTGGAGGAGCAGCATTAATTGAATTTTTAGGAGGAGTACATGAAATTTATTTTCCTTATGTTTTAATTAAACCAAAATTAATCATTTCTCTTATTTTAGGTGGTATGAGCGGTATTTTTATGCTCGTTTTATTACATGGCGGTTTAATTTCAGCAGCGTCACCAGGTTCTATTTTATCTATTTTAGCCTTGACACCTAAACATCTTTACTTTGCTAATATTACTTCTATTTTTTGTTCTTTTATAATTTCTTTTATTAGTTCTATTATACTATTAAAATTTAATTTTTATACTTTTAATCAAGATAGTAGAAAAAATATCAATAAACATAAAAATCATTTAAATATAGAAATATTACAAGATAATTTTGATACTATTAAATTTAGTGAAATTAAAACTATTATCGTTGCTTGTGATGCGGGAATGGGATCTAGTGCTATGGGTGCAAGCATTCTTCGTAAAAAAATAAAAAGTGCCAATTTAAACCATATTTCTATTTTAAATATGGCAATCAATGTATTACCTAAAAATGCAGATTTAGTAATTACACATAAAAATTTAACTCATAGGGCTCAAGAATACGCACCAGATGCTCAGCATATATCTTTAAAAAACTTTCTTAACAATAATTTTTATGATAATTTAGTAAAACAATTAATAAAAAGTACACGTGATTTAAAAAATAATCCTAGTAATTCTTTAAAAATAAATAATATAAAAACATCACATAATTTATTTCAGTTAAGTGAACATGATATTATTCTTAACCAGTATGCAAATAATAAAGAAGAAGCGATCAATATTGTCGGGAAGCACTTAGTAAAGCAAGGTTATGTCAAATCTGATTATATTAATTCCATGTTAGAAAGAGAAAAAATAGCTTCTACTTGGTTAGGAGAATCAATAGCTTTACCACATGGAACTATCGAGGCAAAAGATTCTATATTAAGAACTGGGATAATTTTTTGTCAATTTCCACAAGGTGTTCTTTTTGGAGAAGATATCGATGATATTGCTTATCTTGTAATTGGTATTGCTGCCAAGAATAACGAGCATATCATGGTAGTAAGTAGCATTACTAATGCATTAGATAATAAAGATACAATTAAAATATTATCTAATACTACTAGCACAAAAGAGGCCTTGTCACTTTTGACTATTGAAAAAATTTAATGTGCTGCTATTAATTTTAATATAAAATTTTACTGGACTTAATTATGAAAGCACTGCATTTTGGAGCCGGAAATATTGGGCGTGGTTTTATTGGTAAAACGTTATCAGAATCTGGTTTTAATGTTATTTTTTCTGATGTTAATCAAGATATAGTAGATGCTATTAATTGTAAAAAAAAATATTCAGTAAAAATAGTTGGTGCTAATCAAGATAAGATTGTTGATGTTAAAAAAGTAAGTGCTGTAAATTCTAATGATCCAAACATTATAAAAATAGTTGCTTCAGTTAATCTAATTACTACTGCAGTAGGCCCTCGGGCATTAGATAAAATTGCTTCAATTATTATGTATGGAATAATCTTAAAAATTCAAAATCAATCTATACAACCACTTAATATTATTGCTTGTGAAAATAAAATTAGAGCAAGTTCTTTTCTAAAACAAGAAATTCTCAAGAAAATACCTATGAAATATCAAGAATATCTAAAAAAATATATTGGTTTTGTAGATTGTAGTATTGATACAATCATACCCTTTTTTAAAAACAATAATGATTTATCTTTAATTGCCGAAGAATTTAAAGAATGGATTGTTAATATCACTCAATTTAAAGGAACAATACCAAAAATAATTGATATGAAGTTAAGTGATAATTTAATTGCTTTTATAGAGCGTAAATTATTTACATTAAATACCGGACATGCTGTAGCAGCTTACCTGGGTTTGATAAAAAAATATAAAACTATGAAGGAAGCTATTTCAGATAAAAAAATACGCAGTATTGTAAGATTTGCTATGGAGGAAAGCGGATCAGTATTAATCAAACGTTATAAATTTAATAAAAATGATCATTTATCTTATATTAAAAAAATTTTCTTGCGTCTTGAAAATCCTTTTTTATCAGATAACCTTACACGTATAGCAAGAAATCCATTACAAAAATTAGGAAGAGAAGAACGTTTAATAAAACCTTTGTTAGGAGCTATTAAATATCAACTACCTTATTCTAATTTAGTAAAAGGTATTGCAGCAGCATTTTATTATCAGAATTCAAAAGATGCAGAATCAATACGAATTGCATCTTTAATAAAAAAACAAGGTTTAAAAAATACTTTAATTCAAATTTCTAATTTACCTGTCAATAGTAAAGAAGTAGATGCTATTATTTTAGAATACAATTCAATTTTGAAAACAATTCAATAAATTAAGATTAATTAAAAAAATTTAGAGAACAAGGTAATGCCTATTCGTATATTACCATCTGATTTATCAAGTCAAATTTCTGCTGGAGAAATCATTGAATGTCCAGCGTCAGTTATTAAAGAAATTATCGAGAACAGCATAGATGCTGGTTCAAAAAATATTGATATTTTAGTAGAAAAAAACGGTTTTCAATCCATCATCTTAAAAGATGACGGTTGCGGTATTCATAAAAACGATTTATTACTTGCGGCTTCTCATCATGCTACTAGTAAAATCAATTCATTATCAGATTTAGATACACTGACTACTTTTGGGTTTCGAGGAGAAGCGTTAGCTAGCATCAGAGCTGTTTCAAGATTAACTTTAATTTCTTGTACTGAATTTGATGAAGTGGCTTGGAAAATATACTTAGAAGGATTTATTAGTAATAGTGTTGATTTACAACCTACAGGACATCCTCAAGGCACTACTATTATAGTAGAAAATTTATTTTATAACATGCCAGTACGTCTAAAATTTTTAAAAAATAAAAAATTAGAATTTTCAAGGATTTGTCAAGTAATAAAAAAAATAGCTTTATCTTATTTCTATATAAATTTTTCTCTTAAACATAATAAAAAATTAATTATAAAATACAATGCTATAAATAACAAAAAAAATAAAATTAACAGATTAAAAGATATATTGAACATAGTTGATAAAAATCAGTTTATAGAAATAAAAGAAAAAAGATATAATATGCTTTTATTTGGATGGATATCTAATCCTTACGATTTTAAAGTATTAAAAAATATTCAATATTGCTATGTTAATAAGCGATATGTTTATAATAATATTTTTATTAATGCTGTTCATTCTGCTTATCATAAAGTAATAGGAAAAACAAACATATCATTTGTTTTGTATTTAAAAATCGCATCTCATAATATTGATGTTAATATCCATCCTACTAAAAATGAAATTAGATTTCATAGACCTAATATAATTTATACATTTATTTATGAAACTGTTTTGTATAATTTAGAAAAAATTAAAAAAATTTTTTTATTAAATAATTCTTTATACAAAAAAAATAACGTATATGAAAAAAAAGAATCTAATTTAACTTCCTTAAATTTTATTTTTTTAAGATTAGTCTCTTTACTGTCTTTTAAAAAAAAAAATATTACTAAAAATATAATTATAAAAAAAAAATACAATAATCTTCTTTCTGATACTTATTTAGAAAAATATAAATGTTCTATTGGAAAATTATTAATAATTGTACGTAAATATTATGGTTTAATTTATTATCGTAATAATTTTTCATTAATTTCATTGCCTTTAGCTAACGCAATAGTCAGAAAAAAAATATTACAAAACAATATTGAAGAAAAAATTATACCTGAATGTTCTTTAAGTAATATTAAAGTTAATCTTACGTCTGAAGAATATATAATTTTATTTAATAATAAAGAAATTTTATTAAAAATTGGATTTAATTTAATTTTTAAAAAAAACTATGTTATTTTATCTTCTGTTCCTAATTTTTTAAAAAAACGAAACCTTGATCTAATAATATCAAATTTTTTCGCTTTTTTATTTCTTAAACAACAAGTCTTAATTTCGGAAATAGTAAATTGGTTTTATATAAATATTTTTGTAGAATCAAAAAACTGGACTCTTGTTAATGGAATTAAAGTACTTTTAGAAATAGAACATTATTGTCCTTTATTACTAATAAATCCTCCACAAAAATTATTACAAAAAATAAATATTAATGCAGCCTTATGTATTTTAAAAATATGATTTTTTATAAAAAAAAACCTGTTGTTATTTTTTTAATGGGACCTACGGCATGTGGTAAGAGTAAGCTTGCTATATGTCTTAGAAGATACTTGCCAATAGAATTAATTAGTGTAGATTCTGCGTTAATTTATCGTGGAATGGATATTGGAACAGACAAGCCGAGTGCTTCTGATCTATCTAGTCATCCTCATCGTTTATTAAATATCAAAGATCCTATTGAAAATTATTCAGCTGGAGAATTTCAAAAAGATGTTTTGAAAGAAATCAATGATATCATTAAATTAGAGAAAATACCTTGTCTCGTTGGTGGAACAATGTTTTATTATAATATATTACTAAATGGATTATCTATTTTGCCATCATCTAATATTAAAGTTCGTGAATATTTACTAGACAAAAAAAATGAAAAAAATTTCTTACATAAAAAATTAGAATTGATAGATCCTGTTTCAGCTGCTCGAATTCATAAAAATGATTTTCAAAGATTACTCAGAGCTTTAGAAGTGTTTTATCTTTCTGGAAAAAGTGTAACAGAACTAAAAAAAAATAATTACTATAAATTACCATATAATATTTTTCAATTCGCTATTATACCCCCGAATAAAGAATGGTTAAATAATAGAATTGAATTACGTATAAAAAAAATGTTGATTTTAGGTTTTCAAAAAGAAGTAGAACATCTTTTTTTAAGAGGAGATTTACATGTAAATTTGCCATCTATTCGATGTATAGGATATCGTCAAATGTGGGAGTATCTTGAATACAAAAACAGTTATAAAGAAATGTTAAATAAGATGATATATGCTACGAGAAAACTTGCTAAACATCAATTAACATGGTTGAAAAAATGGGAAAATCTTAATAAAATATTATATAATTCGATTCCTAATGTTTTAGTTAAAAAAATATTAGATGTGCTTCAAAAAACTAAATTATCTGAATAATTTTATTTATTTTATAAAAATTGGATTTTTTATTTTTAAAAATAGAAGATGTGTTATTTTAATAATATCTTTTTTATATCTTATTATCAAAAAGAATACAATTGCTTAAATTATTTTTAAAATTTATTTTGGCAAAAAACTAAAAAATGAGGTATAAGATGGTTTGGAACAAACCAAATGATAATAAATCTGAATTTGATCCATGGGGGAATAAGAACAGAAATAATAAAAACTGTTCAAATAATAAACATGAAAAAAAAAATACTGTATTAGATATAAAAAATTTTTTATATAGTCTTAGAAACATTATTATTAAAAGAAATAATTCTTCAGGTTCATCAAAAAAAATAATTCATCCTTTTTTAATAATGATATTTATAAGTTTTTTTATTTGGTGTATTAGTGGTTTTTATACCATTAAAGAAGCTGAACGCGGAGTAGTTACTAGTTTTGGTAAATTTAGTCATTTAGTTCAGCCAGGATTAAACTGGAAACCTATTTTTTTTAATCAAGTTAAAGCTGTAAATGTTGAAACTGTCCGTGAATTAGCAACTTCAGGTATCATGTTAACTTCAGATGAAAATTTAGTGCGCGTAGAGATGAATGTACAATATAAAATAACTGAACCTACTGATTATCTTTTTTCTGTCTGTTATCCAGATGATAGTTTGCGTCAAGCAACAGACAGTGCATTAAGAGGTGTTATTGGACGTTCAACTATGGATCGAATACTAACAGAGGGGCGTACTTTAGTCAAAAGTGACACTCAAAAAGAAATCGAAGAAATAATTAAACCATATAAAATGGGAATTACAATATTAGATGTTAATTTTCAAACAGCTAGACCTCCTGAAGAAGTTAAAGCCGCTTTTGATGATGCAATTGCAGCACGTGAAAATCGTGAACAGTATGTACGTGAAGCGGAAGCTTATTCTAATGAAGTACAGCCCAGAGCTAATGGTCGAGCACAAAGAATTTTAGAAGAAGCTCGAGCATATTCTTCACGTATGATTCTAAATGCTCAAGGAGAAGTTACCCGTTTTTCTAAAATTTTACCTGAGTATAGAACAGCTAAAAATATTACTTTAAAACGTCTTTATATAGAATCTATGGAAAGATTATTAAGTAAAAATAAAAAAATATTTATTAACAAGAAAAGTAATACTATGTTTTTTTTATCATTGGATAATTTTTTTTCTCATGCAAAACTGCTTAATAAAAACATTAAAAATAACATTGAGTTTAATAAAAATAGTTCTTTTTTTGACAAGAAACAAAAAAATGTTAATTTTCTTTCTTCATTGCCTTCTAATGATATTTTAGAACAACGTCATATTGATTCTATTCGAAGTGAATTTAAAAATATAGAGAGAGAATGAATATGAACAAAATTTTTATTTTTATGTCAAGTATCTTTTTTCTTTTTTTATCTTCTTCTTTTTTTATCGTCAAAGAAGGAGAATGTGGTATTGTTTTGCAATTTGGTAAAGTCTTACGTAATAACGAACAAAAAATAGTAGTATATAATCCTGGATTACATTTTAAATTACCGTTTTTAGAAACTGTTAAAATGTTAGACAGAAGAATTCATACTATGGATAATCAAGCAGATCGTTTTGTTACGAAAGAAAAAAAAGATCTTATTATTGACTCTTATATAAAATGGCGCATCAATGATTTTAGTCGTTATTATCTTGCTACTGGAGGAGGAGATGTTTTTCAAGCTGAAGTATTATTAAAGAGAAAATTTAATGATCGATTACGTTCTGAAATAGGTTGTCTTGATGTTAAAGAAATTATCACTGATTCAAGAGGAAAATTAACAACTGATGTTTTGCATTCATTAAATAAAGGAACTGTTAATCTTGAAAAAAACTCTCTTGAAAAAAACTCTCTTGAAAAAAACTCTCTTGAAAAAAACTCTCTTGAAAAAAACTCTCTTGAAAAAAACTCTCTTGAAAAAAAATCTCTTGAAAAAAACTCTCTTGAAAAAAACTCTCTTGAAAAAAACTCTCTTGAAAAAAAATCTCTTGAAAAAAACTCTCTAACGATGAATATTAATAGCATGAATGCATTAGGAATTCAAGTAGTAGACGTTCGTATTAAGCAAATTAATCTGCCTATTGAGATTTCTGAAGCTATATATAATCGAATGAGAGCCGAAAGAGAAGCAGTAGCTAGAAGTCAACGTTCTCAAGGACAAGAACAAGCTGAAAAATTACGTGCAACTGCAGATTATAAAGTATCTATAATACTAGCAGAAGCACAAAAAAAAGCTTTAATCATTAAAAGTCAAGGAGAAGCTGAAGTTACAAAATTATTTGCAGAAAATTTTAGCAAAGAACCTGATTTTTATTTTTTTATTCGCAGTTTACGTGCATATGAAAACAGTTTTAAAAATAATGGAAATATTATATTAATCGACTCAGATAATGATTTTTTTCAATATATGAATAAAATGATTGATATCGAAAGCCGATAATTGTCAATATAACCGTTCAAAATATTTAACAAAATAGGTATTATATAGAAATGAATAAAAATATCGTAATATTAGGAACGCAATGGGGTGATGAAGGAAAAGGAAAAATAGTAGATTGTTTAACTTCAAATAGTGCCTATGTTGTAAGATATCAAGGAGGACATAACGCAGGTCACACCTTAGTTATCAATGGAAAAAAAATTATCTTGCATTTAATTCCATCGGGATTATTACATGATAATGTAATTGGAATTATTGCCAATGGTGTAGTAGTGTCTCCTTTAGAATTGATAAAAGAAATAAAAATGTTAGAAACCAATAATGTTTTTATTGATAAACGTTTATTTATTTCTAGTGCTTCTCCTTTAATTTTACAATATCATATCGAAATGGATATAGCACGTGAAAAAAAACTAGGCATTAGTGCATTAGGTACAACAGGAAGAGGTATTGGACCAGCTTATGAAGATAAAATTGCACGAAGAGCTTTACGTATTGGAGATTTAAAAAATGAAAAAACTTTATCAACGCGTTTGGAAAAAATAGTCAGTTATTATAATCACCAATTAGTATCTTTTTATAAACATAAACCTGTTGATTATAAAATTATTTTAAGAGATTTGTTGCCAACAATAGATTTAATTTATGATATGATACAGGATACTACTAGTATTTTACATAACGCTATCCAAGACAGGAAAAAAATAGTTTTTGAAGGAGCACAAGGTAGTTTTTTAGATATTGATCATGGCACATATCCTTATGTAACTTCTTCTAATAGTACGATCGGCGGTGTTATTACAGGTACAGGAGTGGGTCCTAAACATTTACATTATATACTGGGCGTAACAAAAGCATATTCTACGAGAGTTGGTCATGGACCTTTTCCTACTGAATTATTTGATGATGTAGATAAACATTTTTCACAAAAAGGTTGCGAATTTGGTTCAACAACCGGCCGTAAAAGACGTACTGGTTGGTTAGATGCAGTATCTTTATGTCGATCAGTACATATCAATTCTTTATCTGGTCTGTGTATAACAAAATTAGATGTTTTAGATGGATTGAATGAAATAAAAATCTGCACTGCTTATAAAAATATTAATACTTCAGAAATTGTATCATTTCCTAATATAGATGAGTGGGAAAATATAATACCAGTATATGAAACCTATTCTGGATGGACCAAAAAAACATTAGGTATCAGAAAACTAAAAGATCTGCCTTATGAGGCGCGTAATTATATAAATCGTATAGAAGAAATAACACAAACTCCTGTTGACGTTATTTCTACGGGTCCTGATCGTTCCGATATTATTTTAATTAGAGATGTCTTTTTTTGTTAAAAAATAAATTTTTTTATCATGAAGAACTAAATAATAATTAAATATTAATTTCCGCTTCAGTTACAGTCTTAATAAATTAAACAGATTAAAATTTATTAATATATAATTATATTATAAAATAATATACTTGGAGAAGTAAATATGGTAGTAGATCCCTACCAAAAAAGAGAAGCTAGTAAATATAAAAATCCCATTCCTAGTCGAGAATATATTTCATCATGGCTTAAAAAATATTCAGATTTAATAAGTCAAAAAAAAATAGAAAAAAAATTTAGCATTTATAATCAAGAAGAAAAAAAAGCGTTACGTCGAAGATTAAGAGCAATGGAACGAGATGGCCAAGTTATATATACTAAAAATCGTTGTTACATTGCTTCTGAAAGTCTCAAAGTGATTAAAGGCACAGTTATAGGACATAAAGATGGTTATGGTTTTCTTAGAACAGAAACATTAAAAGACGATCTTTGGCTTTCATCAGAACAAATGAAATTTTGTATTCATGGTGATATTATTCTTGCTCACATTATTAATACTCATAGAAAAAGAAGAAGTTCAGCAAGATTTTTAAAAATATTACAACGCAATAATGTATTAATTGTCGGTAGATATTACGTTCAGAATAAAATTAGATTTGTGATTCCAGATGATACGCGTTTTAGTTTTAAGATTTTTATTTCTTCAGCAATTAAAGAAGATATTCCTATAGAATCTATTGTAGTCGTAAAATTAAAAAAACATCCTATAAGAAATAATAAAATGATAGGATTTATAGTAGAAATTCTTGGAAAAGAAATGGGTACTAATTTAGCTATAGATATAGCATTACGAACATATTCTATCCCGTCTTTATGGTCAGAAGAAATTGAAAAACAAATATGTAAAATTAGCAATAAAACAAATCAACATGATTTTAAAAACCGTGTAGATTTAAGACATTTCCCTTTTTTTACAATTGATGATGAAGATGCTCGTGATTTTGATGATGCCGTTTTTTGTAAAAAAAAATCAAACTCAGAAGCGGGTTGGAATCTGTGGGTTGCTATTGCCGATGTAAGTTTTTATATTCAACCAGATACTCCTCTAGATAAAGAAGCACTAGAGAGAGGTACATCTATATATTTTCCTTCATCAGTTATTCCTATGTTACCAGAAAAAATTTCTACTGATTTATGTTCTTTAAATCCTAATGTAGAACGTTTATGTTTGATATGTGAAATGAGTTTATCAAATCAAGGAGAACTTATTGATTATAAGCATTATGAAGCAATTATATGTTCTCATGGACGATTTACATATAATGAGATTTTTAAAATTTGGAATGGTGATATTTTTTTACGCTCTAAATACAAAGAATTTTTACAAGATATTGAGAATTTGTCGTGTTTGCAGAAAATATTAAACAAGGATAATATTTCTAAAAAAGGTATTTATTTTGAAAATATAGAGCCTAAATTTATTTTAGATTCTAATGCTCGTATTGAAGATATTTATCAAAATATCAGAAATGATGCACATAAACTAATTGAATCATGTATGATTTTAGCAAATATAGCTTCAGCTTATTTTGTTGAAAAACATAAACATCCTGTTTTGTTTCGCAACCATGATCGTCCTAAAAAAGAAAATGTTCTTAGTTTTCGTTTGTTTCTAAATGAATTAGGACTTACATTATCAGGAGGAGATATTCCTGAATCTACTCATTATTCAAATTTATTAAAAAATGTTTCTAATCTTCCTGAATATGAAATGATTCAAACGATATTATTACGTTCAATGAAACAAGCTGTATATTCTCCAGATAATCGGGGTCATTTTGGTTTATCTTTATCTAGTTATGTTCATTTTACTTCACCTATTAGACGTTATCCCGATCTTATTTTGCATAGAGTTATTAAACATTTAATATCAAAAAAAAATAAGAATACATCTTCAAACAATTATAATTTGTGTGATTCTCATTTATATACTACAAATGAAATGAAAAAAATAGGAGTACATTGTTCTATAACTGAAAGACGTGCAGACGAAGCAAGTAGAGATGTGATCGATTGGTTAAAATGTGATTTTATGTATAAAAAGATCGGTTGTATATTAGATGGCGTTATTTCTAACGTGACTTCATTTGGTTTTTTTGTCCGTTTAAATCAATTTTTTATTGATGGTTTAGTTCATATAGCTTCTTTGCATGATGATTACTATTATTTTGATTCTTTAGGATTAAAATTAATTGGTAAGTCTAGTAAAAATACTTATTGTCTCGGTGATACTTTAAAAGTTAAAGTAGTCTCAGTTAATTTAAATGAAAGAAAAATAGAACTATCATTATATAAATCTAACTAACTTTTATTTTTAAAAATATAAAACAGTGTTGATTTTTTAAAAAAATTAAAATATTATAAAATAATTATCTATAATATTTAAAAAAGTTCCTTGCTTCCTTGAAAAATATCTATAAAATCATCTTATGAGGAAGCTCAATAAACCAAAAGGAGCACTTTAATGCGTCATTATGAAATAATATTTATGGTTCATCCTGATCAAAGTGAAAAAATACCATTATTGATTGAAAAATATAAAAACATTATTAACGATAATGGCGGAATGGTACATCGTCTAGAAGATTGGGGTAGACGCCAACTATCTTATTCAATTAACAAGCTGCATAAAGCACATTATATTTTAATGAATATAGAAGTTTTTCCTAAGACTATTACTCTTTTAGAAACAGAATTTCGTTTTAATAATATAATCCTTCGTAATCTTATCATGTCTATGAAGAAAGCAGTTATAGAGTTGTCACCTATTTTAAAATTAAAAGATGATAAAAAAGAAAAAAAATAATTTGATATATGTATATTTTTTTTATCAAACAAAATATAAATTAATATTTAAATCTTAAAATGTATATTATGAAAAATAATACAACAATTTATTATTCATAATAATTCTTTTGGAGAAAAATAAATGGCACGTTACTTTCGTCGTAGAAAATTTTGTCGTTTTACTGCTGAAGGTGTTCAAGAAATAGATTATAAAGATGTTGTTGTTTTAAAAAATTATATAACAGAAAGTGGTAAAATTGTTCCCAGTCGCATCACTGGCACCAGAGCAAAATATCAAAGACAATTATCTAGAGCTATTAAACGAGCACGCTATCTCGCCTTGTTACCGTATACTGATCAACATCGATAAGATAATTTAAATTTATTATATATAAAAAAGAGAAAAAAGACCATGGAAGTTATTCTTTTATCTAAAATCCATAAATTAGGTGATTCAGGTACAGTTATAAATGTTAAGTCTGGTTATGCAAGAAATTTTTTAATTCCAAAAGGAAAAGCTATCTTAGCAAATAAAAAAAATATTGAATCTTTTGAAGCTCAGCGTATTGCCTTAGAACAGGAAAATATTAGTAAATTTCTTATAGCACAATCAAGAGCTGAAAAATTAAAAAAAATAAGTTCTATAAACATTTTTTCGAAAGTCGGAAAAGAAGGCAAGATATTCGGTTCTGTAGGAATTAGAAATATTATTAAAGAAATAACATTATTAGGCATAAAAATTAATAAAAAAGAAATCCGATTACCTAATGGTTTACTGCGGAAAGTAGGCGAACACAAAGTTATCTTTCAGCCACATAGCAAGGTTTCTATTGATTTTATAGTTAATATAATTTCAAAAAATTAATCTTATTAAATTTTTTTTTAATCCTATTAAATATACGGCATAAAATGTTAGATCAAATTTGTCAGTTAGCACGAAATGCAGGTAGTTGTATTATGAAATTTTATAATAATCAAAAACTTGTCAATATTTCTTATAAGTCAGATAATACTCCTATAACTAATGCTGATTATGAAGCTAATAATATAATTAAAAATGGACTTTTATTAATTACTCCTGACATTCCAATTATTTCTGAAGAAGAATCACATAATTTTATAAACAATCGCCATTGGAATAATTATTGGTTAATCGATCCATTAGATGGAACTAAAGAATTTTTAAAAAAAAATGGTGAGTTTACAGTAAATATTAGTTTAATTAAGAATGGAGTACCTATTCTAGGAGTAATATACGCTCCTTTTTTTAATACTTTGTATTCTTCATTTCATCAAAATGCTTGGAAAGAAAACAATTTAGGTATAAAAGAAAAAATTAATGTTGCTCAAGCAGATGTACCGTTGTTAGTTACTAGTCGTTCACATCCCGATAAAGAATTAAAAAATTATTTGGAAAAAATAAAAAATTATAAACTTAAAAAGTTAGGTTCTTCATTGAAATTCTGTTTGATAGCTGAAGGTACTGCTCAAATTTACCCGCGTTTTGGTAATACTCATATATGGGATACGGCAGCCGGTCATGCTATTATTATTGCGGCTGGAGGAGAAGTAAAAACATGGTCAGGTAAAGATTTAAATTATTCGTTATCTTCTCGTTATTCTTTTGTTAATGCTAGTTTTTATGCATCTGCATAATTATTTTCTAAAAACATTTATTTTTTGAGAAGGATGTAATTTTATTATGAATAATATTGAAATAAAGATACTAGATTCGCGTATAAAAAAAAATTTTTCTTTGCCTTCATATGCGACTTTAGGATCATCTGGTCTCGATCTTAGAGCTTGTTTAGAAAGAAAAATTAAATTGAAATCTCAGCAAACTATTTTAGTACCTACCGGGATAGCAATATACATTGCAAATCCTAATATTACTGCATTAATCTTACCTAGATCCGGTCTAGGTCATAAAAAAGGTATTGTTTTAGGCAATTTAGTTGGTTTAATTGATTCTGATTATCAAGGTCAATTAATGATATCTCTCTGGAATCGTAGTAAAAAAGATTTTGATATTAATCCAGATGATAGAGTAGCGCAAATAATCTTTGTGCCGATTATTAGACCGTCTTTTTCTTTAGTAAAAGAATTTAAAAAAACTTTACGTTCAAATAAAGGTTTTGGTCATTCTGGTATAATATAATAAAAATTTTTAAATTCCATACTTTTCACGGTATTTTATTAATTTAGGTATATGTTTTTTTAGTTTTTTATCTTCTAATAAATAAGATATTAAATCTTCAATTGTAATAATAGAAATAATTTCGTATTTTTTTTTATTTTTCTGATGATTAATAGTACATAAATCTCTTTCTCCTTTTTCTTTACGATCTAAAAGAACGAATACGGCAGAAATTTCTGCTCCTTGTTCTTCAATAATTTTAATAGAATGATGTATTGCTTTACCTGATGTAACTACATCATCTAGAATAATAATTCTTTTTTTATATATCGTAGCACCAATTAAATCGCCTTTTTCTCCATGTTTTTTATATTCTTTTCTATTAAAAGCATATGGAATATTTAAATCATAATAATTTTTTAATGCTATTGAAGTAGTTACAGTTATAGGAATACCTTTATATGCTGGACCAAATAAAACATCGAATTTCATCTTTGAATCTACTATAGAACGAGCATAAAATAAACCGATTTCGATAATATTTGTACCTGTAGACAATAATCCTGAATTAAAAAAATAAGGACTGGTACGTCCTGATTTCAATTTAAAAGATCCAAATTGTAATGCTTTTTTTTTAAAAGAAAAATCGATAAATTTTTTTTTCCAGTCCATAAAAATTAAATCCTAATTAATGTAAAAATTTACAATAGAATTCTGTATATTAATAATTTAAATTAATATTAAAAATTAGCATGATTTTATTTTTATTAGATAACATATAAAAAAATTTAATTTTTTATTGATGGCCCCTGCTGGATTTGAACCAGCGACCAAGCGATTATGAGTCGCCTGCTCTTACCACTGAGCTAAAGGGCCATATTTTTTTACCCTTCTACTATAAAGCAATTTTTTCTAATAATCTAGAACTCTTTTAAAAATTTTATATTTTTAAACAATTTATATATATATATTTGACACATATAAAAAATTTTGATATATATATTTATATTCCTCTGTAGTTCAGTTGGTAGAACGGCGGACTGTTAATCCGTATGTCACTGGTTCGAATCCAGTCGGAGGAGAAAAAAATACATTATTTAACAATTGACTTTAATTCTTTTGACAAATTTCTTTTCTCTTTTGATAACTCTGCACTTTTAACAATATAATCATCTACTCGATCTTCATAATCATTTTTCATCATACAAATTATCTTTTTAATTTCCTCATAATTCATATCTAATGTAATATATTGGCTAAGATTATCTAATAGTAGTATTCTTTTTTGGTTATCTCGTATTTTTTTTTCAATATCGCTTATTTCTCTTTTAATTTTATTTTTTCTTCTAAATTTATGAACGAATTCTAATACATTTTTAAATGATTTTTTTGTCTCTGACATACTAAAAAGCCTTTTTTTATTAAGTTAATTAATTTTTTAGGAGTTTAATAGTTTATTAAATTATTTTATTAAAATCAAAAAATGATACAATTTAAAAAAAATACATCTACTTTTTTGTTTTATGATTATGAAACTTTTGGCATAAATGCATGTTTAGATAAACCTGCTCAATTTGCATGTATCAGAACGGATACAAATTTAAATATAATAGATAATCCATATTATTTTTACTGTTTTCCATCAGATGATTATTTACCTGATCCCTGTTCTGTTTTAATCACTCATATTACTCCTCAATATACAGAAAAAAATGGAAGTAATGAATATAATTTTTCTAAGAAGATACATAATATTTTAACAGAGTCTAATACTTGTATTGTTGGTTATAATAATATTAATTTTGATGATGAAATTACTAGAAATATTTTTTATAGAAATTTTTTTGATCCTTACGAATGGAGCTGGAAGAATGGGAACTCTCGCTGGGACATATTGAATTTATTACGAGCATGTTATGCATTGAGACCCAGTGGTATAAAATGGCCTAAAAATGAATTAGGATTGCCAAGTTTTAAATTATCAGATTTAACAAAAATAAATAATATTGTACATTTAAATGCACATGATGCGGTTTCGGATGTATACGCAACTATTGAAATGGCAAAACTTGTTAAGCAAAAACAGCCTAGACTTTTTAATTTTTTTTTGAAAATAAGAAAAAAAAACGAATTATATAAATTGATTGATTTAAAAAAGTTTGAACCAGTAATTTATATTTCTAGTTATTTTGGTGCTGTGCGTCATAATATGAGTTGCATACTTCCTATAGCATGGCATAAAAATAATAGCAACATATTAATTGCTATTGATTTATTTAAAAATATTAACGAATTGATACACGTATGTAAAAAAATATATTTTGATGATGTTTTTATTAAAAACTTATTTGATTTAGGAGTAGTATTATTATATTTGAATCGATGTCCTATGCTAGCACCAATAAAAATAATGCAAAAAGAAGACTATAATCGTTTAAATTTTCATAGATCTTCATTTGATGAAAAAATCAATTTAATAAAAAAAAACAATTTTTTTATTAAAAATATTCAAATTATTTTTTCTCAAGAAAAGAAAATACATGATTCTGATAATGTTGATTTAGAAATATATAATTCTTTTTTTAACTTATATGATAAAAAAATTATAAAAATTATCAGAAATACTAAACCAGTTTTTTTGAAAAATATGAATTTTAATTTTCATGATTCTCGCTTAAAAAATCTACTTTTTCGTTATCGTGCTCGTAATTTTTTTCATACATTGAATGAAAATGAAAAAAAAATATGGTTAAAATATTGCATGAAGACTTTTAATCCAATATTTTTAAAAGAATATGAAAATAAAATTAAATTTTTACTGCAAAAATATTCTAAAAATATAGAAAAAGTAATATTATTAAAAGAATTATTAGAATACGTTTTTCAAAAATATAAAAAATTATTATTTGAAAGCGCTAATTTAAATTAAAATATTCAATTTTTGCAAATTGATATCTTTTTAAATAACATAATAAATTTTGCAAGTCTTTAGTATTTTTTGAATATAAAAGAATGTTTTTTTTTATATTTTGATTATTTTTTGATTTATAAAAATAATTTTTAATTTGAAATGCAACTTTTTGTATAGAATCAATAAAAAAAAGAGATGATTTTTTATATAAAATTTTCTTGATTTCTTCTTCTAATAATGAAAAATGAGTGCAGCCCAATATAATAGTATCAGGATATGATAAAAGACTAGTCCATGGTTGAAAAATATCTTTTAATTTTATTTCTGGAACTGTAATACCTCGAACTTTTTTTTCAGCTATTAGAGCTAATTTATTTGTACCTATTACTTGTATGGTATTAGAAAAAGAATTTTTATAGATTATTTTTTTTGTATAATAAGAATTAATTGTAGTTTTAGTCGCTATTAAACCAATAATTTTATTTTTAGTTATTTTAGAAGCAGTTTTTATATCAGGAAATATGCCAATAATAGGAAATTTAAATTTATTTCTTAAAATAGACAAGGCTACAGTACTTACTGTATTGCATGCGATTACAACTATAGTAATAGGATGAATTTTTTTTATTGTATTAATTATTTTTATACTTCTTTCAATAATGAAAAATTCCGTTTTATTTCCGTAAGGAAATGCTTCGTTGTCTAATATATAAATATAATGAATTTTTGGTAAAATTTTTTTTATATTTTTCAATATAGACAACCCACCGACACCAGAATCAAATATAAGCACTGTATTATTTTTTAAAGTAAGTGATATTAAGTAGTGTGTGTTAGAAAAATATTCTAAAAAATTTTATATAAAAATATGTTATTTTTCAAATAAAAATAATTTCATATGTTCTTCAATTTTTTTACGGTCTTCAAGGTTAAACATATTTAATTTTTTTTCATTGATTAAAATAGTTTGCTTTGCTATCCATTTTTCCCATGCTTTTTTTGAGATTTGATTGTATATTTTTTCTCCTAATTCACCTGGATAAAATTGAAAATCTTGACCTTCAGATTGTTTTTTTAAAAATGTGCAAAAAATAATACGTTTCATTATTTGAATACTCCTTTTTTTAAAAAACGTCTTTTTTAAAATTTTTAAGTATTTTCTGTACTGGTTGGGGTAATCCTATGTGTTGAGGATTTTTTAAATTATACCAAATACTTGAATTTTTTTTTTGTAAAAAATTTGAAATACAAGATATTTTGATTAAAATTAGATGAATATGTAAAGAAAAATGACTAAATTTATGAACAAATGATGTCATTTTTTCATGAGAATTTATATTTATTTTCTTGTTTTCTAACCATTTTAAAGCTATTTTTTTACTATTGAATTTTGGGAAACAAAATAAATTTTTCCAGATATTTTCTTCCGTATTTTTTATTAACCAAAAGTAATTGTTATGTTTAATTATAATAAACCAAGATGTTTTTTTAGGATATATTTTTTTTATATTTTTTAAAGGGTATTGTTCCCATTTTTCTTCTATTTTAGCAATGCACTCTTTATTTAATGGACAAATTTTACATTTTGGCTTTACAGGTGTACAAATAGACGATCCTATATCCATCATACCCTGATTAAATTTACCTGTATTATATATTGGCGTAATCGATTCAATAATTTTCCATAATTTTTTTTCTGTTTTTTTATCTTTTAAAAATGCTGATATTCCATAATAACGCATTAAAATTCTTTTTACATTACCATCTAAAATAGGATAAAAAAAATTTAATGATAAAGATAAAATAGCTCCTGCTGTAGTTTTTCCTATTCCAGGTAATTTAATGATTTTTAAAAATTGATCAGGAAATATTCCTTGGAAGTCTTTCTTGATTATTTGTGCTGATTTATAAATGTTTTTAGCTCTATTATAATATCCAAGACCACTCCATAAATGCAACACATCATCTAATGTACTATCATTTAAAGATTTTATGTTTGGGAAATTTAATATGAATTTTTTAAAATAAGGAATGACGGATTTTACTGTTGTTTGTTGTAACATTATTTCAGATATCCAAACTGTATACAATGTTTTATTTTTTTGCCATGGTAAATCTTTTCTACCATTTTTGTGGTACCAGTTTAAAATAAATTGTGAAAAAATATATTTTGTCATTATAATACGAACCATTTTTATAAAAAATTATAGATATGTTTTTTAAAAAAATTGATAAAATATGATTTAAATAAATTATTTTAATTAATTTAAAATAACATTTTAAGTAAAAATATGAAGAATAATATTATAACTCCAATATATAACCATAATGGCATTTTTTTGCGTCAAATTCGTAGTTTTGTATGTAGAAAAGGTCGTATTACTGCATCTCAGTTAAGTGCAATTCAAAAATATTGGTCTTTAATTGGTATTGATTTTCAATTAAAACCATTAAATTTATTATCTGTATTTAATCGTACTGCTCCAGTTATATTAGAAATTGGTTTTGGTTCAGGAGAATCTTTAGTCAAAACTGCTATTAATTTTCCAGATAAAGATTTTATAGGAATAGAAGTATATAAATCAGGCATAGGATCTTGTTTATATTCTGCTTATACTTATAAAGTTCAAAACTTAAAAGTGATTTATCATGATGCAATTGAAGTTATACATAAGATGATTTCCGATCATACTCTGTCAACTATACAAATTTTTTTTCCAGATCCTTGGGATAAAAAACGCCATAATAAGAGAAGATTGTTAAATAATAATTTTTTAAAAATCATTTCAAAAAAATTAATAATTAATGGTACATTACATATTGCTACTGATTCAGAATCATATGCTTTTTATATATTAGATGAAATACAAGATATTAAAAATTATAAAAATTTGTCTAAAAAAAATAATTTTATTAAACGTCCGACCTCTCGTATGATAACTAAATTTGAAAAGAGAGGGCGTCTTCGAGGCAACAATATTTTTGATTTAATGTTTCAGTTAAAAAAATAGTACTTTAATTTTATTTTAAAAAAATTTCTAATAGTAAATTTAAAAAATTCTTCCCTTTTTCTGTTGTACGCCAATAATTTAATTCATTAATTAAAAATCCTTTTTGTATCGCTATGTGAATTTTTTTTTCTATAAAACTTTCGTTTATATTAGTTTTCTCTCGAAAATGTTTTTTTAGAATAGGTTGATATAACCTAAAAACATTCATAAAATATTCAAATATTTTGTCTTTTTCAGATACTGTATGTATAGAATTGAGATAATTACCACTTAAAAAATAATTTATATTTTTATTTTTAATAGTTCGGATGATTTTACCATTTTTTTGAGTGATTTTACCATGAGCACCACAACCTATTCCTATATAATCACCAAAATTCCAGTAATTAAGATTATGTTGACATTGATAATTAAGTTTAGAATATGAAGATATTTCATATTTTTTGTATCCTGCTTTTTTTAATAATCTATTTCCTTCAATAAACATATTGAATACGATATCTTCATTAGGTAGTTTTATTTTTTTCGCATAAAATAGAGTATTAGTTTCTATAGTGAGTTGATACCATGATATATGAGATGGATTGTATTTAATGGCAATCTGTAAATCCAATAATGCATCTTCTATTGATTGACCAGGTAAACCATACATTAAATCTAAATTTAAATTATCACTAATTTTTTTTGATTCTAAAATAGCATTTATTGCTTCTTTTGAATTATATGTACGTTCTATTTTTTTTAATAAATTTGAATTAAACGTTTGTATACCTAATGAAAAACGATTAATGCCAGACTTTTTATAATGAATAAAACGCTGATATTCTAATGTTTTAGGATTAGCTTCTATAGTAATTTCTGAATTTTTAGAAATCATAATCCTTTTTTGTACACCTTGAAGTAGTTTTTTTATGGATTTGCTTTTTAATAAACTAGGTGTACCACCACCAATGAAAATAGTATTTATTTTTCTATTGTTAATTAGAGATAGATCTTTTTCAAGATCTTTTAATAAATTTTCAATGTATTTTTCTTCAGGAATAATTTCTTGACTAACATATGAATAAAAATCACAATATCCACATTTTTTTAAACACCAAGGAATGTGAATATATAAACTAATAGGGGGTAATATAAACATGATAAAATTTTCATTTTTTAGATTGGCTTTTATAAAATAATTTTTTATTTATTAAAAATATCACGTCCAATTCTCAACATATTACTTGTAGCAAGTAATGATTCCTTTATATCAAAACTTGTACCTAATGATAAAGTATCTATTGATGCGTGTTGTTTTTTTAATTGGAAGAATATATTTTTTATGTTTTCATATTGAATGTTACTTTCAGTAATATTTTTTTTTATTAAAGGCATTGCCATAATTCCTCTTAAATTTAGATTGGGCATTAAAGAAATTGATGTTGCTAGTGATTGATATTTTTCTATATAATTCTTATTATTTTTAATTTCTTTGAAACCATCCACTTGTATTAATACATTTATTGGTGGTAAATACACAGGTCTAAATTTATTTAACAAAATAGCGATTTTTTTTCTGTCAACTGTTTGACACCAAGAAAAATAATGAGCGATTTTTTTAGTTTTATTGGATTGTATTTTACCGATGAAATGCCATTTAACATCTTGATATTTTTTTAATTTTTTTATTTTAAT
The DNA here is from genome assembly GCF_000225445.1 of Buchnera aphidicola str. Ak (Acyrthosiphon kondoi). Taxonomy (NCBI): domain Bacteria; kingdom Pseudomonadati; phylum Pseudomonadota; class Gammaproteobacteria; order Enterobacterales; family Erwiniaceae; genus Buchnera; species Buchnera aphidicola. The sequence goes on along the minus strand of NC_017256.1, from coordinate 586,652 downwards.
AATACTTTCTTGTACATAATTTTCTCCAAAATTATTAATGCCTGATAATATTGCTTGTTCAATAACGTTAGCATTTTGTTTTTTACTAACTGCTATAATTTTTATTTTTTTTAAAGAAAGATTATTGTCTTTTATAATATTTTGTATTTTTTTTTTATACATTTTAAATTAAACTTTATATTGTTCATATTATTCTCTTTTTTTAAATGATTTTTCAATAATTGCATCTTTAAAAATATTGATTAAACCAACTCTCTAATATAATTACAGCGGCGCAAGAGTGAATTTTTTCTTGTTTTAATGCTTTAAAACCATTTTTTTTGAAAATTATTGATTTAGCTTCTACAGTTGTTAAGCGTTCATCATGCATTTTTACAATAGTATTAAATTTACATTTCAATAAATTAGCAAATTTCTCTGATTTATTAGTCATGTTCTGTTTTGTACCATTTATATTTAATGGAAGACCTACAATAATAAATTTAGGTTGCCAATATTGTATTAAATTTTTTATATTGTTCCAATTGGGCTTTCCATGATGAGCATTTAAGACATTTAAAGGTCTTCCTTTTTTAGTTATGTTTTCTCCTACAGCTACTCCAATTTTTTTTATACCAAAATCAAACGCAATGACTATCATTTCATTTTCTCTATCATAAGATTTTTTTTTCAATGTAATCTAATAACATTCCAGTAATAGAAATATTTTTTTCTGATTCGATTTCACAAATACATGTTGGACTTGTCACGTTTATTTCTGTTAGTTTATCACCAATCACATCTAATCCAACAAAAATTAAACCTTTTTTTTTCAAAATAGGAGATAAATAATTTGCTATTTTCCAGTCGCTTTTACTTAGTGACTGTATTTTTCCTTTTCCTCCAACTGCTAAATTAGCTCTTGTTTCTCCACTTAATGGAATTCTAGCTACACACCAAGGGATTGGTTTTCCATTAACAATTAAAATTCTTTTATCACCAAGCTTAATTTCTGGCAAATAATTTTGAACCATACAGTATTTTTTTTCATGATTTGTCATTGTTTCAATAATAACTGAAAAATTAGGATCATTTTTTTTGATTCGAAAGATATTAGATCCTCCCATTTCATCTAATGGTTTGATTATAATATCTTGATTTTTTTCCCAGAATTGACGTATTTGAATAAAGTTTCTTGTTACTAAAGTATCGGTAGTTAGATTAGCAAACCATGATATAAACATTTTTTCGTTACAATCACGTAAGCTTTGAGGTTTATTAATTATTAACACACCCATTTCTTCTGCACGTTCTAGAATATATGTTGAATAAATAAATTCAGTGTTAAACGGAGGATCTTTTCGCATGAAAATAGCATCTAATTCGCTTAAAGAAATATTTTGTTCTTTAGTGAAGCTATGCCATTTTTCTATATTTTTTTTTAGTTTTATTAAACGAGTTCTTGCATATGGATGTCCTTTTCTTAAATACAGATCATTCATTTCCATATAATGAATGATATGGTTTCTTTTTTGAGCTTCCAATAAAATAGCAAAACTTGAATCTTTTTTTATATTAATTGATTCAATAGAATCCATTAATATTCCAATTTTTAAATTTGTTTTTTTACACATATATTTCATCTTAGTAATTGAATAATTTTTTTAAGTAGATATTTTTTAGTGAAATTAAATTAGTGATTTATTGATATATTCAAATCTAAAATAATATTATTTTAATTATTTTTTTAAAATATATTGATAAACTTATTTTCATAAAAATTTATAATTTTATAAAATTTAATGATTTTTAATTTTTAAATAATTTATTTAAAAAAAGAATTAATTTTTTCTTGTTAAATAATTAAAAAAATATTTTTTAATAATTATAATTTATATTTTTATTTTCAAATTATTCAAAAATTTTTGAATACATTAATATTTAATCATATTTATGACCCGAATAGTTATCAAATCTAGACCAATGTCCATTAAAAGTTAAACATACTGTCCCAATTGGTCCGTTTCTTTGCTTTCCTATTATAATTTCTGCTATTCCTTTAAGATCACTGTTTTCATTATAGATTTCATCACGGTATATAAACATTATTAAATCCGCATCTTGTTCTAAAGATCCTGATTCACGTAAATCTGAATTGACTGGTCTTTTATCTGATCTTTGTTCTAAAGATCGATTGAGTTGTGATAGAGCTATTACTGGAACCTGTAGTTCTTTTGCTAATGCTTTTAATGTTCTAGATATTTCTGCAATTTCAAGAGTGCGATTTTCAGATAGAGAAGGCACTCGCATTAGTTGTAGATAATCTACCATTATTAAAGTTAATCCGTTATTTTCACGATAAATACGACGTGCTCTTGAACGTACTTCGCTAGGAGTCAATGCTGAAGAATCATCAATATAAATATTCTTTTTTTTGAGAAGAATATTAATAGTGCCAGACATACGTGCCCAATCTTCATCATTTAATTGTCCGGTTCGAATTCGTGCTTGATTAACTCTAGATAAAGATGCTAACATACGCATCATAATTTGTTCGCCAGGCATTTCCAGGCTAAATATTAACACTGGTTTGTCATAAAGCATAGCAGCATTTTCGCATAAATTCATAGCAAATGTCGTTTTTCCCATAGATGGTCTTGCTGCAATAATAATGAGTTCAGAACGTTGCAAGCCTGATGTTTTTTTATTTAAATCTTGATATCCTGTATTGACTCCTGTTACACCATCATGAGGAGATAAGAATAATTTTTCAATGCTAGCAACAGTTTCATCAAGAATTTGTTCGATATTTTTTGGTCCTGAGTCCTTCTTGAAACGTTTTTCTGCAATTTTAAATACACTTGATTCTGCGTAATCTAATAGTTCTTCGCTTTTTCGACCTTGTGTATCATATCCAGCATTAGCTATTTTATTGGCTACTAATATCATTTCTCTTACTATAGCACGTTCTCGAACTATATCAGCATATGCAGTAATGTTCGCTGTGCTAGGAGTGTTTTTTGATAGTTCAGCTAAATAAGAAAATCTACCTACGCTTTCTAATTTTCCCTTTTGTTCTAAAGACTCTGATAGAGTAATTAAATCTATTGGATATCCTAAATCAAGAAGTTTTTGCATTTCTTGAAAAATTAAACGATGAGGTTTACTGAAAAAATCATCGGCAACTACGTGCTCTGAAACATTATCCCATTGTTCATTATCCAACATTAATCCACCTAATACTGACTGTTCTGCTTCTAAAGAATGTGGTGGAATTTTTAATCTATTAATTTGATTTAAATATAATTTATTTTTAGCCATATTTATTGCATATACCATTTTTTAGTCAATCTGTGTGAAATTATATCGTAATATTGCAATAATACACTATCTATGGACTAATCTATTTGAGTCATTTTGCAAAATATTTTTTTATTTTTATTTCTATATATTATGAAACTGAAAAAGTATAAAATATACCGAATTTTTTAATTTTCATATTGAGAAATATTTTATTTATATTTTTATATTACTTTATCAAGGTATCTAATATGAAAATTAGTTAAAATTATATTTAATAATTTTAATTGTTCTTATTAATTTTTAAAAATATACATTTTTAATAATCATTCATAGATAATTTCTTACATCTTAAAAGATAGAATCTATAAATATTTTTTATAAAATAAATAATATAAAAATCATCATATTTTTTTATTTCTAGATTAATAACAAGAAATAACAAGAAATTAATATTTAATATATTTTAAAAGTTTTGAAAAATAATATAGCATTTTTATAGATTTGATTATACTAAATAAAATATTTAACATGTATAATTTAAATTTATTCATTGAAGTGCATTTTTTTAAAATTAAGTTTTAAAAATGGAGTTTCTATCATGGCAAGTAGAGGTGTAAATAAAGTTATTCTTATTGGACATTTAGGTCAAGATCCTGAGGTTCGTTATATGCCTAATGGTAATGCAGTAGTGAACATGACATTAGCTACTTCAGAAAACTGGAAAGACAAGAATACTGGCGAAAATAAAGAAAAAACAGAATGGCATCGAATAGTTTTGTTTGGAAAATTAGCGGAAATTGCTGGCGAGTATCTTCGAAAAGGTTCTCAAGTATACATTGAAGGATCATTACAAACCAGAAAATGGCAAGATCAAAATGGACTTGAGCGTTATACTACAGAAATTATTGTAAATATTGGTGGTACAATGCAAATGCTCGGTAATCGTAATTCTAACTTACAAGCAATACCCGCTAATGATAACCATAACACTCAAACGAAAATAAAAAAAATAGACAAAGTAGATTTTGATAAAAATACAGAAATAAATAAATCAAGTAAAGATTTAATTCATTCTTCTTCAGATATAGATTTTGATGATGAAATTCCTTTTTAATCAATTATTTTAAAGATTAATGTAATAAAGGCCCCAATTTTTTGGGGCGATATATTTTTTAAATAATTTTCTAAAATTTAATGAAGCGAAAAAATTCACTTTTTAGTATGAGAAAAAGAAGTAAGAATATATTTTTCTATAGAAATTAAATCAATTTTTGACAATTTTTTATTAATTATTTTTTCTGTTTTTTAAAAATTAAATTATCTATAGCACTTTATATTTTTAAACAAAAGTTTTAATAAAATTTTCTTCTCTATGTAAATTAATTAAGAAAATTGTTGCTAAATTTTTTGTTGATAGTTTTACATTATTTTTAAAACATGTAATATAAGTATATTTTATATATAATATAATGAGGTCTTGGAGACATTTTTTTAAGTTGATATTTTGCCAATTTAAAAATTAATTTATCATTTTATAATATTATTTATTTAAATCAATCTAGAATGGTATTATATGTTTTTTCTATAAAACATACGTAAGAATTAGTACTAATGATAGATAAAGCATCTTTAAAAAAAGACAACTAAAAATAAATAGTAATTAATTTTCTTATAGATTATTCCAGATAAATGAATTTTTTTAGGCACATTTTTTTCATATTTAAATTACTTTATCTATTTTTATTTATTCTAGATTGGGTTAATTAAATTATATAAAATTTAAAAAACTAATTTTTTAAATTTATCCCTTATTCTCTTAATAGAATAATATTTATTCTCCTTCTACTCATAGTATTTTAATAGAATTTTTAATTTATATTTTCTTATTCTGAATCATAATTATTTTTATTTTTTTAAAGAAAATATTTATATCAAATTCAAATATTCTTGTATTTTCTTAAATAAATTAGTAATATCATTTACCAATAAAAATTTTTTTTCGATAACTTTTATGATTACTATTTCAAAAAACGCACAAGAACATTTTACATTGCTTTTATCAAATGAACCTAAATATACTCAAATACGTATTTTTATAGTTAATCCAGGTACACCTCAAGCTGAATGTGGAGTCGCATTTTGTCCGAAGAATGAGATAGAAGAATCAGATGTTCAGTTAAAATATGATAAATTTTTTGTTTACGTGAATAAGAATATTCTTTCTTATTTAAAAAATGCACAAATTGATCTTATCGTAGATAAACTTGGTTCTCAATTAACATTAAAAGCTCCATATGCTAAAAATAACTTTTCTAAAAAATCATTTTCTTCACTAGAAGAAAAAATAGAATATTTTTTAAGTTTAGAAATCAATCCTCAATTATCAATGCATGGAGGACAAGTACATTTAATTAAAATTGATCAAAATGGAATTGCTACAATACAATTTAGTGGAGGCTGTAATGGATGTTCGATGATTGGATCGACTTTAAAAGAAATAGTGGAAAGAAAATTATTATCTTCTTTTCCTGAAATAAAAAAAGTATGTGATAAAACAGAGCATTTACATGGACAACATTCATTTTACTAATTTTAGGTAAGTATTTTAAAAAATTATTTTATCGGTGTTAATTCACCACGTAAATTATTTTGCATTTGAAAACGTATTTTTTCTTTTGAGATGTTTTGACTTAATAAAAAATGTAATTTAGTTAAAGCTGATTCTATCGTTAAATCATAACCACTAATCACCCCAACTTTTATAAGTGAACTACCAGTTGCATATCCATTCATATCTACTCTTCCAGATGTACATTGTGTTAAATTTACAATAATGATATGTTTTTTATATGCAAGATGTAATTCTTTTAAAAAACTTCTACTTTGAGGTGCATTTCCTACTCCATATGTACATAAAATTAAGGCTTTTACTGGATATAACAAAAAATTTTGAATGATTTTACTAGAAATTCCTGGATAAATAGTAATAATGCTAATAGGTTGAGGTTCTATTTGATATACCTTTAATTTTTTTGGTTTTTTTCTTATTTGTTTTTTATAAAGGTAACGAATATTGACTCCGACTTCTAGTAATGGTTTTAAATTAGGAGAAGAAAATGCATCAAGGCTATCAGTACGTGATTTCGTTGTTCTATTACCTCTATATAGTTTATGATGAAAAAACAAAGTAACTTCATTAATAGGATAATTAGCAGCTATTAGAAGCGAGTTTAACAAGTTTTGACGACCATCAGAACGTATTTCTGATAAAGGGATTTGAGATCCTGTTACAATTACTGGTTTTTCTAGATTTTCTAATATAAATGATAAGGCAGAAGCTGTGTAAGCCATTGTATCAGTTCCATGAAGAATAATAAATCCATGGTACTTATGATAGTTTTTTTTTATGTCATTGGCAATAATTTGCCATTGTATTGGTGTCATATTAGAAGAATCAATTAACGGTTGATATTCTTTTATAATAAAATCCGGCATCTCTTTACTATAAAATTCAGGCATTTTTAAAAGTTTTTTTTCAAGATGTCCAGAAACAGGAATATATCCATTGTTTGATTTTTGCATACCGATAGTTCCACCTGTATATGCAATATATATAAATTTTTTCTTCATTCTATAACTCTTTTTTATAATCTATTTAAGATAATTGTATTGGCATTTTATTTCAAATATCCATTAAATTTTATTTAACCTATAAAATAGATATATAATTTAAGATTATATGATTTTACTTTTTTTTTAAAATAAATCAAGTCAACTTGATATAAGAGTTTTTTTTAAATAGATTTAAATTGCTATTTTATTAGATAGATAATGTTTTTTTATGTATTATATTTTTATATAAGCATTTAATATTAAGTATTTTCAAAAGAGTGTATATATGTTTGATGTAAATCACGAACAGGAACTAAGCAAACGAAGAACTTTTGCAATTATTTCTCATCCTGATGCTGGAAAAACTACTATTACTGAAAAAATGTTATTATTTGGAAAAGCAATTCATGTTTCTGGAACAATAAAAGGAAGAGGAAGTGGAAAATATGCTAAATCTGATTGGATGAATATTGAAAAAGAACGTGGAATTTCTGTAACGACTTCTGTTATGCAATTCACATATAAAAATATTTTAATGAATTTATTAGATACTCCAGGTCATCAAGATTTTTCCGAAGATACATATCGTATTCTCACTGCTGTAGATTGTTGTTTAGTTATTATTGATGCAGCTAAAGGCGTAGAAGAACGAACTAAAAAATTGATAGATGTTACACGTATTCATAATACACCTATTATTACTTTTATTAATAAGTTAGATCGTGATAGTCGAGAACCAATAGAAATCTTAGATGAAATTGAAAAAGAGTTAAAATTAAATTGTATTCCTGTTAGTTGGCCTATGAGCTGCGGAAAAAATTTTAAAGGAGTTTATCATATTTATGATAAAATTGTTGATTTATATAAATATAAATTTTTTAAAAAAAATTTTTTAAATTTAGATAGTTGTTCTGATAATCTGATAGATGATTATATCGGAACAGATTTAGCTGTACATGTTCGTCAAGAATTAGAATTAATCACTAATATATATCCAAAATTTAATAAGGAAAAATTTTTAAGAGGTATTATCACGCCCATTTTTTTTGGTAGTGCGCTTGGAAATTTTGGAATTAATCATGTATTAGATAGTTTGATCAAATGGGCTCCTTCCCCCTTATATCGTCAAAGTGATAAACGCAAAGTAAATCCTCAAGAAAAAAAATTTACAGGTTTTATATTTAAAATACAAGCTAATATGGATTTGAAACATCGCGATAGAATAGCTTTTATGAGAATTGTTTCAGGACAATATACAAAAGGAATGAAATTAAAACATGTACGAATAAAAAAGAATATAAATATTTCTGATGCTTTTACTTTTTTAGCAGGCGATAGAATATCTATAAATAAAGCTTATCCTGGAGATGTTATAGGACTGCATAATCATGGTACTATTAAAATTGGAGATACTTTTACACAAGGTGAAGAAATTAAATTTATTGGAATACCAAGTTTTGCACCAGAAATTTTTCGTCTTATTTACTTAAAAAATCCTCTTAAACAAAAACAATTAAAAAAAGGTTTAGTCCAATTATCTGAAGAGGGAACTGTTCAAGTATTTCGTCCGATTCTTAATAATAATTTGATTTTAGGTGCTATTGGAATATTACAATTTGATGTTGTTATTGAGCGTTTAAGACTAGAGTATAGTATAGATGCAGTATATAAAAAAGTTAATATTATTCTTGCTCGTTGGATCAAATCTGACAATCATCATAGCATTTATAATTTTAAAAAAAAATACAGTACTTATTTAGCATATGACACTTCTAATAGTTTGATATATTTAGCACCTAGCATTGCTAATTTAAATATAGTTATGACTCAAAATTCTGACATTTTTTTTGATAAAACACGAGAACAGTAGTATTTGAAAAAATCAAAAAAATATTTTTTGATAAAACTTTGGAAGTTTAATTATGAAACGAGTTTTTTTAATTGTTTTAGATTCTTTTGGAATAGGTTTCAGTCCTGATGCTGATAAATTTAATGATGTTGGTTCAGATACCTTTGGACATATAGTTGAAAAATGTTTTTTAGGAGAAGCTAATAAAGGAAGAAATGGTCCTTTACACATTCCTAATTTAGTAAAATTAGGTATAATAAATGCCGCTAAAGAATCTACAGGAAAATATCCTTTAGGATTTAATCCTAATTCAAATATTATTGCTAGTTATGGTTTTGCTAGTGAGATTTCTTCTGGAAAAGATACTACTTCAGGACATTGGGAAATAGCAGGAGTACCAGTTCTAGATAATTGGTTTTATTTTAAGAAAAAAAAACAGAGTTTTTCTGATACTTTATTAGACAAAATTATAAAAACATCTGGTTTAACAGGTTTTATTGGAAATTGTCATGCATCAGGAACTGATATTATTAATCATTTAGGTGAAGAACATATTAAAACAAAACAACCTATTATATACACCTCATCAGATTCTGTTTTTCAAATAGCATGTCATGAAGTTTTTTTTGGTTTATCTAATCTTTATAAATTATGTGAAACTGTTCGTTTTATTTTAGATAAGCATAGATATAAAGTTGCAAGAGTTATTGCAAGACCTTTTATTGGAAATAATAAATTAAATTTTCAACGTACAGGTAATAGAAGAGATTTTTCAATTAAACCTTTTTCTGCAACAGTTATGAAAAAATTAATAGACGAAAAAAATGGACAAGTAGTTGCGATTGGTAAAGTTTCTGATATTTATGGTGGAGTAGGAATCACTAAAAAAATTAAATCTACTGGTCTTGATGAGTTATGCAATACTACTATTAATGAAATGAAAGCAGCTGTGAATAATACTATTGTATTTACTAATTTAGTAGATTTTGATTCAAATTGGGGTCATCGTCGTGATGTTTCTGGATATGCTAGAGGTTTAGAATTTTTTGATTCTAAGTTATCTGAGATAATAAAACTAGTTCAAAAAAACGATTTATTAATTTTAACTGCGGATCATGGATGTGATCCAACTTGGAAAGGAACCGATCATACTCGAGAAAATATTCCTATATTAATTTACTCGCCGGGCATGAAAAAACGTTTTTTAGGTCACCGTAAAACTTTTTCTGATATAGGACAAACTATTGCAAAATATTTTTTATTGACTCATATGCCTTATGGTCAAAATATGTTTTAACATGTTAAAGTATGATTGGTTATATTAAAAAAGGAAGAAATCAGTGTCTACGCCTCATATTAACAGTAAAAAAAATGATTTTTCAGATATAGTTCTTATGCCTGGAGATCCAGTACGAGCAAAATATATTGCTGAAAAATATTTAGATAATTATGTTCAAGTAAACAATACTCGTTTAATGTTAGCTTATACTGGATTATACAAAAATAGAAAAATATCAATAATGAGCCACGGTATAGGAATACCATCAGCTTCTCTCTATGCAAGAGAATTGATTGTTGAATTTAATGTAAAAAAGATTATTCGTATAGGAAGCTGTGGTGCTGTACGAGATGATATAAATTTGCGTGATATAGTAATTGGTATGGGTGCTTCTACTGATTCGAAAGTAAATAGAATAAAATTTAATAATCATGATTTTTCTGCCATTGCAGATTTTGATATGATTTGTAATACAGTTTTAATTTCAAGAAAAATGAATATTAAAGTTTCTATCGGTAATTTTTTTACAACAGATTCTTTCTACAATGATGATAATAAGATGCTAGATATTTTAAAAAAATATAATATTATCGGAGTTGATATGGAAACTGCAGGGATATATAGTGTTGCTGCTGAATTTAAGGCGAAAGCATTATCTATATGCACAGTATCTGATCATATTATAAATAAAGAACATCTTTCATCAACAGAAAGAGAATCAAGTTTTAATGATATGATTAAACTGGCTTTAGAATCTACTTTATAAAAAACATTTTATGTTTAAAATATGACGTATTGAAGTATAACATATGTTTTTTTGGTGAGAAAGGGATTCGAACCCTTGATACGTTTCCATATACACGCTTTCCAAGCGTGCTCCTTAAGCCTCTCGGACATCTCACCGGTTTTTTTATTATTATATAAAAAAAAGAAAACTAAAAAATTATTTTTGATATATTAATATAAAAAAATAAACGGCGTCAAGTTTTTACTTATCTGGATTGTTTTTTTTTAAATATATTTGATATTTTTTTATCAAGTAGAAAAAATATTTTTTTTTAAAATAAAAATAGAAAAAATGATAACGATTCTGATAGAATATACTTTATATGTTTTTTAAAAAATAGTTATTTTTATATTTTTGCGATATTAATTGAAAGGATCAAATTAATTAATGAAAAAATAATACAAAATATTTTTAAAATATGTATTAATCGTTAATATAGAATAAATAATTAACTTTGTTCTATTTTCAACGTGCGTTTATGTTTTGCTGGTAAAATTTGCCAGCATTGGTATTATTAACGAATTATCTTAGTAATAATAAAAACATGGCAGAAAAACGAAATATCTTTTTAGTTGGACCTATGGGTGCTGGAAAAAGTACTATCGGTCGTCAATTGTCTCAACAACTTAATATGGAATTTTTTGATTCTGATCAAGAAATTGAAAAGCGTACTGGTGCTAATATAAGTTGGGTTTTTGATTTAGAAGGTGAAGATGGTTTTCGTTTGAGAGAGCGAAAAATTATTGATGAATTAACTATTAAACAGGGCATTGTTCTAGCTACAGGTGGAGGTTCAGTTACGTTTAAAGAAACTCGTAATTTTCTATCATCTCGTGGTATTGTCGTTTACTTGGAAACAACAATTGAAAAACAATTAACACGTACTAAAAGAGATAAAACAAGACCATTATTACAATCTGCTACTTCAAATCGTGTTGTACTAGAAAATTTAGCTTATGAAAGAAATCCTTTGTATGAAGAAATCGCAGATATAAAAGTCCAAACTGATGATCAAAGTGCTAAATCTGTAGCTTTTAATATAATTCGTTTATTAGAAGAAATATAATAAAGAATTGATGGAGTATGAAAATTGTGGAACGATTAAAAGTTGTTCTAGGAAAACGTAGTTATCCTATTAGTATAGGCTCTGGAATTATTCAAGAAGACAATATTTTTTGGCCTTTAAAACCTGGTGATCAAGCAATGCTAGTGACTAATAAAACACTAGCCAATCTTTTAAAAGATAAAGTTTTTTATAATTTAAGAAAATCTGGTATTAAAATAGATCAAGTGATTTTATCAGATGGTGAACAGTATAAAACATTGAATGAAATGGAATTAATTATTTCTGCTTTATTAGAAAAAAAGCATGCTCGTGATACAACTTTAATTGCATTAGGTGGAGGAGTAATAGGTGACTTAGCTGGTTTTGCTGCTTCTGTTTATCAAAGAGGTGTGCGTTTTGTTCAAATACCAACTACTCTTTTATCTCAAGTTGATGCTTCTATTGGTGGAAAAACAGCTGTTAATCATTTACTTGGTAAAAATATGATTGGTTCTTTTTGGCAACCATCTTCTGTAATTATTGATATTGATTGTTTAAAAACACTTCCCTATAATGAATTAGTATCTGGTATGGCGGAAGTAATTAAATACGCTATTATTTTTGATGAAATATTTTTTTCTTGGTTAGAAGAAAATATTGAATCTATTTTATGTCTTGATCATAAAGCAATGTCTTATTGTATAAAAAAATGTTGTGAATTAAAGTCACAGTTAATTTCTTTAGATGAAAGAGAAAATAATTTTAGAGCATTATTAAATCTTGGTCATACATATGGTCATGCTATTGAAGTTCATGCAGGTTATGGTAACTGGCTGCATGGTGAAGCGATATCAGTAGGCATGGTTATGGCTGCACGTACTGCTGAATTATTAGGATATTTAAAAGCAATAGACTTTAAAAGAATACTTACACTATTAAAAAGAACCGGTTTGCCTATAAAAGGACCAAAAAATATGTCTGCTGCTTCATATATTCCTTATATGATGCGAGATAAAAAAGTCCTCTCAGGAGAGATTAGATTAGTTCTACCTCTATCAATTGGAAAAGCAGAAATTTATAGTAATATAGATAAAAATATTATTTTAACTGCCATTAAAAATTCGCAATAAGATTTTAATGATCTAGAATATTAAATTTATTCTATATGGTTTTTAACTATTTTTTTGCTCTTCTATAGTTTTTTAAAAGATTATATATTTTATATTTTTAATATAATAGTTATATAAAATATTCTACAATTAATATATTTTAAATTATAAAAATAAAATTATAGAAAGTAAAAATATTATTACTTTAATATGTTGAATCAGAATATGTAAATATTTTATAAAAAAAAGTTTTTTTAAAGTGATCCAGAGAAAAGTACTTAATATTAAATGATATTCTCAAAATTCTTCTAAATAAAAATTGTTTAATTAAATTATTTATAGATACCGGATGAGTATTTCGAAACACTAACTATCATATTTATATTTTAGTAATGTTAATAGTAATATTTTTAATTTATTTAATATTGTTAGGAGTCGCTTTTAAAATTTTTTGTATGATACATGAGTTTTTTTTGCTCCTAGTACTAACGAATTAGATTCTTATTCTATACTACATCCGTTCTATATTTTTAATAAAAGTCCTAATAATTATTAAAAAGTACCAGTTTTTTATATTTAAATAGACCGTTTTATTATGTATATATGATTTACAAAAAAATATTTAATATTCTTTTTAGAAATTATAAAAAACTATATTTTTATAAAAAGAATTATATTAATTTTCTGAACATATTTAAAAAGAATTTTTTTTCTTCTTGTAATATTATATCGAAAAAAATTAGCTCTGGTTCAGTATTATACTATGATCTACCTTATTTACCTTTATCTAAAAAACTTCAAATTTTACTGGATATTATATTAATCATTTTGATTTTTATGAGTATAAAAGATTAGTATATCTTACTAGAATCTATTTTTTAAAAAATCGTTCCTTTTTTAGCATCACATCAAGATATCTTATTAATATATTTATGATATTAAAAAAACTTTTTTTGTATTTCATTAAATATAAATAGTTGATTAGTTATATTATAAATATTCGAAAAAACCAATTAATTATTGGCTTGGTATAATTAATATTAAAATAAAATAATTTTACCTAAAGGGAAAAAAGTTAAGATGAAAAAGTTTTTTTTAGCTCCGTCAATTTTATCTGCTGATTTTGCACGTTTAGGAGAAGATACAAAAAAAGTAATAGATGCAGGAAGTGATTTAATACATTTTGACGTTATGGATAATCATTATGTACCTAATTTAACAATGGGACCTATGATTTTAGAATCATTACGTAATTATAATATTACAGTACCTATTGATGTTCATTTAATGGTAAAACCAGTAGATAACTTAATTCCTCAGTTTGCTAAAGCAGGGGCAACTTTTATTACTTTTCATCCGGAAGCAACTCTTCATATTGAACGAACATTACATTTGATTAAAGAGCATGGATGTAAAGCAGGACTAGCATTTAATCCAGCTACACCACTTAACTTTCTTGATTATGTATTAGAAAAATTAGATTTGATTTTATTAATGTCAGTAAATCCGGGATTTGGGAATCAGTGTTTTTTACCATCTACACTGAATAAATTACGTGAAGTTAGAAAAATTATTGATACTAATTTTTCTGATGTTCTTTTGGAAGTTGATGGTGGAGTAAAATTAGAAAATATTGCTGAGATTGCATTTGCTGGAGCGAACGTTTTTGTAATCGGATCTGGATTATTTAAATATTCTAATTATGAACTTATAATTGAGAAAATTCGTAAAGAATTACAACATGCTTATTCTAGATCTATTCATTAATATTTTATTTAGGATATAAAATGATTTTTTCTAAACCTATTTTGTTTAGTGCCGTACAACCTTCTGGTAACCTAACTCTTGGGAACTATATAGGTACAATGCGTCATTGGTCTAAAATGCAAAATAATTATGAGTGTTTATATTGTATTGCTGATTTACATGCATTAACTATACAAGAAAATAAAATCGATTTAAAAAAATCTGTATTGGATACACTATCTTTTTATTTAGCTTGTGGTGTAGATCCCAATAAAAGTATTATTTTTATTCAATCTCATGTTTATCAGCATAGTCAACTGAATTGGATCTTAAATTGTTTTAGCCAATTCTCAGAATTACTTCGTATGACACAATTTAAAATAAAAAGAAAAATAGAAAGTGATTGCACAAAAAAAATAAATGCAGCTTTATTTAATTATCCAATTTTAATGGCAGCAGATATTTTGTTATATCAAACTAATTTTGTTCCAGTAGGACGAGATCAAAAACAGCATGTAGAATTAACAAGAAATATAGCGCATCGTTTTAATTCTTTATATGGTAATATATTTACATTACCTAAGCCATTGATCACTCAATATGGTTCTAAAATTATGTCTTTGTTAGAACCACATAAAAAAATGTCTAAATCTGATGTTAATAAAAATAATGTAATTTTCTTGTTAGATGACATCTCTAGTGTAGCATTAAAAATACAACATGCTCTTACTGATTCAGAAATGCCATCTAAAATATATTACGATATAAGTAAAAAACCAGGAATTTCAAATTTATTAGAAATTCTTTCTGCTATCACTAATAAAGATATTAATATTTTACTTAAAGAACTAGAAGGTATAATGTATGCAGAATTCAAAAAAATTGTTGTAGATTGTTTATCTAAGTTTTTATCTAAATTACAGAAATCTTATAATGATTATCGTCATGATGAATCTTATTTAAAAAAAATTGCTTATGAAGGAGCAATTAAATCTCAATTAAGATCTCAAAAAACTTTAAAAGACATACACGATAAACTGGGTCTAATTCCATTTTTTTAAATAATCAAAATTTTTTTCTTCTAGCTTATTTTTTTTATATAAAATATTTTTATATTAAACAATTTTATGCAATATTTTTATTTTTTCTATTAAAATAAATTAAAATAGATAGAAAAAATACTATTCCATATAGTATATTTGTACTAATTAAAGTCGTATATAATCCTTTTTCTTCTACTATTGGACCAGTTACAATAAAGGTAAGCAGAGTTCCAATTGTACCAAATAGTAAAATTAAATTTATTAATTTTGGGGAAGGGTTTTTCGTCTGCAATGATGCTAATGTTATAATTAT
This sequence comes from Buchnera aphidicola str. Ak (Acyrthosiphon kondoi), assembly GCF_000225445.1. Lineage (NCBI taxonomy): Bacteria > Pseudomonadati > Pseudomonadota > Gammaproteobacteria > Enterobacterales > Erwiniaceae > Buchnera > Buchnera aphidicola. The sequence continues at coordinate 570,587 of NC_017256.1, read as the reverse complement.
AGTATAAATAGCACTAGAGAAAAAACCTAAACTAATAATTATATATTGCTGGTTTAAAAAATCTGTGCTATGTATAAAAAAATACATTAGTATCGTAGAAACACCTGTAAGAAATATGAACATACGATAAAAATTGAAAAATTTAATTATAAAACTGAAAAACCACATGCCAATCATATAAGACATCCAAAAACTACTAACTAAACCACCAGTTTTTTTTATATCAATGTTCATAATTTCAGTAGCGTATTGTGGTACCCAGGAAATAAATCCTAATTGTCCTAAGATATAAAGCAATGCTGAAAGGGATAATAAAAATACATTACAGTTCCATTGTTCTTTTTTTTCATTGGTATTTTTTATATCATTTTTTAATTTTATAAAATTTAGATTTATTGTAAGAAGAAAAATTAATAAATAAATTATTCCTATACATACATAAGTCCAATACCAGATAATTTTTTTTTCTAAAAGATACGCTGTAATAATTGGAAATATCATACCGGACATGCTAAAAAAAGAGTCAGTTAATAATAATTGAGAACCTCTTTTTGATCCTGAGTATAGCTGAGTAATAATAAATGTGCCAATGGACATGGTAATTCCACTTACTAATCCAAGTATAAACATGTTTATAGAAAATAAAAATATACTATTACAGAAAATTAGACTAGTTATAGCTAGAATAGTAAGTATGAATCCAAAGATTAGTTGTTTTTTTAATGATATAATTTCAATAAGCCAAGAATTTACAAAAATTGATATTAATATTCCTGCATTTAAAAAAGTAAATGTATTGCTCATCTGAGATACAGATAAATGAAAATAATCAGAAATATTTCCCATAATCATACCAGTAACAACAACTAATGCACCTGTAAATGCATATGATAAAAAACTAATCCATGTAAGTCCTATCCGATTTATATCTTTCATTTTTTACTACCTTATTTGATAAATTTGTTATAAAAATATAATTAAATATATTATGTTTTTTATATTTTTAATATACGTAAAATATTATGTAATAATTAAATTTAGAATTTATATTAGATTAAATAGTGTTTTATGCTTTTAATTTTTAACATAAAAATAATCAATACTTTAAATATTCTTAATAAAATAAGTTTAATTTTAATAAAATATGATGTATATTTTGTTTTAAAAGTTTTATACATTTTTTAGGATTATTTCTTTTTTTATTAAGATAATTTTCTGTAATTTTTTTATTTTAAAAAATATATTTTAGGCTATTTAATGATATCAAAAAAAATGTTAATTACACGAGATACTTTTGACCAGTTAATTTTACCTGTTTACAAACCAGCTTCTTTTATTCCTGTTAAAGGTAAAGGTAGTCGTATATGGGATCAACAAGGAAAAGAATATATTGATTTTTCTGGAGGGATTGCAGTTACATCTTTAGGACATTGTCATTCTTTATTAAATAAAAAACTAAACAATCAAAGTAAAATTTTATGGCACATTAGTAATGTATTTACTAATGAACCAGCTCTTAGATTAGCTGAAAAATTAGTTTCTTCTAGTTTTGCATCACGAGTATTTTTTGCAAATTCTGGTGCGGAAGCTAATGAAGCAGCTTTTAAGCTAGCACGTTATTATTCATCTAAAATATACAGTATAAACAAAAATAAAATTATTTCTTTTCACAATTCATTTCATGGACGTACGTTTTTTACCGTTTCTGTTGGTGGACAATCAAAATATTCTAATAATTTTGGTCCGAAACCTTCAGGCATAATACATGCTTTATTTAATGATATTAATAGCGTAAAAAAAATAATTAATAACGATACGTGTGCAATAGTTGTAGAACCAATTCAAGGGGAAGGTGGTGTAATACCAGCAAATGTTTCTTTCATAAAAAAATTAAGAGAATTATGTGATCAATATAACGCACTTTTAATTTTCGATGAAATACAAACTGGTATAGGAAGAACTGGAAAACTATTTGCTTATGAATATTATGATGTGAATCCAGATATTTTAACTCTTGCTAAATCTTTGGGTGGAGGTTTTCCAATCAGTGCAATGTTAACTACAAATAAAATAGCATCTGTAATGAGACCTGGAATACATGGCACTACGTATGGTGGAAATCCGCTTGCTTGCGCAGTAGCAGAATCCGTTATTGATATTATTAACACTGAAAAAATTTTGTTGGGAGTTGAAAAAAAATCTAAAATAATAATACGTGAATTAAATATTATTAATAAACGTTTTAAATTTTTTACAGAAATAAGAGGTAAAGGATTACTAATTGGTGTTGTGTTGAAACCAAGTATTTCTGATAAAATAAATAAAATATTAAATTTTTCGTTTTTAGAAGGCGTTATTTTTTTAAGTGCTGGTCATGATGTTATTCGTTTGGCGCCTTCATTGATTATTAAGAAATGTGATATTATCGAAGGTATGAAACGATTTTATCATGCTTTAGAAAAATGTTTATCTTAAATAAACTACTTCTTATTTTTAAATTAATTAAACATATTTCATAAAAAAATACCGTTTTATAATTTTATCTACTTAAAAAAATCAAAAATTTTTATTTTTTTACAATCGCAAAAAATAATAATTAAATATATTAATTTAAATTTTAGAAAATGTTTAGTATTCATTATATTTCTATATTAAAAAAATTATTTAAAATATATTAAAAAAACGTATACTACAGAAAAAATATATTAGTAATAAAAAATGTGATATTTTATGTGTTTTTTTTGGAGTCATAAATGATTTTTTTTATTCTAAAAAAAATAATATTATTATGTGTAATATTATATATTCCGAAATCGTTTTCATCATCAGTCCCTTTTTCTGATATTTATTTGCAAGCTTCTAATTCGGAATTAAAAGATAAATTTCACAATAACAACGAAAAATTAGCTTATGCTTTAGGTGTTTCAATTGGTAATTATGTTAACCAATCTTTTGAAAAACAAAAAAAAATGGGGATTGAATTAGACAAGAATAATCTTTTAAAAGGAATACAGGATGTAATTTCTGATCATTTAAAGCTTTCACATCAAGAAATTTCTTTACTTCTTAAAGAACTAGAAAAAAAAATAAAACATGCAAATAAAATTCAGTTTGAAAAAAATGCAAAAGAAAATTTTATTCAAGGAGAATTATATATGAAAAATTTTTCTAAAGTAAAGAATGTCAAGAAAACATCTACTGGTCTTCTATATCTTATAGAAAGAGAAGGAGAAGGTGAAGTGTTAACAAATGATACAAAAATTACTGTACATTATAAAGGAGTCCTAATTAATGGTGTAGAATTTGATAATTCTTATAGAAGAGGTAAACCTATATCATTAATGTTAAAAGATGTTATATTGGGTTGGCAAGAAGGTTTAAAATACATAAAAAAAGGTGGTAAAATAAAATTAGTCATACCTCCTAACTTAGCATATGGAGACCAAGAAGTTAATGGTATACCAGGAAATTCTACACTGATTTTTGATATAGAATTATTAGATGCAGTCAAGAAACTATAGTACATTTATATTAATCATAAATTTTTAAAATATGATATGATTAAATATTAATTTTAAAGTATCTTGGTATAAAATTTTAAAAATGAATTATACGATATTAGTAACGGGAGCAGCTTATGGGACACAAAATTCAAGTACTGCTTTTTTATTTTGCAAATCTTTATTAAAAACCAAAAATACATTACATAGTATTTTTTTTTATTGCGATGGAGTACTTAATGCTAATAGAATGACTACACCAGCAATTGATGAATTTAATTTAATTGAAGCATGGCAAGAATTACATAAAAAACATAAAGTAAAACTGTATGTTTGTAATAGTGCAGCTCTAAGAAGAGGTGTTATAGAAGATGAAATATTACTGGATATAAATATCAAAAAAGGTAACTTAGCATTTTTTTTTCAATTAAGTGGTTTAGTCGAATTAGCTAATTCCATAAAAATATGTGATCGCATAATACAATTTTAATTTGGTATATTTATCATAATGAAGATGATTGCTTTTGTTTTTTCGCATGCTCCACATGGTACTAGTTTTGGTAGAGAAGGTTTAGACGCTATTTTAAGTATTTCATCAATATTTAAAAAAATAAGTCTATTTTTTATTGGCGATGGAGTTTTACAATTAATTAAAAGTTATCAATCAGAAAACATTTTAGCTCGTAATTATATATCTTCTTTCTCTATATTATCTTTTTATAATATAAAAGATTTTTATTGTTGTAAAGCATCATTAATTGAACGAGGATTAAATAATAATCATAATTTTATATTAAATGTAGATATATTAGATTCATATTTTTTTCGCTTAAAACTAGATGTTTGCGATGCCATTATTAATTTTTAAGGTTTATAAATATGTTACATACTTTAATGAAATCTCCTTTTGAGACTAACGTTTCTCTTATTATAAGTATGTTAAAAAAATCAGATGATTTTTTAGCACTTCAAGACGGTGTGTTAATTGCATTAAAAGATAATATTTTTTTAAAAAGTATAATTATGTCTTCAGTTAAATTGTATCTTATAAAAGAAGACGTGTATGCACGAGGAATTCATAAAAACATTTCAAGTAAATTTATTTTGATAAGCTATATTCATTTCGTTTCATTAACACTTAAACATAAAAAACAAATGACTTGGTAAAAATACTAAGCCGTTTTTAATTTAAATCTCAAATCCTAAAACTTTTCATAATAATAGTAAATATTTTTTTATTTATATTATTTTGATTTTTTTTCAGAAAATTCATTGAATAATAGGAGTTTTTTATGGCCACAGTAAATCAATTGGTCCGTAAACCTCGTGTACGAAAAGTTGTTAAAAGCAATGTCCCTGCTTTGGGGAAGAGTCCTCAAAAAAGAGGTGTTTGTACCCGAGTTTATACCACTACACCTAAAAAACCTAATTCAGCTTTGCGTAAAGTATGTCGTGTAAGATTAACTAATGGTTTTGAAGTGACTGCTTATATTGGGGGTGAAGGTCATAATTTACAAGAACATTCTGTCATTTTAATACGAGGTGGTCGTGTCAAAGATTTGCCTGGAGTAAGATATCATATTGTTAGAGGTTCATTAGATTGTGCCGGTGTTAAAGACCGTAAACAAGGTCGTTCTAAATACGGTGTTAAAAAACCAAAATCATAATCAAGTATTATTTATATATTTTTTAATTTAATGGAGTTTTCTATGCCACGTCGTCGTATCATCAGCACTCGAAAAATTTTACCTGATCCAAAGTTTTCTTCGGAATTATTAGCTAAATTTATTAATATTCTTATGATAGATGGTAAAAAATCTATTGCTGAAGTTATTGTTTATACTGCACTACAAAACTTATCAAAACGTTCAGATAAAAAAGAATTAGAAGCATTTGAAATGGCTTTAGAAAATGTACGTCCAACTGTAGAAGTAAAATCTCGTCGAGTTGGTGGTTCAACATATCAAGTACCTGTAGAGGTTCGTCCTGTACGGCGGAATGCTTTAGCTATGCGTTGGATTGTAGAATCTGCGCGTAAACGTGCTGATAAATCTATGTCTTTACGTTTATCTAATGAGTTGTATGATGCTTTAGAAAAAAAAGGCACAGCAGTTAAGAAAAGAGAAGAAGTACATCGAATGGCGGAAGCTAATAAAGCATTTGCTCACTATCGTTGGTAATATTATTAGATTCTTAGTTTTATTTATATTATTTGTAAATTGTACTAAGACAATAATCTTAATTGGGCTTATGAGGTCTAACTTTTTAAAATCTAAAAAAATGAGAGAAAGATAATGTCTCGTACAACACCTATTTCTCGATATCGTAATATTGGAATTAGTGCACATATAGATGCAGGGAAAACAACCACTACTGAAAGAATCTTATTTTATACAGGCATCAATCATAAAATTGGTGAAGTTCATGATGGTGCAGCTACTATGGATTGGATGGAACAAGAACAAGAAAGAGGGATTACTATTACATCCGCGGCTACTACTACCTTTTGGAGTGGAATGGCCAAACAATTTAAACCACATAGAATTAATATTATTGATACACCTGGACATGTTGATTTTACTATTGAAGTAGAACGTTCTATGCGTGTATTAGACGGTGCTGTTATGGTTTATTGTGCAGTTGGAGGTGTACAACCACAATCAGAAACTGTATGGCGTCAAGCAAACAAATACAATGTTCCTCGTATAGCATTTATAAATAAAATGGATCGTATGGGAGCTAATTTTTTAAAAGTAGTAAAACAAATAAAAAAACGTCTAGGAGCTAATCCTGTACCCTTGCAACTAGCTATTGGATCAGAGGATACTTTTGTTGGCGTTATTGATCTTATTAAAATGAAAGCTGTTCATTGGAAAGAATCTGATCAAGGTTTAACATTTATTTATAATGAAATTCCTACAGAAATGCTTGAATTAGCAAAAAAATGGAATCAAAATTTAATTGAATCAGCAGTAGAGTCTAATGAAGAACTTTTAGAGAAATATTTGAATGGAGTTGAACTTTCTGAAGTTGAAATCAAGTCTGCATTGCGAAAACGTGCTTTGAATAGTGAGATTGTACTTATTACTTGTGGCTCAGCTTTTAAAAATAAAGGTGTCCAAGCTTTATTAGATGCAATAATTGAGTACTTGCCAGCACCTAATGATATTCAAGATATCAAAGGTGTTTTAAATGATAGCAAACACACTCCTGCTATTAGAAATTCAGATGATACAGCTCCTTTTTCTGCTCTGGCTTTTAAAATCGCCAATGATCCATTCGTAGGTAATTTAACTTTTTTTCGTGTATATTCAGGAATAGTAAAATCTGGAGACACTGTATTTAATTCTGTAAAATCTCAGCGAGAAAGATTTGGTAGAATTGTTCAAATGCATGCTAATAAAAGAGAAGAGATAAAAGAAGTACATGCAGGTGATATAGCCGCTGCAATTGGTTTAAAAGACGTTACTACTGGTGATACTTTATGTGATTTAAATCAACCAATTATACTAGAACGTATGGAATTTCCTGAACCGGTCATATCTATTTCTGTAGAACCTAAAACTAAAGTTGATCAAGAAAAAATGGGTTTAGCATTGGGACGATTAGCAAAAGAAGATCCTTCTTTTCGAGTACGAACTGATCAAGAATCTAATCAGACAATAATTTCCGGTATGGGTGAATTACATTTAGAAATTATCATTGATCGTATGAAACGAGAATTTAGTGTTGATGCTAATATTGGGAAGCCTCAAGTAGCATATCGTGAAACTATTCTTAATAAAGTTGAAAATATTGAAGGTAAGCATATTAAACAATCAGGTGGAAGAGGTCAATATGGGCATGTTGTTATAGAATTATTTCCATTAGAGCCAGGAGGAGAAGGATATCTATTTATCAATGATATAAAAGGGGGAGTTATTCCTAACGAATATATTTCAGCAGTTGATAAAGGAATTCAAGAACAATTAAAATCTGGACCTTTAGCTGGTTATCCTGTGGTTGATATTGGAGTGCGTCTCTATTTTGGTTCTTATCATGATGTTGACTCATCTGAATTAGCTTTTAAATTAGCAGCTTCTATAGCGTTTAAAAATGGTTTTAAAAAAGCAAAACCAATATTATTAGAACCCATTATGAAAGTAGAAGTAGAAACTCCAGATGACTATATGGGAGATGTTATAGGTGATTTAAATCGTCGAAGAGGTATTATTGAAGGAATGAAAGATTTATCTGTTAGCAAAATTATCAATGCATGTGTTCCCTTATCAGAAATGTTTGGTTATGCTACTGATTTACGTTCTCAAACTCAAGGAAGGGCTTCTTATTCTATGGAATTCTTAAAATATATAGAAGCTCCATCTAATATTTCTAAAGATATCATTGAAAGAAGAGAAAAGTAGAAGTTTTCTTCTATAGTGTATACAATATTTTTATTTGCAATAGATATTTTATATAAGGAAAAAAAAATGTCTAAAGAAAAATTTCAACGTTTAAAACCCCATATAAATGTAGGTACTATCGGTCATGTAGACCATGGAAAAACAACCTTGACAGCAGCTATTACAACGGTTTTATCTAAAAAATTTGGTGGTTCTGCACGTGCTTTTGATCAGATCGATAATGCACCAGAAGAAAAAGCAAGAGGTATTACAATTAATACTTCTCATGTAGAATATGATACCGAGTTTAGACATTATGCTCATGTGGATTGTCCAGGTCATGCTGATTATATAAAGAATATGATTACTGGAGCAGCTCAAATGGATGGTGCTATTTTAGTTGTTGCTGCAACTGATGGACCAATGCCTCAAACTCGTGAACATATTTTACTTGGAAGACAAGTGGGTGTTCCATATATTATTGTTTTTCTTAATAAATGTGATATGGTAGACGATGAAGAATTACTTGAACTAGTCGAAATGGAGGTTCGTGATTTATTAACTCAGTATGATTTTCCTGGAGACGACACTCCTATTATTCGCGGTTCAGCTCTTAAAGCATTAGAAGGTGATCCTGAATGGGAGTCAAAAATAATTGATTTATCTAAATTTTTAGATAGCTATATTCCTGAACCAAAAAGAGCAATAGATCAGCCTTTTTTATTGCCCATAGAAGATGTTTTTTCTATATCAGGAAGAGGTACAGTAGTAACAGGACGAGTGGAAAAAGGTATAATTAAAGTAGGTGAAGAAGTTGAAATTGTAGGTATTAAAAAAACAACTAAAACTACTTGTACAGGCGTGGAAATGTTTAGAAAGTTATTAGATGAAGGTCGTGCTGGAGAAAATGTAGGTGTTTTGCTTCGCGGCACAAAGCGTGATGAAATTGAAAGAGGTCAAGTTTTAGCTAAACCAGGTAGTATTCATCCACATACAACATTTGAGTCTGAAGTTTATGTTCTATCCAAAGAAGAAGGTGGGCGTCATACTCCATTTTTTAAAGGATATCGTCCTCAATTTTATTTTAGAACTACTGATGTAACAGGTTCTATTGAATTACCAGAAGGTGTTGAAATGGTTATGCCGGGAGACAATATAAAAATGACTGTCACGTTAATTAATCCTATTGCTATGGCTGATGGATTACGATTTGCTATACGTGAAGGTGGTCGTACTGTTGGAGCCGGTGTAGTATCTAAGGTTTTACTTTAATAATTTTATATTTACGGCATTTTTATACTGATATCTAGTTGAATTTATTAAGAAAAGAGTATAAAATGCTCTTTTCTTGATTTATATATTTTATTTTATAGTAAAAACAATTTATTAATTTTTTTTGAATAAAATTATAAATTAAAAATAATTTTTTAAAAAATATATAAAGTTCTTCTTATAATATATTTAAAAAACACTCCTGATATTGGAGTTACATAGTAATACTTAATTGTATCTACTCTTGAATAATATAAATTTATTCAGAGCAGATTAAATTTTCAATTTGTAAATAATTGGAGTTCTGGTCTGATGCAGAACCAAAGAATCCGTATTCGTTTAAAAGCTTTTGATCATAGATTAATTGATCAATCAACTACAGAAATTGTTGAAACAGCAAAAAGAACTGGTGCACAAGTACGTGGACCAATTCCTCTTCCAACTCGTAAAGAACGTTTTACTATTTTAGTTTCTCCACATGTAAATAAGGATGCACGTGATCAATATGAAATTCGTACACATAAGCGTTTAATTGACATAGTAGAACCTACTGAAAAAACTGTTGATGCACTAATGCGGTTAGATCTTGCTGCCGGTGTAGATGTGCAAATTAGTTTAGGTTAATCAAGTAGATATGATTAAGGTATTAAATAAATGATTGGTTTAGTTGGTAAGAAAATTGGAATGACTCGTATTTTTAATGATGAAGGATCTTCAATCCCAGTAACAGTGATTGAATTAAAAGAAAATCGAATTACACAAGTAAAAAATATAAATACTGATCTCTATTGTGCTATTCAAGTAACAACTGGTGTAAAAAAATCTAATAGATTGAATAAACCAAAAGCAGGACATTTTTTAAAATCCGGAGTGATTCCTGGTCGAGGTTTATGGGAATTTAGAACTGATAAAAATACAATTTTTAAAGTGGGACAAAGTATTACAATTAATATTTTTAATAATGTAAAAAAAGTTGATATTACAGGTATTTCTAAAGGAAAAGGTTTTTGCGGGACAGTAAAAAGATGGAATTTTCATACTCAAGACGCAACACATGGAAACTCTTTATCTCATAGAGTACCAGGTTCTATCGGTCAGAATCAAACTCCAGGTAGAGTTTTTAAAGGTAAAAAAATGGCAGGACAACTAGGAAACAATCGTGTTACTGTGCAAAGTTTAAATATAGTACATATCGATGAACGTAAAAATCTTCTTTTGGTAAAAGGTGCTGTTCCCGGTGCTACCGGTAGTGATCTTATCGTTAAACCAGCTATTAAGGTTTGAGCAGTGAGGAGTAAAGCATCATGGAATTAGTAGTTAAAGACGTACAACGTGTTCTTAGTGTTTCTGAAATCATTTTTGGTCGTGATTTCAATGAAGCTCTAATTCATCAAGTCGTTATTGCTTATTCAGCATCTACCCGTCAAGGTACGAGGGCACAAAAAAGTCGCGCTGAAGTTTCTGGATCAGGTAGAAAACCGTGGCGTCAAAAGGGTACAGGTCGTGCACGAGCAGGATCATTTAGAAGTCCAATTTGGCGGTCAGGTGGTGTTACATTTGCTGCCAAACCACAAGAACATAGTCAAAAAGTCAATAAAAAAATGTATCGTGGTGCTTTAAAAAGTATTTTTTCTGAATTAATACGTCAAAAAAGATTAATAGTTTTTGAGAAATTCTCATTAACATTGCCTAAAACAAAACTTTTAGTACAAAAATTACAAGATATAGATTTAAAAAATGTTCTTATTATTACCAATAAACTAGATAATAATTTATTTCTTGCATCTAGAAACCTATATTCAGTTGATGTGAAAGATGTTCATTCTATAGATCCTGTTAGTTTAATTGCTTTTGAGCATGTTATTATTACTGTTGAAGCAGTGAAAAAAATAGAGGAAATACTTTCATGATTTCTGAAGAACGTTTATTAAAAATACTACTTTCTCCACATGTATCTGAAAAATCATCTAAATCTACAGAAAAATTTAATACTATTGTGTTAAAGGTTTTAAATAATGTTACTAAATATGAGATAAAGTGTGCTGTCAAAAAAATCTTTGATGTAGAAGTTGATAGTATAAAAACATTAAAAGTTAAAGGAAAAAAAAAGCGTCAGTCCAATCGTATTATTCAACGAAGTAACTGGAAGAAAGCTTATATTAAAGTTAAAAAAGGGTATAATTTAGATTTCATAGGCAATACAGAGTAGTCGGAGGACAAAACAATGGCAATTGTTAAATGCAAACCGACATCTCCGGGTCGTCGCCACGTTATTAAAGTTGTTAACGCACAGCTACATAAAGGAAAACCTTTTTCTTCATTATTAAGAAAGAAAAGTAAAAGCGGAGGACGTAATAATAATGGTAGAATTACAACTCGTCATATTGGTGGTGGACATAAAAGAGCATATCGTATTATAGATTTTAAGAGAAATAAAGATAGTATAGAAGCTACTGTAGAAAGATTTGAATATGATCCTAACCGTTCTTCTAATATTGCTTTGATCTTGTATAAAGATGGTAAAAGAAACTATATCTTAGCTCCAAAAGATTTAAGAATAGGAGATACCGTTGTTTCTGGTTTGAATGCTCCTATAAAAGTAGGAAATTCTTTACCACTCAAGAACATTCCAGTAGGGACATTTGTTCACAACGTAGAAATGAGACCTGGAAAAGGTGGTCAAATCGCTCGTTCTGCAGGAAGTTATGTACAATTAGTAGCATTTGATGAAGAGTATGCAACTTTAAGATTGCGTTCTGGTGAAATGCGAAAAACTCAATCTAATTGTAGAGCTACTATCGGTGAAGTAGGTAATTCTGAACATATGTTAAAAGTTTTAGGTAAAGCAGGTGCCTCTCGTTGGATAGGCGTACGTCCTACTGTTCGTGGTACAGCCATGAATCCTGTTGATCATCCTCATGGAGGTGGTGAAGGTAGAAATTTTGGTAAGCATCCAGTGACTCCATGGGGAGTTCAGACAAAAGGGAAGAAAACTCGTAAAAATAAACGTACTGAAAAATTTATTTTACGTCATCGTAAGAAATAATTATGATAAGGATCATTTTATGCCACGATCTCTTAAGAAAGGTCCTTTTATAGATATAAGTTTGTTAAAAAAAGTAGAAAAATCAGTAAAAATAAATGATAAAAAGCCGATTAAAACATGGTCAAGACGCTCAACAATTTTTCCAAATATGATAGGTTTAACAATATCTATTCATAATGGTCGTAGTCACATTCCTGTTTTTATTACTGAAGAAATGGTAGGACATAAATTAGGTGAATTTTCTTTAACTCGTACTTATAGAGGACATACTGCCGATAAAAAAGTAAAAAAACGCTAATTAAAAAAAGAAAGAAAAAAGAGGAGTAAATGGAAACTTTAGCTCAACATCGTCAAGCACGTTCTTCAGCTCAAAAAGTTCGTTTGATTGCAAATTTAATTCGTGGTAAAAAGGTTCCACATGCATTAAGTATTTTAACTTATACTAATAAAAAAGCAGCTATTTTAGTAAAAAAAGTACTGGAATCAGCTGTAGCAAATGCAGAACATAATGATGGTGCTGATATAGATAAATTAAGAATCAAAAAAATATTTATTAATGAAGGTTCAACAATGAAAAGAATGATGCCACGTGCTAAAGGACGTGCAGATCGTATTTTAAAACGTACTAGTCATATTACTGTGATTGTGTCTGATCGTTAACATTGAGGAGAATCAGTGATGGGTCAGAAAGTACATCCTAATGGTATGCGATTGGGTATAATAAAAAAATGGAATTCTGTTTGGTTTGCTAATACTAAAGATTTTGCTGACCATTTAGATAGTGACTATAAAGTTCGCCAATTTTTAATGAAAAAACTAGAAAAAGCATCAATTTCTCGAATTATCATTGAAAGACCAGCTAAAAGTATTCGAGTTACAATTTATACTGCTAGACCTGGTATTGTTATTGGGAAAAAAGGTGAAGATGTAGAAAAATTAAGAGTTGCTATTTCCAAAATAACTGAAGTGCCAGTTCAAATTAATATTTCCGAAGTACGTAAACCTGAATTAGATGCTAAGCTTGTAGCTGATAGTATTACTTCTCAGTTAGAGAGAAGAGTTATGTTTCGACGTGCCATGAAAAGATCTGTTCAAAATGCAATGCGGCAAGGTGCAAAAGGTATTAAAGTCGAAGTTAGTGGACGTTTAGGAGGGGCAGAAATAGCTCGTAGAGAATGGTATAGAGAAGGAAGAGTGCCTCTTCATACTTTACGTGCAAATATTGATTATAGCATTTCAGAAGCTCATACAACATATGGTGTGATAGGCGTTAAGGTATGGATTTTTAAAGGTGAAATATTAGGTGGTATGGCAACTATTGAAAGATTAGAAAAACCTTCTGTCCAGACAAAAAAGCAATATCGTAAAAATAGAAAGTAAGAAAGAGAGAGAAGATAATAATGTTGCAACCAAAACGTACTAAATTTCGCAAAATGCATAAAGGACGGAATCGTGGTTTGGCGTCTGGTACCAATGTTAATTTTGGTGCTTTTGGTTTACAAGCCGTTGATAGAGGACGTTTAACTGCTCGTCAAATTGAATCTGCACGAAGAGCCATAACTCGTTGTATTAAAAGACAAGGAAAAATGTGGATACGTATATTTCCTGATAAACCTGTAACTCAAAAACCATTAGAAGTGAGAATGGGTAAAGGAAAAGGAAACGTTGAATATTGGGTCGCTTTAGTACAACCCGGTAAAATTCTCTATGAATTAGATGGAGTTACTGAAGAAGAATCTCGTGAAGCATTTAAACTAGCAGCTGCAAAGTTACCAATTAAAACTACTTTTGTAACTAAGATGGTGATGTAATGAAAGCAATAGTAGAATTTAGAAAAAAAAATAAAAAAGATCTTTATGCAGAACTTTTGCAATTATTACGAGAACAATTTAATCTGCGTATGCAATCTGTTTCTGGAAAATTAAAACAGCCTCATTTACTACGAAAAGTCCGACGAAATATTGCACAAGTAAAGACTTTGTTAGATGAGAAGGAAAAGATAAAATAATGGAAAAAATTCGAACTTTGCAGGGTCGTGTAATAAGCAATAAAATGCAAAAATCTGCTGTTGTCTCAATAGAACGTTTTGTAAAACATATTATTTATGGAAAATTTATTAAACGTACTACAAAGCTTCATATTCATGACGAAAAAAATGAATGTACTATAGGTGATTTAATAGAAATTCGCGAATCTCGTCCGATTTCTAAAACAAAATCTTGGGTTTTAGTTCGCATTATTGAAAAAACAGTTTTTTAAAAAAAACCAAAACATGAACAAACTCAGGTCTGCTCATGTTTTCTATCAATAACATATAAGTAGTGTTATAATAAAATTATTTTTAATTAATTTTTTATTTTAATTAAAATAATTGGAGCCTTAAAAATATGATTCAAGAACAAACTATTCTTAATGTAGCTGATAACTCTGGTGCACGAACTGCTATGTGTATTAAAGTTTTAGGTGGCTCCCGTCGTCGTTATGCTGGTATTGGTGATGTAATTAAAATTACAGTTAAAGAAGCAATACCTAGAGGGAAAGTAAAGAAAGGAGAAGTTCTTAAAGCAGTAGTAGTAAGAACTAAAAAAGGAATCAGACGATCCGATGGTTCTATTATTCGTTTTGATACTAATTCTTGTGTTGTGTTGAATAATAACGAACAACCTATTGGAACTCGTATTTTTGGGCCTGTAACTCGCGAGTTAAGAACAGAAAAATTTATGAAAATTATTTCATTAGCTCCTGAAGTTCTTTAGCTATAAAAATTTTAAGGAACAAAAGATGGCATCAAAGTTGCGTCGTAATGATGCGGTTATTATATTAACTGGAAAAGATAAAGGAAAAACAAGTACTATTAAAGATATTTTATCTGTTAATAAAGTAATTGTTAATGGTTTAAATTTAATTAAAAAACATCAAAAACCAGTTCCATCTCAAAATAAAAGTGGTGGTATTTTAGAAAAAGAAGCTCCTATTCACATATCAAACATTGCTATTTTAAATCCTGAAACTAATAAATCAGATCGTATTGGTTTTAGATTTGAAAAGGGTAAAAAAGTTCGATTTTTTAAATCTAATAGAAAAACGATTCAATAGTCTGGAGTAATATAATGGCAACATTGTATGATTATTATAAGTCAAAAGTTATCAAACAGCTTATGCTTAAACTGAATTATAGTTCTGTTATGCAAGTGCCTAAAATTGATAAAATTACTTTAAATATGGGTGTAGGTACTGCCGCTTCTGATAAAAAAATTTTAGATAATGCTATTTCAGATTTAACAGCAATATCTGGACAAAAACCACTCATCACTAAAGCTCGTAAATCTGTAGCTAGTTTTAAAATTCGTCAAGGCTATCCTATTGGATGTAAAGTTACATTACGTGGTCAGAAAAAATGGGATTTTTTTGAACGTCTAATTATTATTGCTGTTCCGCGTATTCGTGATTTTCGTGGCTTATCAAGTCATTCTTTTGATGGTAAAGGAAATTATAGTTTAGGAATACGAGAACAAATTATTTTTCCTGAAATTGATTATGATAAAATTGATCGAGTTCGTGGATTAGATATTACAATTACTACTACCGCTAAATCTGATCACGAAGCTCTTTTATTATTATCTGCTTTTAATTTTCCTTTTCGTAAGTAAAAATAAGGTTATTCAATGGCTAAACAATCTATGAAAGCACGTGAAGTTAAACGTGTAAAATTAGCTAATAAATTTTATACACAACGTAATGCATTAAAAAATATTATTTCTAATATGAATTGCTCAGAGGAAGAACGTTGGAATGCAGTTCTTAAATTACAATCTTTCCCACGCGACTCCAGTCCATCACGTCAGCGAAACAGATGTCGTCAAACAGGTCGTCCGCATGCTTTTTTGCGTAAATTTGGATTGAGTCGTATTAAAGTTAGAGAAGCTGCCATGAAAGGTGAAATACCTGGTTTAAAAAAAGCCAGTTGGTAAAATATACTTTTTTAGTTTTTGGAGTTTAAAAATGAGTATGCAAGATCCGATAGCAGATATGTTAACTCGAATTCGAAATGGCCAATCGGCTAATAAGAATTCCGTTACAATGCCTTCATCAAGATTAAAAAAATCAATTGTCGAATTATTAAAGCAAGAAGGTTATATTAAAGACTACAAAATTATAGGAAATGCTAAATTAGAATTAGAAATAATTTTAAAGTATTTTCAAGGAAAATCAGTAGTAGAAATGATTCAACGCGTTAGTCGTCCTAGTTTGCGTATATATAAAAATAAGAATAATTTACCTGAAGTTATGTCTGGTTTAGGAATAGCAGTAATTTCTACTTCTCAAGGAGTTATGACAGATCGTATGGCGCGTCAAGCAGGTCTTGGTGGTGAAGTTATTTGTTATGTATCTTAAGAATTAATGGAGGAAGAATGTCTCGTGTTGCTAAATGTCCAATTGTTGTTCCTTCTGATATTAATATTAAATTAGATTCACAAAATATATCAATTACAGGAAAATATGGTTATCTTTCACGTACTATTCATCGATCAGTTAAAATTGAATATTTAAATGATAAAATAATTTTTTCACCTCATTCAGGTTTTTCTGATGGTTGGGCTCAAGCAGGAACTTCAAGAGCTCTCGTAAATTCCATGATTATAGGTGTTTCTAAAAAATTTAGTAAAAAATTACAATTATCGGGAGTTGGTTATCGTTTTTCAATAACAAAGGGTAATATAATTAATATGTCATTAGGTTATTCGCATATAATTGAATACTTTTTACCTGACGGTATTAGTGTGGAAAACTCATCTCCAACAGAAATTATTATTCAAGGAATAGATAAACAACTAGTTGGACAAATTGCGGCTAATTTACGTTCCTACCGTGTGCCAGAACCTTATAAAGGAAAAGGTATACGATATTCAGATGAAATCGTACGTATGAAAGAGGCTAAGAAAAAATAAAATGATTTTTTCCAGTAAAAAAAAAATAATTTCCCGTATACGCCGGTCTATGAAAACACGTCGTAAAATTAAAAAATTAGGCGCTATTCGACTAGTCATACATCGCACTCCACGTCATATATATGCCCAAATAATTTCTTCGATAGAATCAAAAGTATTAGCATTTGCTTCGACATTAGAAAAAAAAATAAACTGTAGTTTAAAATATACAGGAAATAAAGAAGCCGCAGCAAAAATTGGTAAAATTATTGCAGAACGCGCCTTGTCAAAAGGAATATATAATGTTTCTTTTGATCGATCTGGTTTTAAATACCATGGTCGTGTACAAGTTTTAGCTGAGTCTGCACGTGAAGTTGGACTAAAGTTTTAAGGTGAAAATTATAGAATGGCTAATATTGAAAAAAAAAACAACAGTGATTTACAAGAAAAATTAATTACGGTAAATCGTGTTTCAAAAACTGTGAAAGGCGGTCGTATATTTTCTTTTACAGCATTAACTGTAGTAGGAAATGGAGATGGACGAGTTGGTTTTGGCTATGGTAAAGCGCGTGAAGTACCTGCTGCTATTCAAAAAGCAATGGAAAAAGCTAGACGTAATATGATTACTATACCGTTAGTTAATAAAACTTTGCAACATTCATTAAAAGGTTCTCATACTGGATCACATGTTTTTATGAAACCCGCTTCTGATGGAACTGGAATTATTGCAGGTGGAGCTATGCGTGCAGTTTTAGAAGTTGCAGGAATACATAACGTATTAGCTAAAACTTATGGTTCTACTAACCCAATTAATGTTGTACGCGCTACTATGAATGGTTTAGTTAATATGAAATCTCCAGAAATGATAGCTGCCAAAAGAAATAAATGCATTGAAGATATATTAGGATAAATTATATTTAATGAAAAATATTAAAATTACTCAAATAAAAAGTGCTATAGGAAGGTTACCTAAGCATAAAAAAACTCTAATTGGACTTGGATTGCGTTATATCGGACATACTGTAATACGTAAAGATACACCTTCTATTCAAGGAATGGTTAAAAAAATTTCTTATATCTTAAAAATACAAGAGGAATAGAGATATGCGTTTAAATACTCTTTCTCCAGCAAATGGAGCACGTCAAAATCGAAAAAGATTAGGACGTGGTATCGGCTCAGGATTTGGAAAAACTTCAGGTCGTGGTCATAAAGGTCAAAAATCTAGATCAGGAAGCAGTATGCGTCGTGGTTTTGAAGGTGGCCAAATGCCTTTACATCGTAGACTTCCTAAATTTGGATTTAATTCTAGAAAAAAAAATATTACAACCGAAGTTCGTTTGTCAGATTTATCAAAATTATCTACGAATATTATTGATATCAATATATTAAAAAAAGAAAATATTATTAAAAAAAATATTAAACATGCAAAAATAATTCTTTCAGGAGAATTAAAAGTTCCTTTGATAATCAGAGGTTTACTTGTTACAAAAGGTGCTCGTGCTGAAATTGAAAATTCTGGTGGGAAAATTGAAGGATAAGCGGTAGATAATGGTTAAAAAATTAGGATTAAATTTTAAAAATACCAAAAAAAATATTAGTGAGTTAAAACAGAGGATTATTTTTCTAATAGTAGCTATCATTATTTTTCGTATTGGTTCTTTTATTCCAATTCCTGGAATTGATACTATAATTTTATCTAAAATATTAAATGAACAGAAAGGCACTATTGTTGACATGTTTAATATGTTTTCTGGTGGTGCTTTGAGTCGAGCTTCTATTTTTGCTCTAGGAATTATGCCGTATATATCAGCTTCTATTATTATTCAATTACTAACATTAGTATACCCAACTTTATCTGAAATGAAAAAAGAAGGGGAATCTGGACGTCATAAAATCAATCAGTATACTAGATATGCTACTTTAATATTAGCTCTCATACAGTCTATTGGAATTGCTACTACCCTTCCTAATATATCAGGAATGCGTACGATTATAATTAATACTGATTTTTGTTTTTATTTAATTGCTATTATAAGTTTGGTTACTGGCACGATGTTTTTGATGTGGTTGGGAGAATTAATTACAGAACATGGTATCGGTAATGGTATTTCAATTATTATTTTTATAGGGATAATTGCAGGTCTACCATCCGCTATTAGTAATACTATCGAAAAAACCAGACAAGGAGATTTACATATTTTATTATTTTTATTTGTGTTATTATTAATTTTTTTAGTAATTTTTCTTGTTGTTTTTATAGAAAGAGGACAAAGAAAAATTATTGTGCATTATGCACAACGTCAACAAGGTCGTCGCATTTATAGTGCGCAAAGCACTCATTTACCTTTAAAAATTAATATGTCTGGTGTAATTCCTGCGATTTTTGCTTCTAGTGTTGTTTTATTCCCTGCAACTATTATATCCTGGTGTAAAGTAAACAATCAATTGTTGCAAACCATATTGTTTTATTTACAACCAAACCAACCTGTATATTTAATTTTATATATTTCTGCAATAGTATTTTTTTGTTTCTTTTATACAGGATTAGTATTTAATCCTCGTGAAACAGCAGACAATTTAAAAAAATCAGGAGCTTTTATTTCAGGAATCAGACCTGGAGAACAAACAGCAAAATATATTCATAAAATCATGTTAAGATTAACACTAATTGGTTCTTTTTATATTACGTTTATTTGTTTGATTCCAGAATTCATGCGCAGTGCTATGAATGTTCCTTTTTATTTTGGCGGCACATCATTATTAATTGTTGTAGTAGTCATTATGGATTTTATCAGTCAAATTCAAACACTAGTAATGTCTCATCAATATGAATCTATGTTAAAAAAAGCCAATTTAAATTAAACATTTTATATTAGGATACTTGAGGAAATATAATGAAGGTACAAGCTTCTGTAAAAATACTTTGTCGAAATTGTAAAATAATAAGAAGAAATAATGTTGTAAGAGTTATTTGTAGTAATGATCCTAAACATAAACAACGTCAAGGTTAATAGCTTTTATAAATATCAATTATTATTTTAAGATTTATAGATTCATTTAAAATACATTTATAGGATTTTATAATATGGCACGTATTGCAGGTATTAATATTCCTGAAAATAAACACACTTTAATTGCATTAACTGCAATATATGGGATTGGTAAAAAGCGTTCTAGATTAATTTGTTCTATTGCTAATATTTCTGAATATTCTAAAATTATAGATTTAAATGAAGAACAAATTGATCTTTTAAGAACACATGTTGCAAAATATGTAATTGAAGGTGATTTAAGAAGAGAAAGAACTTTAAATATTAAGCGTTTAATTGATCTAAGTTGTTATCGCGGTTTACGTCATCGTAGAGGTCTTCCAGTGCATGGACAAAGAACTAAAACTAATGCTAGAACGTGTAAAGGTCCTCGAAAACCAATAAAAAAATAATTTAGGTAAGATTAATTATGGTAAAAAATTCAGCTTCTATTCGTACAAAAAAACGTGTGAAAAAACAAATTTTAGATGGCATAGCTCATATTCATGCTTCTTTCAACAATACTATTGTCACTATTACTGATAGACAAGGAAATGCTTTAGGTTGGGCAACTTCTGGTGGTTCTGGTTTTAGAGGTTCTCGCAAATCTACTCCTTTTGCTGCACAAGTTGCGGCTGAACGTTGTGCAGAAATAGTAAAAGATTATGGTATAAAAAACTTAGAAGTTATGGTTAAAGGACCAGGTCCTGGTAGAGAATCTACTATTAGAGCTTTAAATGCTGCTGGATTTCGTATTACAAATATTACTGATGTGACACCAATTCCTCATAATGGTTGCCGTCCTCCTAAAAAACGTCGTGTATGATTTTTTAGGAATTTTGGAGAATAAAATGGCAAAATATTTAGGTCCTAAATTAAAATTGAGTCGACGTGAAGGTACTGATTTGTTTCTTAAATCAGGCTTGCGTCCAATAGAATCAAAATGTAAATTAGAACAGCCTCCTGGACAACATGGCGTTCGCAAACCTAGACTATCTGATTATGCTGTCCAATTGCGTGAAAAACAAAAAGTACGTCGTTTGTATGGCATCTTAGAACGACAGTTTAAAATATATTATAAATTAGCAGCTAGTTTAAAAGGTAATACTGGAGCAAATTTATTAAATTTATTAGAATCTAGATTGGATAATGTGGTTTA
Source organism: Buchnera aphidicola str. Ak (Acyrthosiphon kondoi) (assembly GCF_000225445.1). Taxonomy (NCBI): domain Bacteria; kingdom Pseudomonadati; phylum Pseudomonadota; class Gammaproteobacteria; order Enterobacterales; family Erwiniaceae; genus Buchnera; species Buchnera aphidicola. The sequence goes on along the minus strand of NC_017256.1, from coordinate 549,270 downwards.
TCGTATGGGTTTTGGTTGTACTCGTGCTGAATCAAGACAATTAATTAGTCATAAATCTATTATGGTTAATAACAAAGTTGTTAATATTGCTTCATATCAAGTCTCTCCTAATGATCTAATTTCTATTAGGAAGAAATCTAAAAATCAATCACGAATAAAAGCGGCTTTGGAACTTGTTGAACAAAGAGAGAAACCAATTTGGATAGAAGTTGATTCAACTAAAATGGAAGGTATTTTTAAAAGATTTCCTGAACGTTCTGATTTATCTGCAGAAATTAATGAATATTTAATTGTCGAGCTTTATTCTAAATAATAAAGTTTACTGTTAAAAAGAGGATAATATGCAGAACTCTATCATGGATTTTTTAAAACCGCGTTTAGTTGATATTGAACAAATTAGCGCAACTCATACTAAAGTAACTTTAGAGCCACTAGAAAGAGGATTCGGTCATACTCTTGGAAATGCACTTCGTAGAATTCTTTTGTCTTCTATGCCTGGATGTGCTGTAACTGAAGTTGAGATTGATGGGGTACTTCATGAGTATAGCACTAAAGAGGGTGTACAAGAAGACATTTTAGAAATTTTATTAAATTTAAAAGGATTAGCTGTAAAAGTATATGGAAAAGATGAGGCCTTTCTTACATTAAATAAATCTGGAATTGGTTGTGTTACTGCTGCAGATATTATGCATGATGGTGACGTTGAGATTATTAAACCAGAACATGTAATTTGTCATTTAACTTATGAAAACGCTTCTATTAAAATGCGAATAAAAGTGCAACGTGGACGAGGTTATATTTCTGCATCTTCAAGAGTTCATTTGGAAGAAGATTCACGACCAATAGGTTGTTTATTAGTAGATGCTTGTTATAGTCCAATAGATCGCATTTCTTACAATGTCGAAGCCGCACGTGTAGAACAAAGAACTGATTTAGATAAGTTAGTTATTGAAATGGAAACAAATGGAACCATTGATCCAGAAGAAGCAATTCGACGAGCTGCTACTATTTTGGCAGAACAATTAGAAGCTTTTGTTGATTTAAGAGATGTTCGCGAACCTGAAGTTAAAGAAGAAAAACCTGAATTTGATCCCATTTTATTACGTCCAGTAGATGATTTAGAACTAACAGTTCGTTCTGCTAATTGTCTTAAAGCAGAAGCTATACATTATATTGGTGACTTGGTACAAAGAACTGAAGTTGAACTTTTAAAAACTCCTAATTTAGGCAAAAAATCTTTAACTGAAATCAAAGACATCTTAGCTTCTAGAAATTTATCTCTTGGTATGAGATTAGAAAATTGGCCACCATCAAGTGTTTTAGATGAATAATTTATATTTTATTTTATATTGAGATCTTAATAGAAGGAATAAATTTATGCGTCATCGAAAAAGTGGTCGTCAATTAAATCGTAATAGTGCTCATCTTCATTCTATGTTAAAAAATATGGCATGTTCGTTATTCATGCATGAAGTTATTAAAACTACTTTAGCTAAAGCGAAAGAATTACGTCGTATTGTCGAACCTATTATTACTTTATCTAAAACAGATACTATTGCACATAGACGATTAGTTTTTTCTCGTATTCGTGATGATGCGATAGTTGCGAAATTATTTAAAAAATTAGGGCCTTCTTTTTTTAGTAGATTAGGTGGTTATACTCGTATTCTAAAATGTGGATTTCGATCTGGAGATAAAGCTCCAATGGCTTATATTGAATTAGTTGATCGTGTTAAAAAAAATAAAAAAGAAGAAATTATAGAACAATAAAATTTATATTATTTTTTTTATAAAAATATATAAGATATGCTTTTAAAGCAAACGGAAACATGCCGTTTGCTTGTTTTTTTATAGCACAGATAGTTTTAAGAAAAAACACATTAATATTTCTTTATATAACAGTTCCAACTTTAAATAAATTTTTCTTAGAAGTAATTATATTTTTAACGTCCATAATTTTTTTGCCAGGTAATTGTAATTTTTCAATATTTAATATTTGATGAGATGTATTGATTTGAATTCCATTTTGATTAGAGCAGATAATTTCTCCTATAGAGAAATTTGATTTTATTATAGGAATAACTGTTGATTGCCATACTTTTATAGCTTTATTTTCTAATAAAAAGTAACATACCGGCCATGGATTAAATGCCCGTATTAAACGTTCTAATTTTTCAGCTTCTAAATTCCAATTTAATAAGGCATCTTTTTTATGTATTTTTTTCGATAAAATTACATTTTTTTCATTTTGTTTTTTTTCAATAATTGTATTTGATATAATTTTTTCTAATACTTCTAATAAAGCTTTTTCCCCAATTTTTACTAATTTTAAGGATAAGCTTTGAGTAGTATCTTTCGACGATATATCACACGTTTCTGTATGTATTATAGTGCCAGAATCAATTTTATCATTCATATTAATAATACTTATACCTGTATTTTTATCACCATATAAAATTGATGATTGAATCGGAGTTGCTCCTCGCCATCTAGGTAAAAGTGAGGGATGAACATTAATACAGCCATTTGGAAACATAGAGAGAATTTTTTTTGGTATTATTTTCCCATAAGAAACAACTATCATTATATCTGCATTAAGTTTTAGTAGTTTTTTTTGAAAAACTCTATCATTTAAATTTATAGGTTGAAAAATAGGAATATGATTATTTATAGATAGTATTTTTACAGGAGAAAAAGTAATTTTTTGTCCTCTTCCGGAAGAACTATCTGGTTGAGTAATTACTGAAATTACTTTATGTGAAGATCTAATTAGTGCATTTAAATGTTTGGCAGAAAAATATTCTGTTCCAGCAAAAACAATTTTTAATTTTTTCAAATTTATTTTATTCCTTGATCAATATTTTTTCTTTTTTTTTGAATTTTTTTTTGTATTCTTTCTCTTTTAAATTTTGATAGATAATCAATGAATAACTTACCTTGAAGATGATCTATTTCATGCTGTATGCAAATAGATAATATCGATTCTGCTTCTATTTCTATTTTTTCTCCATAAATATTGATTGCTTGAACTTTTATATAATTGTATCTTGGAATAGAAGCTCGATATTCTGGAATTGATAAACATCCTTCTTCAATGCTAATATTTCCTTCTTTTTTAATGATTTTAGGATTAATAAGTACTAAATTATTTTTTTCTTCTTCCATTGTATTAATGACTATAATTTGCAACTGAATATTTACTTGAGTTGCTGCCAAACCAATTCCTTCTTCTTGATACATTGTATCTATCATGTTATTTACGATTTTTTTTATTTTTTTATTAACTTCATTTACAGGTTTAGCAATAAGTCTTAAACGTGTATCAGGATAATATAGTATTTTTAACAAAGACATATATATTTTAGATGTAAAATAGTTGAATTTTATATATTAGTATAGACTTTTTTATTATAATTAAAAGTTTACTATTATTGTTTTTTGTTTTTTAATCAAAAAATATATTATATTTTTTAGTAGAAATTTATTTATATTATGACATTTTGCATATTATTTATTAAAAATACTCATAATAATCTTATATGTAGAATATATTATTAAATATTTAAATTTTTTAATATGTGATTGAGGACGTAATGTTTGATATATTAATATATTTGTTTGAAAATTATGTACATAGTGAATCAAAAAATTCTATTGATTACGATAGTTTAACTAATGATTTGTCTGATATAGGTTTTCAAAAACGAGATATTTATAATGCTTTACGTTGGTTAAAAAATCTTTCGTTTTATAAAAAAAATATTATTCCATCTATGAATTTATTGTCGAATCAGATTTCTACTCGAATTTATACTCAAGAAGAATCTCTTAAATTAAATGTTGATTGTCGTGGCTTTATACTTTTTTTAGAACAGTTAGAGATATTAACATTGGATACACGAGAAATAATAATTGAAAGAATTATGGAATTAGACATTAATGAATTAAATCTTGAAGATTTAAAATGGATTATATTAATTGTATTGTTTAATATTCCTGGATGTAAACCAGTATATCGTAAACTTGAAAATTTATTATTTAATTTTAAAGAAGATATTATTCATTAAAAAAATATTATTTTAAATTGAAGAATAATAATAATTTTTATCATGAGAAGATGTTAATGGATAAACATTGTTTTTTAAATTCACTGCTTCATTGTATAAAGATGTTACATGATGATAATGTAATTGCTTACCCTACAGAATCAATGTTTGGATTAGGGTGCAATCCTAATAGTAAAAAAGCTATAAAAAAATTATTAATTTTAAAAAAAAGAAGTATAGAAAAAGGATTTATATTAGTAGCTTCAGATTTTAATCAGATAAAAATGTATGTGAATGAAAATAACTTATCTAATAAGCAAAAACAAAAAATTTTTTTTCATTGGCCTGGACCATTTACTTTTTTACTACCAGCTAATCCTGATGTTCCTTATTGGTTGACTGGTAAATTTAACACTGTGGCTGTACGTATAAGTGCTCATATTGAAATAATAAAACTATGTAATGCTTTTAAAGGAGCTTTAATATCTACAAGTGCTAATATTTCAAATTTTACTCCATGTTTTACTCCCGAAGAAGTATTAAAATGTTTTGGTAAAGATTTTCCTTTATTACATGGGAAAATAGGTAATGAAAAAAATCCTTCTAAAATTATTAATATTATTAATGGAAAGTTAATTCGTCATGTTTAAATGCCAAAATTTTAATTATGCTGTATTCGGAAACCCTATTAATCATAGCAAATCTCCTATTATTCACAGTTTATTTGCAAAACAAACAGGTATTCTTCATATTTATAAATCCGTTAACGTTCCGTTAGATAAGTTTAATGTTTTTTTACAAGATTTTTTTAAACAAGACGGTCAAGGTGCAAATATTACTGCACCATTTAAACAAGAAGCTTATTTTTTTTGTGACAAATTAACTAAAAGAGCTAAGATTGCTCAATCTGTTAATACATTAAAAAAAATAGATAATAAGTACATTTTAGGAGATAATACAGATGGAATTGGATTATTATCTGATTTAACAAGATTAAATTTTATAAAAAAAAATTATTCAATATTAATAATTGGTGCAGGTGGTGCTGTTAAAGGAGTTCTTTTTCCTCTTTTATCTTTTGGGTGTTCAATTTTTATTTTAAATAGAACTGTTTCAAATGCTAAAAAATTAGTTTTACAATTTTATAAATATGGGAATATAGATGTTTTTGATGAAAATTCATCAAAAATAAAATCCTTTGATTTAATTATTAACGCTACATCAAAATTTATTGAAAGAAAAAATAATTTTATTCCTGTATCGTTAGTATCTTCAAAAACATGTTTTTATGATATGAATTATCAAAAAGATAAAAAAATGTTTATGAATTGGTGTTTGAAAATGGGAAATAATCTTTTTTCTGATGGAATAGGTATGTTAGCTTTTCAAGCAGCTCATTCTTTTTTTTTATGGCATAATATACTTCCAAAGACAGATTATATTATTGATATTTTAAAGAAATAAAATGATCTTTTACATAATAAATAATTTAATCTATATTTTTTTAATATTTTAACTAATAACAAAGAAAATACTTGACTCTTTTTTTTGATCTGTTATTTATTATATTATCAAATTTAAGAAAATAATTTTATGTAAAAGTCCCCTTCGTCTAGAGGTCTAGGACATCGCCCTTTCACGGCGGCAACAGGGGTTCAAATCCCCTAGGGGACGATAAATAAAAATATTTTTAAAATATTATATACTAATTTAAATTATTGTGTTATTCTCAAATTTAACTTTTAAAGTAAATTTAAAATTTAATAATAAGCTCTTTAAAAATTCGGAAAACAAGCACATAACTTATTTTTTAAAACACCTGTGGGTTGTAAGGTTAAGCAAATAAGCGTACATGGTGAATGCCTTGGCAGTCAGAGGCGAAGAAGGACGTGCTAATCTGCGAAAAGCGTCGGTAAGCTGATATGAAGCGTAATAACCGTCGATATCCGAATGGGGAAACCCGATGCAATTTTATGCATCATTATTAACTGAATTAAATAAGTTAATAAAGCAAACCAAGGGAACTGAAACATCTAAGTACCTTGAGGAAAAGAAATCAACCGAGATTCCCTAAGTAGTGGCGAGCGAAAAGGGAACAGCCCAGAACTAAAATCAATATAAATTATAGTAGAATGATTTGGAAAATTCAGCGATACAAGGTGATAGCCCTGTATACAAAATAATTTATATTGTGAGTTCGAAAAGTAAAGCGGGACACGAGAAATCCTGTTTGAATATGGGGGGACCATCCTCCAAGGCTAAATACTCCTGACTGACCGATAGTGAACTAGTACCGTAAGGGAAAGGCGAAAAGAACCCCGGCGAGGGGAGTGAAATAGATCCTGAAACCGTGTACGTACAAGCAGTGGAAGCATTTTTTTTAAATAATTTGTGACTGCGTACCTTTTGTATAATGGGTCAGCGACTTGTACTCTGTAGCAAGGTTAACCAAATAGGGGAGCCGAAGGGAAACCGAGTCCTAAATAGGCGTTAAGTTTCAGGGTACAGACCCGAAACCCGGTGATCTAGCCACGGGCAGGTTGAAGGTTGGGTAAAACCAACTGGAGGACCGAACCGACTGATGTTGAAAAATCAGCGGATGACCTATGGCTAGGGGTGAAAGGCCAATCAAACCGGGAGATAGCTGGTTCTCCCCGAAAGCTATTTAGGTAGCGCCTCGTGAATTCATCTGCGGGGGTAGAGCACTGTTTCGGCTAGGGGGCCATCCCGGCTTACCAAACCGATGCAAACTCCGAATACCGTAGAATGTTATCACGGGAGACACACAGCGGGTGCTAACGTTCGTTGTGGAAAGGGAAACAACCCAGACCGCCAGCTAAGGTCCCAAAGTCATAGTTAAGTGGGAAACGATGTGGGAAGGCATAAACAGCCAGGATGTTGGCTTAGAAGCAGCCATCATTTAAAGAAAGCGTAATAGCTCACTGGTCAAGTCGGCCTGCGCGGAAGATATAACGGGGCTCAAACTATGCACCGAAGCTGCGGCAGCAAAAATATATTTTTTTGCTGGGTAGGGGAGCGTTCTGTAAGCCAAAGAAGATATATTGTAAAGTATATTGGAGGTATCAGAAGTGCGAATGCTGACATGAGTAACGATAAAGCAGGTGAAAAACCTGCTCGCCGAAAAACCAAGGTTTCCTGTCCAACGTTAATCGGGGCAGGGTGAGCCGATCCCTAAGGCGAGGCTGAAAAGCGTAGTCGATGGACAACAGGTTAATATTCCTGTGCTTAATATTACTGCGAAGTGGGGACGAAGAAGGTTAAGTTATCCAGGTGACGGTTATCCTGGTTTAAATGTGTAGGTATGATAATTAGGCAAATCCGGTTATCTTTAATCTGAGGCATGATGACGAATTACTAAGGTAATGAAGTAACTGACACCACGCTTCCAAGAAAAGCCTCTAAGCATCAGGTAAAATTAAATCGTACCCTAAACCGACACAGGTGGTTAGGTAGAGAATACTAAGGCGCTTGAGAGAACCCAGGTGAAGGAACTAGGCAAAATAGTGCCGTAACTTCGGGAGAAGGCACGCTAACATTAAGTGAAAAGATTTACTCTTGTAGCTGAAGTTAGTCGAAGATACCAGCTGGCTGCAACTGTTTATTAAAAACACAGCACTGTGCAAACATGAAAGTGGAAGTATACGGTGTGACGCCTGCCCGGTGCCGGAAGGTTAATCGAAGGGGTCAAAGGAAACTTAAAGCTCTGGACTGAAGCCCCGGTAAACGGCGGCCGTAACTATAACGGTCCTAAGGTAGCGAAATTCCTTGTCGGGTAAGTTCCGACCTGCACGAATGGCGTAATGATGGCCAGGCTGTCTCCACCTGGGACTCAGTGAAATTGAATTTGCTGTGAAGATGCAGTATATCCGCGGCAAGACGGAAAGACCCCGTGAACCTTTACTATAGCTTGACACTGAATTCTGAATTTTAATGTGTAGGATAGGTGGGAGGCTATGAAATTAAAACGCTAGTTATAATGGAGCCAAACTTGAAATACCACCCTTTAAAATGCGGTATTCTAACCTAGTGCCGTAATCCGGCACAGAGACAGTGTCTGGTGGGTAGTTTGACTGGGGCGGTCTCCTCCCAAAGAGTAACGGAGGAGTACGAAGATTGGCTAATCACGGTCGGACATCGTGAGGTTAGTGCAAAGGCATAAGCCAGTTTGACTGTGAGCGTGATAACGCGAGCAGGTGCGAAAGCAGGTCTTAGTGATCCGGTGGTTCTGAATGGAAGGGCCATCGCTCAACGGATAAAAGGTACTCCGGGGATAACAGGCTGATACCGCCCAAGAGTTCATATCGACGGCGGTGTTTGGCACCTCGATGTCGGCTCATCACATCCTGGGGCTGAAGCAGGTCCCAAGGGTATGGCTGTTCGCCATTTAAAGTGGTACGCGAGCTGGGTTTAGAACGTCGTGAGACAGTTCGGTCCCTATCTGCCGTGGGCGTTGGAAGATTGAGGGGAGCTGCTTCTAGTACGAGAGGACCGAAGTGGACGCATCACTGGTGTTCGGGTTGTCATGCCAATGGCATTGCCCGGTAGCTAAATGCGGAAAAGATAAGCGCTGAACGCATATAAGCACGAAACTTGCCCCAAGATGAATCTTCCCTGAAACAGAAATGTTTACTGAAGGGACGTTGAAGACTACGACGTTGATAGGCTAGATGTGTAAGCATAGTGATATGTTGAGCTAACTAGTACTAATGACCCAAGAGGCTTAACCTTACAACACCAGAGGTGTTTTTAAAATAAATTTAATAAAAAGCTTGTTTTTACTGAATTAATTAATTTATTAAAGCATTTTAATAACATAAAAATATATTAAAACGCCTGGTAACAATAGTGTAGTGGTACCACCTGAATCCATTCCGAACTCAGAAGTGAAACGCTATAACGCCAATGGTAGTACGGGGTCTCCCCGTGTGAGAGTAGGTCAAATCCAGGCATAAAAAACCCGAAATTTTTTTCGGGTTTTTTTATATTTAAAATAAATTATTTTTAAAAGAATATTACAATTTTTATTGATCAATAGTATAGTATTTATTAAATATAAAAAATTTTTTATTGAAAATCATACAATTTTTTTTAAAATTCAATTACTTTCTAGCTAACAATAGATTTACATGTTAATCTATTGAGAATTTAAATTTTTTATATTATGATTTTAAAATCATATTATCATTAATAATGATTGATCAATTTTTTTTAATTTAGTATATTTTTTCATGTAAGGTAATATAGATGTCCAAGATTAAAGGTAATGTTAAGTGGTTTAATGAATCTAAAGGTTTTGGTTTTATTACTCCAGAAGATGGTAGTAAAGATGTTTTTGTTCATTTTTCAGCTATACAAAGTAATGGGTTTAAAACTTTAGCAGAAGGTCAAAGTGTTGAATTCGAAATCACTGAAGGAGCAAAGGGGCCATCTGCCGCCAATGTTATTAGCTTATAAAATAAGTTAATATTTCTTGATGTAAAAAAATATGTTTTTTATAGTACGGCTCTTTAATAGGGCTGTACTATATTAGTACAAAATATTTTTTTTATATATATTGTAAATTTTTTATAAAACCATTCTAACTATATTAATTTTACTAATTTCATGATATAAAATCTCAATTTGCTCAAAATTTTTAGCACATATTGTAATTGAAACAGAAAGATAGTTGCCTCTGTTACTCGATTTTACTTGAGGTGTATAATCTCCAGGAATCTGTATTTGAATTACTTTTATTATTTGATCAATAAGTTCAGGCTGTGCTAAGCCAATAATCTTATAAGTAAAAAAACAAGGGAATTTCAACATTTCTCGTAATTGTGTTTTCATGATTAATTCCCAATTTTTTTATAATAAAAAATTTTTTTATTTTTATAAAATTTATGAAAATCTTAATGTTTTATTATGTATATTACAATTAATTTTAAATATATTATAAATAATTATTTTATTTATTTTAAAATATTATATTATTAATATTTTTAGTAAATAAGAACTCAATCAGTTTATCACATTGGTAATATGGAAAATAACATATTTTATATTATTTTCTTTAAATATATTTTATAGGATATAAATTATGTTAAAAATTTTTAATACACTTACTAGTAAAAAAGAAATTTTTAAACCTATTAAAAACAATAAAATTAATTTATATGTATGTGGTGTTACTGTATATGATCTTTGTCATATTGGACATGGACGTACTTTTACAGTTTTTGATACAATAGTTCGTTATTTACGTTTTTCTGGTTTTCAAGTAAAATATATTCGAAATATCACTGATATAGATGATAAAATTATTTTAAAATCAGTTAAAGAAAAAACTGAAATCAGTTCTTTTACTAATGCCATGATAAAAGAAATGCATAAAGATTTTGATTTATTAGGAATTTTACGTCCTGACGAAGAACCACGTGTTACAGATTATATTCAAAATATAATTAAAATAATTATAAAATTACTACAAAAAAAACATGCATATATAAATAAAAATGGTGATGTTGTTTTTTCTATAGATAGCGATTCTAGTTATGGAACTTTATCTCATCAATCTTTAATATTATTAAAATCTGGAGTGCGCATTCCTATAAATGAGATGAAAAAAAACCCATTAGATTTTATTCTTTGGAAAATTTCTGATGACAAAAAATATTCTTGGAATTCTCCATGGGGAAAAGGACGACCTGGCTGGCATATTGAATGCAGTGCTATAACTACTGTTTTTTTTAATAATTCTATAGATATTCATGGAGGTGGTTCTGATCTTCTTTTTCCTCATCATGAAAATGAAAGATCTCAATCTATATGCTTTAATAATAAATCAATGATAAATTTTTGGATGCATACTGGGATGGTAATTATAAATAATCAAAAAATGTCTAAGTCTTTAGGCAATGTTTATTTTTTGAGAAGTATCTTAAAAGATTATAATCCTGAAGTATTACGGTATTTTTTTCTTTTGACACATTATCGTCATCCTATTTACTATTGTAAAAAAAATTTAGATCAAGCATGTATATCATTACAATATTTATATACAGCATTATATAATACTAATCCTTGTTCTAACGACGAAGAAGGCATTGATTTTGAATTTGAGTTTTATCAGGCGATGAATGATGATTTTAACACGCCTAAAGCATTTTCTGTTTTTTTTAAAATAGCACGAAAAATTAATTTTTTTAAAAAAAAAGATGTATTAAAAAGCAATAAGTTTGCTTTTAGATTAAAATATTTAGCTAACAATTTAGGTTTTTTATTACAAAACCCAAAAGATTTCTTACAAAAAAAAACTACATTAAACTCATCTACATTAAGAAAAATACAATTTTTAATCAAAAAAAGAAATCTTGCAAGACAGTTAAAATTATGGGAAGAAGCAGATAACATACGAAAAAAATTAATGTCTTTAGATATTATCTTAGAAGATTTTCCTGATAAGACTATATGGCGTAAAAATAAAAAATTTTAACAATCATGATAATTTTCACAGGCTTCTAATGTATTTTGTAGTAATGTTGCAACTGTCATAGGACCAACACCACCTGGAACAGGGGTTATATAAGATGCTCTTAAATATGCATTTTTAAAATCTACATCTCCTACTATTTTTCCATTTTTTAATCTATTAATTCCAACATCTATAACTATAGATCCATTTTTTATCCAATTTCCTTTTAAAAAATTTGCTTTTCCAACTGCGACAATCAATAAATCAGCATTTTGAACATGATTTTTTAGATTTTTAGTAAAACGATGTGTGACAGTAGTAGTACATCCTGCTAATAATAATTCTAAACTCATAGGTCTTCCAACTATGTTAGATGCACCAACCATTACTGCATGTAATCCATGAGTTTTTATCTTATTATATTTTAACATTGTAATAATCCCTTTAGGTGTACAGGCTCTTAATTTCGGTGTTCTTTGGCATAAAGAACCTGTATTATATGGATGAAATCCATCTACATCTTTATCAGGAACAATACTACTTAAAATTTTCATATGATTTATTTGTTTTGGAAGGGGTAATTGTATTAAAATTCCATCTATATTTTTATTTTTATTTAATTTAGAAATAAGATTTAATATTTCTATTTCACTTACATTATCAGGAAAATTCCAACATTCTGAAAAAAAACCTACATTTTTACATGCTATTTTTTTTTTATTGACATATATTTGTGAAGGAGTATGAGTTCCTACTAAAATCATAGCTAATCCGGGTATTTTTTTTCCATTTTTTTTTCTTTTATTTACTTTTTTTAAAATATTTAATTGTAATTGTTTTGCTATTTTGTTCCCATCTATAATTATTGCTGGCATTGGCAAGTGACTCAATTATTTTTTGTTTATTATTATATATAAAAATATCACTATAATACATATTGGCATTATTAAATTTAATATTATTTAATAATATTAATAGTAATTTAGTTGCATATATATTATATTAATGTTAGATTTTAATATAATTATTTAATGCGTTCTTAGCTCAGTTGGATAGAGCAACGGCCTTCTAAGCCGTAGGTCACAGGTTCGAATCCTGTAGAACGCAGAAATTACTTATTTAAAATTATTTCGATTTGTTCTTTAATTAAAGATAACGAATGTGTTGCATCGATTCGAAAATATTTTATATTTCCCAATTTTTTTTCATTTCTATAGTATTTCACTAATGGATAATGTGTTTTTTCATACTCTTCCAATCTATTTTTAATACTCTCTTTTGCATCATCTTTTCTTGTAATTAATAATTGTCCCGTTACATCATCTCTATCTTGAATTTTTGGAGGATTAAATTTTATATGATAGACACGTCCTGATTGAACATGTATTCGTCTACCTGATATACGTTCTAATATAGATTTATATGGCATTATAAATTCTAATACATAATCTATTTTGATCTGATTTTTTGATAAGTAAAAAGCTTGCGCAATAGTTCTTGGAAAACCATCTAATAAAAAACCATTAATACAATCTTCTCTTTTAATTCTCTTTTTTATCAAATTGCATACAATTTTATCAGAAACTAGTTTTCCCTCTTCAATAATATTTTTAATAATCATCCCTATTTTGTTTTTTGAATGAATACTTTCTCTTAGCATGTCACCTGTAGATATTTGAGGAATATTATATTTTTCCATAATAAATTTTGCTTGTGTTCCTTTTCCTGTTCCAGGTGCTCCTAGTAAAACAATACGCATAATTATTTCTTATTGATATATCAGTTAATAGTAAGATTACTACTATATGATAGTAGTAATCATATTTTTTTATTTGAGGAGTAATTTATTTATTCTAGAAATGAATTTATGTGGATTTTCTAGATTACCTTTTTCAGCCAATAAAGCTTGATCTAGTAATAATTTAATCCATTGATTAAGATCATCTTCATTGTCAATTAAACATATTTTTTTTATTAAAAGATGTTCTGGATTTATTTCAAAAATATATTTTAATTCTGGAACAGATTGTCCTGCTGCAGAAAAAAGTTTAGCCATCTGTGTGGTCATTTCAGTAGAATCACTAAGCAAAACACAAGGAGTTTCTGTTAATCTATAAGTTAGTCTTACATCTTTTACTTTATTTCCAAGTATTTTTTTTACTTTTTTTAAAAACTCAATCATTTCTGTTGAAACTTCATTATTTTTTATTTTTTTTTCTTTTGTTAGTTTACTTAATGATAAATCTTCTTTGCTAATAGATTGAAATTTTTTACCTTCGAATTCAGAAAGATAATTCATCATCCATTCATCAATTCGATCTGATAATAATAAAACATCAATATTATTTTTTTTAAACAGTTCTAAATGAGGACTATTTTTTGCAGCTGAATAACTATCTGCAGTAATATAATATATTTTTTCTTGTTTTTCATTCATATTAGATATATATTCTTTTAACGATATTTTTTGCTCTGAATTATTATTTTTTATGGATGCAAAACGTAATAGATTAGCAATTTTTTCTAAATTTTCATGATCTTCTGCTGGACCTTCTTTTAACACAAGACCAAATTGATTCCAAAAAATTTGATATTTTTCATTGTTATCTCGTGCTAGTTTATCTAGCATATTTAACGATCTTTTTATTAGTGCTTTTCTTAATTTTTCTGTTATAGAATTATCTTGTAATATTTCACGAGAAATATTTAAGGGTAAATCGCTAGAATCTACTAAACCTCTTATAAAACGTAGGTAATTAGGAAGAAAAGATTGAGAGTCATCCATAATATAGACGCGTTTTACATATAACTTTAAACCATGTTTATTATCTCTATTCCATATATCCCAAGCCGCTTTTTCAGGAATATATAATAAACTAATATATTCTTGATTTCCTTCCACATGATTATGACTCCATGTAAGCGGGTTATTTTGATCATTAGTAAGATGTTTATAAAACTCTTTATAATCGTTATCAGTAATAGAAGATTTATTTAATGTCCATAACGCTTTAGCTTTATTAATTTGTTCCCAAAAATACGTTTTATTTTTTTCATCATAATTTTGTATATGTATTGGAACAGTGATATGATCAGAATATTTGCTAATTATACTTTTAATACGCCATATTTCTAAAAATTCTTCTTCTTCTTTTTTTAAAAATAAAGTAATTTCCGTTCCTTTAGTTTTTTTTATAATATTTGTAACATTATATTCTCCTTCTCCTGAAGATTCCCATAATATTCCTTTATCAGATTGTAAACCAGCAAATCTAGTTCTAACTGATACCTTTTCTGATACAATAAAGGACGAATAAAAACCAACTCCAAATTCTCCAATTAATTCATTTTTTTTATTATTTTCTTTTTTTTCTAGAGATTTGAGAAATGATTTTGTCCCGGATTTAGCAATCGTACCGAGATTTTCAATGGCATCTTGTTTAGTCATTCCAATACCATTATCACTAATAGTTAATGTTCGTTGTGCTTTATTAACAGATATTTGAATTTTTATATTACTATCATTCTCATATAATTCTGGTGATGATATCGATTCAAATCGTAGTTTATCTATTGCATCTGATGCATTAGATATTAATTCTCTTAAAAAAATTTCTTTATTAGAATATAGTGAATGAATCATTAAATGTAATAATTGTTTTACTTCTGATTGAAAATTATAGACTTCTTTTTTTTGTGTTTTCATACAGACATCTCTTTTTAAATTTACATAAAAGTGATTTTTTTTAAAATATAAAAAGTATAGTTCTACAAGTATTTCTTTTATAACAAAATTAATAATTTTAAATTAATTTATAATTATTTTATTAATAATATTTTTTTACTTTATATTATTTTTTTATATAATTTAAACTGGTATATTAAATCCATTTGGAAGCTGCATACCTGTAGATATAGCAGACATTTTCTTTTTTTGTACTTCAGATATTCTTCTGGTTGCATCATTAAATGCAGCTGCGGCTAAATCTTCTAGCATATCTTTATCATCCTGAAGCAAACTAGGATCTACTTCGACACGTCTACAATTATGTGCTCCATTAATAGTTACTTTAACTAATCCAGCTCCTGCTTCTCCTGTAACTTCCATTTGAGCTATTTCTTCTTGTATTTTTGCCATTTTTTCTTGCATTTGTTGCGCTTGTTTCATTAAATTACCTAAACCACCTTTAGTAAACATATATTTTGATCTCTCTTTTTATGATATAAAAATGATATTTTTTCTCTTTTAGTCGATTTAAATTAGAATAATATTTTCTTATGAAACTCTATGTTAAAGAATTTTTTTAATGTTTTAATATTAAGATACTTTTTTAATAATAAATACTTTTTTTAATATTCTTTTTTTAATATATTTTGCAAAACTATTTATAAGGATTTAATGTATATATTTTCTTTTTTCTTATGATTAGTTGAATTTTTTTTAGTTATTTTATGAAGTTCTCTTTTAAAATTATTTATATATTCAACTGTATTAGATTTTTTTTATTATTTAAATGCACATACTAAAATTTTAAGAAATTTTCATGTAAGGTATGCATTACTAATTGTTTGGCATTGATTGTTAAATTGTTTAAGCTGTATGTTTCTGTATATCAAGAATCTGGTTTTTAATTTTTTTTTTAATATAATTAATGATTTTTTATTTTTTTCAATGTTTAACTAAAAATAATTTTTTTTAGATATTGATTTTATTTTTTTCATATAAGTTTCTTTTTTTTTGCTATTTTTTAGAGCTGTTATTTTTTTTTTATTTTCAAGCAATTCTTTTCTATTTTTTAATACCGAGTTTATTGTTTCATTCATTTTTTTCAATACTCAAATTATCTTAATAAAATATTTTTATTTTTTTTTATTTTAGTAATTGCACGTAATAAAGACATTTCTACTCCTATTTTTTGACTTGGAGCAAACTTAAGTTCTTTTCTTCCATTTAATAGCACTTGATAACATAACTGAATATCTTTTTTGTTGATATCTTGAGCTGTTTTTTTTATCTGATTCTGATATTTTCCAGAAAAAAATTTCTCCCATACTAATGGAAAATTTTGTGATATAGAAATATGATATAAAAAATGTAACATTTCTATTAAAACTTCCTCCCATTCTACTCCTATAGCACTTATTTTATTTAACAATAGCATTGTTTTTTT
This sequence comes from Buchnera aphidicola str. Ak (Acyrthosiphon kondoi), assembly GCF_000225445.1. NCBI lineage: Bacteria > Pseudomonadati > Pseudomonadota > Gammaproteobacteria > Enterobacterales > Erwiniaceae > Buchnera > Buchnera aphidicola. The sequence goes on along the minus strand of NC_017256.1, from coordinate 532,579 downwards.
TGAATCTTTTTTTAAAACAGCATCAGTCAATAAAAAAGAATATTTTTCAGGTGGAATTCCTAACATTTCATTTATGTTTTTTATATAAACATGACCATTTCCGAGATTTATAGCATGTTCTAGTAAGTTAAGTGCATCTCGTATACTCCCTTTAGCATGATAAGAGATTTTTTTTAAAGAATATTCGTCAGTATTAATAGATTCTTTAATTAAAATTTTTTTTAAAAAATTAAAAATTTTTTCTTCAGATATTATCTGCAACTTAAAATACAAACAACGAGAAATAATAGTTTTGGGAATTTTTTCTATATTTGTGGTTGCTAAAATAAATTTAACATGTTTAGGAGGTTCTTCAAGCGTTTTAAGAAGTGCATTAAAACTATGACGAGAAAGCATATGAACTTCATCAATTAAATACACTTTAAAACGGCTTTTTGTTGGAGCATAATAAATATTATCTAACATTTCTCGTATATCTTCTACTTTAGTACGAGAAGCGCCATCTATTTCTAATACATCTAAACATAATCCTTTTTCTATTTCTTTGCAAATAATACATTTTCTACAAGGGCTTGATGTAATGCCATTTTGACAATTTAAACTTTTAGCAAGTAACCGCGCAATGGTAGTTTTTCCTATTCCTCTAGTACCAGATAATAACCATGCATGATGAATACGACCAAGAGATAATCCATTGGATATAGCAGTTACAATATGTTTTTGACCAATTATATCTTGAAAAGATTGTGGACGCCATTTTCGTGCTAATATTTCATAGTTCATATAAATCTTATAATGATTTTATTAAAATATTATTATGCTATCAATATTTATTATATTATGAAAGTACTCTTGTTTTATTTAATAAATATTTTTTAGAATATATAATTTAACCGTAAATATTAGTTGTAAATTTTAAATTTGACCTATACAATAGAAATTCTAATTTTTTCTGTTATAAAAAATATAAGTAGAGTTTTCTGTTAGCTCCAAACACTGTAAAGTTGAACACTTGGTCAGGTTCGGAAGGAAGCAGCCACATCAGTTAATACAGGTGTTATGATAAAGCTAACAGAAACTCTTAAAATTTAGATAGTTGAAATTTGTACATTTTCCAATAACAATTTTTTTTCTTTAATAATTGTTGATGAGTACCAAATTCAATTACTTTTCCTTTTTTTAATACCACGATTAAATCTGCTTCAATAATAGTCGAAAGTCTATGAGCAATAACTACTAACGTGCAATTTTTTCTAATTGATAATAATGTTTTTTGAATTAGTTGTTCTGTACCAGAATCAATATTAGCAGTCGCTTCATCTAGTATAAGTACTTTAGGATATGCAACTAATATTCTGGCAATAGCTAGTAGTTGTTTTTGACCAACAGATAAATTATTACCTTCTTCTCCTAATACAGAAGAAATGCCGTTTGGCATAGATTTTACTAAAGATGAAAGATGAACTGTATCTAATATGCTCCACACTTTTTCTGTAGATATTTTTCTTCCTAAGGTTATATTATATAATACAGTATCTGAGAGAATTATTGGATCTTGTTGTACCATTAATATATTTTTTCTTAATGTACCATGACTTATTGAATCAATAGATTTATTATCTAAATATATTCTTCCGTTTTTTACTGGATAGTACCCCATTAGCAAATTCGCTAAGGTACTTTTTCCACTACCAGTATGTCCTACGAATGCTACAAAACTTTTAGACGGAATATTAATATTGATGTTTTCTAATATATTTTTTTTAGAGTTTGGATAGTGGAAATTAACATTTTTTATATTTATTTTCCCACTTTTTAATACATCTTTGTTTTTTCCATATTTTTGTTTTGGTGAATCTATAAGTGAAAATATTCTTTCTCCCGCAACAATAGATTGTTGTAATACTGATTGCTGAATAGTAATAGCAATTAAAGGCTCATTAAGTCGTCCAAGATAAGTGATAAATGCATATAAAACACCTACTTCAAATGCTCCAATAGGAAAAAAACTAAATAAAAATATAAAATTACATAATATTATAGCAGATAATAAACTAAGTAATGGTCTTAATAAAAAACCATCTAATCTTAATATTTTCATTCGTGAAATATAATGCAAATGACTGCTTTTTTTTATTTTCTCTTCAAATCTACGTTGTTGACGAAATTGTTGAATTACATTCATTCCATTAATAGTTTCATTAAATTTATTGTTAATATCAGCTAAGTGATATCTTACTTTTCTTAAAAGTGGAGTACTATAATTTTGATAAACTAACATGATCGTAATTACTAATGGCAAAATAAATAAAGCTATCATTGCCATATGCCATTCAAGAGCAAACATTGCGCATAATATAATGAAAATTAATATTGTACTGCGAAATAATGTAGGTGCAACTGTATCATATAGTTCTTTAACTGCTTCAGTGTCGTTAGTTACTTTTGAAATCATTTGCCCAATAGGTTGAGAATCAAATTCGCTAATAGGTTGTCGTAATGCGGCATACATAACATCTTGACGCAATTTATTAATACTTTTTACTGCTATTTGATTAAATAAAATACTTTGAAAATAATTCATAAAAACTGATAATATTTGTAACATTATAAATAATATGATTATTGTTAATATTATTATTAAGTCTAATTTATGTTTAGATAAAATATTATTAATAAAATAACTTATTAAAATCGGACCTAAAACTTCTGATATTGATCCACTTAAGAGTAAAACAAATGCTAAAATTAGTTTTTTTTGATAAGGTTTTAAGTAAATTAGTAAACGTTTTAAAATCGGCCAAAACTGAATTAAATGATCCATATTATAAATTTTTCACCTGTTTTTTAGTTATCCTCAAGTTCTGTTGTTAATTTTTGATAATTATACATCGATTTATACCAATTTTCTTCTTGAATTAATTTAAAATGATTCCCTCTTTGTATAATTAAACCATTTTTTATTACTATAATTTCATCTGAGTTAATTAATGAAGATAGACGGTGTGCTGTAATAATTAATGAGTGTCCCTTTTTTTTCCATTTATTAATATTTTTTAAGATATTATTTTCAGTTTGAGCATCAACAGCAGAGAGTGCATCGTCTAATATTAATATTTCTGAATTTAATAATAATGCACGAGCTATACAAATACGCTGTTTTTGACCACCAGATAACATGACACCACGTTCTCCTACTTGTGTTTCATATTTTTTGGGTAAACAGAGAATATCTTCATGCACGTCAGCTAATTTCGCTACTTCTTCAATTTCTTTTTGAGAGGCATTAGTTTTTCCTAAAGAAATATTATTAGCTATACTTTCGGAAAACAAAAAAGAAGTTTGATTTATCACTGCAATTCTACTTCTCCAATCATCAATTTTTAGTTCTAATAATGATGAAGAATGATAAACTATTTCCTCTTTATTAAAATGAAATTGTCTTTGGATAAGTTTCAATAAAGTGCTTTTTCCAGATCCTGTAGGACCGCAAATACCTAGAGTATTGCCTGGTTTGATAATAATATTTATATTTTTTAAAGATGGAATGTGATTGTTTGGATAACAGAATTTATTAATATTGATACTTAATATCCCAGGAGATAGCGGAATAGTTTTATTTCCGTCTTTAATATATAATTCTTTATTTATAATCGAATATATTCGATCCCAAGCCGCACTGCCTCTTTCAACGATATTAAACATCCATGCAAGCGCTAACATTGGCCAAATCATTAGTCCAAGATACATAATAAAACTGGTTAGTTGTCCTATAGTAATCTGATTATTCCATACAAGCCATCCTCCGCCTATTATTGCTAATAAATTAGAAAAAGCTACTGATAAATAAATTACTGGATCAAAACGAGCATCTATTTTAGCTACTTCCATGTTTTTTTTTCCTGTTTTAGTTACAATTGTATCAAATTTATTTGATTGATTTTTTTCTAGTCCAAAGGCTCGAATCATTCGAATACTTGTAAATATTTCTTGTGTTTGATTATTCAATGAAGAAAAAGCAATCTGAGCATGACGAAAAGTATCATGTAGTTCTTTTCCATATTTTTTGATTAATATAGCCATTATTGGCATCGGTATTAAAGAAATTATTGTTAATAAAAAACTAATTTGAGTGCTCATGACTATTAAAACAGAAAAACCCATAACTAATGAATCTACAAGTGTTAAAACACCTTCTCCTGCAGCAAAAACTACACGATCAACATCGTTAGTTGCTCTAGCTATTAAATCTCCAGTTCTATTTTTTAAAAAAAATATTTGACTTTGTTGACTAAGATAAGAATAAAATTTTACACGAAGTTCTGTAGCTAATTTATAAGAAGCTCCAAATAGTAGTATTCTCCATAAATAACGTAATATATATACAGTTATGGCTACTAAAAGAATAATCGAAATCCAAGGCAATATTTGCAAGCCATGCATATTTTTTTTTATAATTAAATCTATTAAGATACCAACTATTTTAGGTGGTAATAACTGTAAAGTAGCAATTATTATTAATAATAAAATTGCCCCTAAATATCTTTTCCATTCTCGTACGAAAAACCATCTTAACTGATTAAACAATTTCACAAAAAATCCTAATTTTTAAATATTAAAAAGGTGTTTTTAAAACTGAAATATTTTAAATTAAAAAATATTTTTATCTTTTTAATCTTAATATTAATTTTTTATTAATTTATAGTTAATATTATATATTTTTTATTTTATAGAATAATACTAATTAAAAAAACAATAAATTATAAAAAATTATAGAAATTTGAAATATATCTCTTTCGTTTTTATTAAAAAAAAATATATAGTTTGATATATTAACGATTTTTAAAATGTATTTAGAAGCATCTTGATTAAGAATATACTAATTTATAGCATTTTTTTATTAGATACTTATCTTATAATTATTCGTAATATTATATTTTTAACTGTATCTTGTATATATACTTTCTATTAAGAAAATAGAATCAGTAGTTTTAGATATAAGTAAAAATAATTTTTTTGATTATTTAAATTTTAGAGATGAATTTTTTAAAATAATAAATGATATTATTATATTAAATATTAATGGTAATATTTTTTTAAAAAAGATAATTACTTTTATAATAGTATTTAATTAAAAAAGGTTGTATTAAAATATTTAATAGTTTTTCTTTAGAAAGGAAAAACTTGAAAAAATGATAACTGAATTATTTTTTCTATCTATAAAAAGTAAGAAAATGAAAAATATTATAATTAATTTTAAATGTTTTTTCAATTAAGTTATAGTTTTTTGTAAAGTTATTCGTATTGATAGAAAATATATTTATATCGAATAACTTTTTTAGGTGTGGGTTATATTGTTTCTATTTTTTCATATTTAATAGTTGATTTTTCACGAAGATCTTTGAGAATAGAATTAAAAATTATTTCAGTATTATTTTTTTCTAAATATTCAATAATAATATTTTTTTCTTTTTTTGAGAAATTTGTATTATATATTTTTTCAAATGAAATAATTATAAAATTTTTATTTTTGTCTTGATATACAGTATATATTTTTTTATTTTTTTCTGGATGTGGTAAAGAAAAAACTATTGGCGTAATAGAATTTTGATCGTAACGAGATATAATTTCAGGATTGGAAAAATGAAGATTTAATTTGTGAAATAAATCTTTTTTTCCTTTTTTTAATTGATCAATAATTTTTTCTGATTTTTGTTTTGCTTCTTGTTCTGCTTTTATAAATTTTAATTTTTTTATAATATTTTTTTTAACATTTTTAAATTTTTGCATTGTTTTATTTCTAAAATCTTGATGTTTGATTAAAAAAGATTGATTGTTTTTTAAAATGACAAAATGTAGCTTTGGTTTTACTTTTATATCTTTTTGAAATAATTTTTTATTAAAAATAATTTTTTTTAAAACAGGCATGTTTAAGACTGTAGGAATTGATTTTTTATCAAACCAATCAGTTTCTTCACTTGATATATTGTTTTTTTTAAGAATGAATTCAACTTTATCTGGATTTTTTTTGATATTATTAGATATTTGATTTTTTATTCTTGTATACAAATCTAATGATTTTTTAGCTAGTATTTCATTTTTAATAACATCAAATACTTCATGTATTTTTTTTTGTTTTCCAATTAAAATTTCATTTAATTTGACTATTAAAAATTCATCATGAAATGGGATAATATTAGATATTTGGTTTTTTTTATTTAAATGTGCATATTTAATTTCATTAGGTATGACATCGATTGATAGCCATCCGATATCTCCACCTTTTTTTGATGAAATAGGATCTGTCGATTTTTCTTTGGCTATTCTTGAGAAATCTTCTGGTGTATTCTGTAGTCTGGATAATATTGATAATGCTTCATTTTTATTTTTAGTTTGAATAATACTATATTTTCTTTTTTCTTGTGTTGAGTATCGTGTAAGATTTTTTAAATACCATTCCTGAATTTCTTTATTATTACAAGTTGCTTTAAAATTATCTAGTTTTAATTGAACAAAATTAATTTTAAATTTATCTGGATCGTAAAAATTTTTTTTATTTTTATGAAAATAATTTTTCGCTTCCACATCAGTTATATTTTGCTTATCAATCATAGAACTTATTTTAATTATTGATTTTTTAATTATTCTTTTTTGAGACAGTAGTTTGATAATGTTTTTTTCTTCATTTTCTAAAATAAAATTACTGTTATTAATGGTATTTATTAAATTTTCAGTATTAATTTTTCTCTTAATTATATTTATATAGTCATGATTATTTAAGTTTACAGAAGTTAGATAATTAAAATATCGTTCTTTACTAAATTTTTGATTTTTTTGAAATATAGGAGCATTTAATATTATTTCTTTTATTTTATCATCATCAACTTGAAATTGCATTTTTTTTGCGTATTGTTCCAAAAGAACGTTATTAATTAATTGAGATAAAATGTAATTATAAGTTTCTTTTATAAATATTTCATTATGACTAAGTTCAAAAAAATTTTTTCCCAGTATCTTTTTTTGTTTCTCTCTTTCGATGAAATACATTTTTTTAAAAACATTGAAACTAATTTTTTCACCATTTACTGTTGCTATATATTTTTCAAAATCTTTATTGATATAACTAGTCATGGTACTCAATATTAAAGATAAAATAATTATCCCTAAAATACATTTAACTATAATACGAGTTGATCGCGCTTGTAAATATTTTGTCATGATATAACGATCCTATATGTTTTTAATATTGAGTAAAAATAAAAAATTTTTTATTGTTATTAAATATAAAGGCTGACAATTTTTTGTCAGCCAAATTTTATTTTATTTATATAATATTATTTTTCTGCATTAAAACATAAGGTGCATTTTCTAATGCTAAATTTAAAACTTCTTCGATTTTTTTTACTGGATATATTTGCAATCCTTTAATAATATTTTGAGGTATTTCTTCTAGATCACGTTTATTTTCATAGGGTATTAATACTTTTTGTATTCCTCCACGATGTGCTGCTAATAGTTTTTCTTTTAATCCTCCGATAGGCAATATCTGTCCACGCAGAGTTATTTCACCTGTCATCGCAACATTAGATTTAACAGGATTTTTTGTTAATGATGAAACTATAGCTGTACACATTGCTACACCGGCACTTGGACCATCTTTTGGTGTCGCACCTTCAGGAACATGAACATGAATATCATGTTTTTCATGAAAATCTTTTTTGATTCCTAATTTATTAGCTTGGGAGCGAACGACAGTTAATGCCGCTTGAATTGATTCTTGCATAACTTCGCCTAAAGAACCTGTATATGTAAGCTTCCCTTTTCCTGATACGCATGCTGTTTCAATTGTTAGTAATTCTCCACCTACTTCAGTCCATGCTAATCCAATTACTTGTCCGATTTGATTAGTTTTATTGCTTTTTCCATAATCAAAACGTTTGATTCCTAAAAATTTTTTTAAATTTTTTCTATTTATTTCGATGTGTTTTAAAGATTTATCTAATAGTAAATTTTTTACTACTTTTCGACATATTTTAGAAATTTCACGTTCTAAAGCTCTGACACCTGCTTCACGAGTATAATAGTGAATAATACTCATTATTGCATTATCAGTAATTGTTAATTCATCTTCTTTTAGTGCATTTCTTTCTAGTTGTTTAGGATATAGATATCGTTTAGCTATATTTAGTTTTTCGTTTTCAGTATAACCAGAGAGACGAATAATTTCCATGCGATCAAGTAATGGTGCGGGTATATTCATAGAATTTGACGTGGCTACAAACATAACATCTGAAAGATCATAATCTACTTCTAGATAATGATCATTGAAAGTTACATTTTGTTCTGGATCTAATACTTCTAATAAAGCAGATGCTGGATCCACTCTTATATCACGAGACATTTTATCAATTTCATCTAGTAAAAAAAGAGGATTTTTAACTTTTGCTTTTGCCATTTTTTGAATTAGTTTTCCAGGCATAGAACCTATATATGTACGTCTATGTCCTCTAATTTCTGCTTCATCCCTTATTCCTCCTAAAGCCATTCTTACATATTTTCTACCTGTAGATCTCGCAATAGATTTTCCTAACGATGTTTTTCCTACTCCAGGTGGTCCAATCAGACACAAAATAGGACCTTTGATTTTATTTTTTCGGCTTTGTACCGCTAAATATTCTAAGATTCGATCTTTAACCTTTTCAAGACCAAAATGATCAATATCAAGAATTTTTTTAGCTTGTTGAATATCTTTTTTTATTTTTGTTCTGACATGCCAAGGCACTTGTATCATCCAATCAATATAACTACGTACTACTGTTGCTTCTGCTGACATAGGTGACATCATTTTTAATTTTTGAAGTTCTGATTCTGTTTTATCTTTTGCTTCTTTTGGCATTTTTGAGGCTTTAATTTTACGTTTTAATATTTTATTTTCATCTGGAATTTCATCCATATCACCAAGTTCTTTTTGTATAGCTTTTATTTGTTCATTTAAATAATATTCTCTTTGACTTTTTTCCATTTGTTTTTTAACACGGTTTCTAATTCTTTTTTCAACTTGCAGTAAATCTATTTCAGTTTCCATAATAGCCATTAAAAACTCTAATCTCTCATTTATATTATGTATTTCTAAAACTGATTGTTTATCGTTTAATTTTAATGGCATATGAGCAGCAATAGTATCTGCTAATTTTTCTGAACTCTTAATATTATTAAGAGTGTTTAATATTTCCGATGGAATTTTTTTATTAAGTTTAATGTAAGACTCAAATTGATTAATTGTTGTACGAATTAATACTTCTTGTTCTTTATCTAAAATAGTAGGAGAAACAATTAATTCTACTTCTGCAATAAAATGTTTTCCATTATTTTTTAAATTTTTAATACAGGCACGTTGTAATCCTTCAATTAGTACCTTTACTGTACCATCTGGTAATTTTAACATTTGTAAAATTGAACTGATAGTTCCTATATTAAATAAATCATCTGTAGTAGGTTCATCTTTAGAGGCTTCTTTTTGTGCAATTAACATAATTTTTTTATCATTATTCATAGATGTTTCAATGCATTGGATTGATTTTTTACGACCTACAAACAATGGAATCACCATATAAGGATATATAACTACATCTCTTAATGGTAAGACAGGGATTTTAATGCGTTCAGAACGCTCAGAATTCATAGAGCTCTCTCTTAGTTGGATTTACTGATGTTAATAATATTTAAAAACTGCACGATATAATAAAACATGCAGTTACACTTATGATCAGCCAAGTATATCGGAATGGTCGCTTGACGTTTAATGCTAAGCGTTTGATAAAATAAAAGCTCATTGCTTTTATTTTTTAGATCATCAGATGTTTTCTTTATTCACCTGATGCTTTTTTTGATTTGTTCTTTCCATATATTATTTCTGGTGATGAATTAGCGTTTACAACAGACTTGTTAATTAATACTTTTTCTACATTAACCATAGATGGCAATTCGTACATTATATTGAGTAATATACTTTCAATAATAGATCTTAATCCTCTTGCACCTGTTTTTTTATTCATAGCTTTTCTTGCAATGGCTATAATAGATTCTGTATTAAATTCCAATTGTACTTTTTCTAAGTCAAATAACGTTTGATATTGTTTAATTAATGCGTTTTTAGGTTTGCATAATATATTGACTAATGCATCTTCAGTTAATTTTTTTAATATAGTTATTATTGGTAAACGGCCAATAAATTCTGGAATTAATCCAAATTTTATTAAATCTTCAGGTTCTACTTGTTTTAATAAAACATTTTCTGATATTTTTTGTTTATTACCTTTAACATCAGCGTTAAAACCTATCTCTGTTCCTGTATCGAGTCTTTTAGAGATAATTTTAGATAATTCTGAAAATGCACCAGCACATATAAATAAAATATTTGATGTGTTAACTTGCAAAAATTCTTGTTGTGGATGTTTTCGTCCTCCTTGAGGAGGAACAGAAGCTAATGTTCCTTCGATCAACTTTAATAGAGCTTGTTGTACTCCCTCTCCAGATACATCTCTAGTAATAGAAGGATTATCAGATTTTCTTGCTATTTTATCTATCTCATCAATATAAACAATTCCTAATTCTGCTTTTTTCACATTATATTTACATTTTTGTAATAATTTTTGTATTACGTTTTCAACATCTTCTCCTACATATCCGGCTTCAGTTAGAGTTGTTGCATCTGCAATAGTAAAGGGCACGTCTAATAATTTAGCTAATGTTTGTGCTAATAGTGTTTTTCCACTACCTGTTGGGCCAATCAATAAAATATTACTTTTACCTAATTCAACTAAATCTGTGTTTTTATTAAAGTTATAAAGACGTTTATAATGATTATAAACCGCAACAGATAGGACTTTTTTTGTATGATCTTGTCCAATTACATAATTATCAAGATGTTTTTTTATTTCACGTGGTGTCGGTAAATAATTGATTTTATTTTCAGAATCAGTTATTTTGTTTTTGGAATTTTCTTCAGTAATGATATCATTACATAATCGTACACATTCATTGCATATATATACTGTTGGACCAGCTATTAACTTTTGTACTTCTTGTTGATTTTTACCACAAAAAGAACAATAAATTAGCTTTTTAGAATTTTCTTTACTCTTATCTGTCATGTTTAACCTCTTTTTGTACACGTTATATATTTCTGAGTAAATAGATTCTATATGTTTTTATATAATGTTTTATAAAAAAATTTATGAATTTAATTTTTTATTGACGCCGAGTTAAAATAAAATCGATTAGTCCATATTTTACAGATTCGTCTGCTGATAAAAAACAATCACGTTCTGTGTCTTTATTTATTTTTTTTATAGATTGACCGGTATGAAATGACATTAGTTTATTTAATTTTTTTTTCATTTCCATTATTTCTCTAGCATGAATAGCGATATCTGAAGCCTGTCCTTGATATCCACCTAATGGTTGATGAATCATAACTTTCGAATTAGGTAAACAAAATCTTTTTCCTTTAGTTCCAGATGTTAATAACAAGGCAGCCATTGAACATGCTTGACCCATGCAAATAGTACTTATTTCTGGTTTAACAAATTGCATCGTGTCATAAATAGACATGCCTGATGTAATGATGCCTCCTGGAGAGTTAATGTATAAAAATATATCTTTTTCTGGATTTTCAGCTTCTAAAAATAATATTTGAGCTACAATATTATTAGCCATATTATCTTCAATAGTTCCTATCATAAAAATTATACGTTCTTTTAATAATCTTGAGTATATATCATATGAGCGTTCTCCTTTAGAATGCTGTTCTACAACCATCGGAATTAAAGTTGTGCACAAATTTTTTTGATTATTATATAGCATGTTTTATTCCTGAAAATACCCAATATCATTTTGTAATAATTTGTTTTTTAAATTATTTAATAATATTAATTATTATTTTTTAAGATTGATAAATTAAAAAAATTTTCTGTTACCATACAATCTTATTATTAGTTATAGAATTAGTTCTTCATGATTTGTCCAGTTGTAATTTATGAATTTATCAAAAGTCCAATGTTCTTTTTCAATTTGAATGCTTTTTTTCAATAAACTCATGGCTTGATTTTCTAATTCTATATTTTTTACCGTGTTTTTTAAATTTTTATTTTTATTATATAAATTAATAATTTCTATTGGTTTTTTGTGATTTAAGGATATTTTTTTAATTAATTTTTGTATCTTATCTTCGTCTATAAACAATTGATTATCAGAAATTATTTTTTCGATTATCATGCGATGATATAATCTTTTTTTTGCTTGCAAATCAATATTAAAATGGTATTTTTTTTCTAAAATATTAGAACTTTCTTCTTTATATTTTTTTTTATATTCTCTATATAAAATATTCACTTCTTCTTGAAATAAAAGTTGAGGTATTAATATAATATTTTTTTCGATTATTTTTTGTATGATTTGATCTTCTAAATATTTTTCAGTTATGATATTAATTTGAGTATCTAGATTATTTTTAATGATTTGGTAATCTGGTTTAGTTAATTTTTTTTCTGTTTTATTTTTTATTCTATTTTCTTCTACGTCTTGTTTTTTTTCTATTTTAACGATTTTTATTTTAAATGTTATATCTTTATTTTGAAGTTCTTTTTCTGGATGAAATTGATGAAATTTAATGTTAAAAAAAATAATATCATTAATAAAATGATTAATTATTTTATAATTTAATTGAGGTATCAATGTGTTTTGAGATACAATAAAGACAATATTCTCTTTTTTGAATTTTTTTATTTCTATATTTTTTTCATAAATAGAATAATTAATTGTTATACGATCATAGGGTTTGATTGCTCTATTCACTGAGTTCCAAATATCTTTTTTTTGATATTTTTTTATATTTTCCTCGATATCTTTATCTGTTGTTGTGACATTAACTTTTTTAGCTTTTAATTGTTTTATATTTTTTATTTTAAATTCTGGATACATCTCATAAATCACAGAATATTCAAAATCTTCTTTTTTTTTATTATCATTTTGATGCATGTAAAATTTTGGAGAGCCAATAATTTTTATTTTTTCTTTATTTATGAACTCATGAAAAAATTTTTGCATTAGTTGTTTAAATATATCATAATAAATAGAATCACCATATTTTTCTTGTATAACTTTTACAGGAGTTTTACCTTTTCTAAATCCATTAATTTTAGTCGTTTTGTTGATTTTTATAAATTCTCTCATAAGAGAATCATTCACTGTTATTTTTGGAATCTTAATTGTAACACGATGACCTGCATCTTTATTTTTTTCCATAAAAAATTTCATCTTATTACCTCAAACGATTACTTTTATCAGTATATTTTAGATATTCTATTTTTAAAAAAATTTTATTTATACTTTAATTGAATTTTTTATAAAGTGTAAGTTTTTCATAAAAATATATTTTTTAAGTTATCTTTACATATTTTTAATATTAATTTTTTAAAAAAATTATATAATTATATTTATAAAACTTTTTTTATTAAACTGATAAAATATTATTTTCTTTTTAAACACTTAGTGTTATTGTTTTTTTTAAATTCTTTAAATATCCATTCATGTAAAGTATAAGTATTCAATGTCAATGAATATATTTTTTTTGTAAGTATTTTTGACAGTTTTGAAAAAATTACACGGTGTCTATCAATTATTTTTTGATGAATAAAATCATTGCTGACAATAATTATTCTTAAATGTGTAAGACCTTTTTCTTGATAATTATGAAACAAACTATCATCATGAATTTCAATAAATTTTATCTTTATTGTGGAAGTTAAATACTTTTTTATTTTTTCTAGAGTCATGAATTGATGTTATGCCTGTTTTATTTAATAAAAAAATTATAAATAAATACTTTTATACTAATTATATGAAGAGCATTATATTATATTTTTTAATTTTAAATTTTATCAATTTTTAAAAAATAATTCAATTATTTCACAAATTATTACTTTCTTTATAAAAGAATAATTTTTAAATAAAAATAATTTTTAAAAATATTATTTTTATAAAAAATTTTTAATAAAAAACAATCATATTATTTTTGAGGTTTTTGAATGACCTGTTTAAATTATAATAATTTTTTTAAAATATCATCATTAACTTTAATATTTTTTTTTCTAAGTGGATGCGATAGTTTATTATTAAATCCTCATGGAACTATTGCTATAGAGGAATGTTCATTAATATTAATATCTTTTATAATGATGTTGTTAATCATTATTCCTGTAATATTTATGACTATATATTTTTCTATTAAATATCGTTCGACGAATATAAATCAGATTTATAAACCTGATTGGTCTGATTCAAAAAAAATAGAAATAGTAGTGTGGACTATTCCAATTATAATAGTTTCTATTTTAGCATTTTTATCTTGGAGTTACAGCCATAGATTAGAGCCAAAAAAACCTATAGCATCTTTTAATAATCCTATAAAAATAGATGCAGTTGCATTAGATTGGAAATGGTTATTTATTTATCCAGATTATAATATTGCCACTATTAATGAAATTGTTTTTCCTGTTAATAGACCTGTAGTTTTTCGAATTACTTCAAATTCTGTTATGAATGCTTTTTTTATTCCATCCTTAGGCAGTCAGATATACGCTATGCCTGGAATGACAACTGAATTAAATTTAATTGCTAATAATCCAGGAAAATATAAAGGTATATCATCTAATTATAGTGGAAAAGGTTTTTCTAATATGAAATTCACTGCCATATCTGTTTTAAAAGATTTGACTTTTCAAAATTGGGTCAAAAAAATAAAAACTTCACCTTTAAAATTAAATACAATAAAAATCTTTAATGCATTGTCTATTCCAGATGAAAAATATTCAATAGAATATTTTTCTAGTGTTAAAAAAAATTTATTTAATCAAATTATAAGTCAATTTTCTATAAAAAATTTTCAAATTTTAAATAAAGATATGATGCATAAAATTGTAGAGAAAAATTCTAACGTGGAGAAATAGAATAATGTTCGGAAAATTAACATTTGATGCTATACCCTATCATGAACCTATTATAATGATTACATATAGCGCTATTATTTTAATTGCATTATGTATTGTATCAACTATTACCTATTACAAAAAATGGCAATATTTATGGTCTGAATGGTTTACTACAGTTGATCATAAAAAAATATCTATTATGTATGTAATCCTAGCGTTTATTATGTTGTTTCGTGGTTTTGTTGATGCTATATTAATGCGTACTCAACAAGTAATTTCATCAGCAGGTTTAAAAGGATTTTTACCACCACATCATTACGACCAAATATTTACAGCTCATGGTGTGATAATGATTTTTTTTGTAGCTATGCCTCTTGTAATTGGTTTAATGAATTTAGTAATACCATTACAAATTGGAGCTCGTGATGTCGCTTTTCCATTTCTTAATAATTTAAGTTTTTGGTTGAATGTTAGTAGTGCTGTGTTGCTTACTTTATCATTGGGAATAGGAGAATTCGCTCAAACAGGATGGTTAGCTTATCCCCCATTATCTGGTATAAAATACAGTTCAGGTGTTGGAGTTGATTATTGGATTTGGAGCTTACAAATTGCTGGTATTGGAACAACATTAACAGGAGTTAATTTTTTAGTAACAATTTTAAAAATGAGAGCACCTGGTATGTCTTTTTTTAAAATGCCAGTTTTTGCATGGACTTCTTTGTGTACTAATATTCTTATAGTTATTTCATTTCCAGTTTTAACTATTACTCTTGTATTACTGACTTTAGATCGTTATTTTAATTTTCATTTTTTTACTAATGATTTAGGTGGGAATGCAATGATGTATGTTAATTTAATATGGATTTGGGGTCATCCAGAAGTTTATATTTTAGTACTACCAGTATTTGGTGTGTTTTCAGAAATAGTAGCAACTTTTTCTAAAAAACGGTTGTTTGGTTATGTTTCTTTAGTATGGGCTACATTATCTATTACTATTTTATCTTTTATTGTATGGCTGCATCATTTTTTTACTATGGGAGCAGGAGCAAACATAAACGCTTTTTTTGGCATTACTACTATGATTATAGCAATTCCTACCGGTGTAAAAATTTTTAATTGGTTATTTACAATGTATCAAGGTCGCGTGCATATGCATTCTTCTATGTTATGGACTTTAGGTTTTTTAATAACATTTTCTATTGGGGGAATGACTGGTGTATTATTATCAGTACCTCCAGCTGATTTTATTTTACATAATAGTTTATTTTTAGTTGCTCATTTTCACAATGTAATAATTGGTGGAGTTGTTTTTGGTTGTTTTGCTGGTATTAGTTATTGGTTCCCCAAATTATTTGGTTTTGTTTTGAATGAAACATGGGGTAAACGTGCTTTTTGGTTTTGGATAATAGGTTTTTTTCTTGCTTTTATTCCTTTATATTTCTTAGGATTGATGGGTATGACTCGTCGTTTAAGTCAAAATATTGATTCTGAATTTCATATATTATTATGTGTTGCTGCTATTGGAGCATGTTTGATTGGAGTAGGAATTATATGTCAAATAGTTCAATTTTTAGTTTCTATAAAAGAACGTCGACATAATTTAGATTTAACCGGTGATCCTTGGGATGGTAGAACTTTAGAATGGTCTACTTCTTCACCTGCTCCAGAATATAATTTTGCTATTATTCCTGTAGTACAAGATAGAGATGATTTCTGGAAAAATAAAAAAGAAAAAAATTATAATAAAATAATGAATCATACAAATTATCATGATATTCATATGCCTAAAAATACAGGATTAGGTTTTTTAATTAGTATATTTTCATTATTATTTGGATTTTCGGCTGTTTGGCATATTACCTGGTTGTGTTTTTTATCTTTTTTTGCGATTATTGTGAGTTTGATTATTAACAGTCTTAATGAGGATAAAGAGTATACTATATTAGCAAAAGACATAAAAAGAATTGAAAATCAACATTGGAAAAATATTCGAAAAGCAGGTTTAAAATGATAGAAAATAAGACAAATAATGTAACATTACATGTCAATTCAAGCGTTCATGATAAAACTTCAGAAGTTAATAAATTATTTGGTTTATGGATATATTTGATGAGCGATTGTATTATGTTTGCAGTATTGTTTGCTGTTTACGCTATAATTTCTTCAAATATATCAATTGATTTAATTAGCAATAAAATTTTTAATTTATCTTCTGTTCTATTAGAAACACTTTTATTATTATTAAGTTCTTTATCCTGTGGTTTTGTTATTATTGCAATGAATCAGAAAAATATAAAAATGATTTATTCATTTTTAACAATCACTTTTTGTTTGGGCTTTATTTTTTTATTGATGGAAATTTATGAGTTTTATCAGCTTGTACTAGAGAATTTTAGACCTGATACAAATGCGTTTTTTTCTATTTTTTTTACTCTTGTTGCTACTCATGGAGTTCATATTTTTTTCGGTTTAATTCTAATATTATCAATTATTTATCAAATAAAAAAACTAGGTTTAACCTCTTCTATTCGTACGCGAATCTTATGTCTTAGTATTTTTTGGCATTTTTTAGATATTATATGGATTTGTGTTTTTACTTTTGTTTATTTAAATGGAGCTGCTTAATGTTTGATATTGTTAAAGAAAATATGAATAAAGACATTAAATCTTATTTATTAGGTTTTTTGTTTTCTACTTTATTAACTATAGTTCCATTTGTATTGGCAATACAAAATTTTTTTTATAGTAAAATTAATTGTATAATCTTTATATTATGTGCTATTAGTCAGATTATTGTTCATTTTATATATTTTTTACATTTGAATTTTTCTAAAGAAGAAAGATGGAATCTTATAACTTTATTATTCGTCATTATGATAATTTTTATTGTTGTATTTGGTTCTATATGGATTATGCATAATTTAAATCATCATATAATGTAAAATTTAATTAAAGATCTATTATTTATATGTTTAAAAATTATTTAGAGATAATTAAACCAGGTATTATTATCGGAAATATTACTTTGATTATAGGGGGGTTTTTATTTGCATCTAGACATGCTACTTTTAATTCTTTGTTATTTTTTTATACTATTTTAGGTGCATCTCTAGTAATAGCTTCCGCTTGTGTTTTTAATAATTTAATTGATTTTGATATAGATAAGAAAATGAAGCGTACGAGCAATAGAGTGTTATCAAAAAAACTGCTACCTTTCTTGCCCGTATTAAATTTTGCTATTGTGTTAGGTATATTAGGTATATTTATATTAGGTTATTTAGTAAATTTTTTATCAATGAGTTTATCGATTTTTGGGTTTTTTGTTTATGTAATTTTATATACATTGTTATATAAAAGAAGATCGATTTACTCGACATTTGTTGGTAGTTTTTCAGGATCGACTCCATCTGTTATTGGTTATACTGCGGTTACTAATACTATTGATATCTGTTCTATACTATTGTTTATTATTTTAATATTTTGGCAAATGTCTCATTTTTATGCCATTTCTATTATGAGAATAAAAGATTATAAGAAAGCTAAAATTCCTATTTTTTCTGTAGTAAAAGGTATTTATATTACAAAAAAACATATTTTTTTTTATGTTTTTGGTTTTGTTTTTTGTACTTCATTATTAACATTTTTAGATTATTTAAGTTATAATTTTTTATTTTTATCTTCTATTATAAATTTTTATTGGTTATTTTTATCTTATTCTAATATTAAAAAAAATAATAGTAAAAAGCATGCATATCAATTGTTTTATTATTCAATAGTAGTTATTGTTGTATTTAATTTTTTAATATCAATTGATATTTTATTTTGATCTGTATTTTTATAAGCATTTGACCGGTTTAGGTATTCCAGCAATTTTACTAGCTTGTTTAGCAGGTCCTTTAGGAAATAATTTAAATAAATAAATACTATTACTTTTAGATTCTCCTATTTCTTGTTTAATGCTTTTAATTAACATTCTCATCGAAGGTGTTATATTAAATTTAAAATAAAATTTTCGTATAAAAATTATTATTTTCCAGTGATCAGAACTTAAATTAATATTTTCTTTTTTTGCAATTTCTTCTGCTAAAATTGTATTCCAATCTTTGGTTCTCTTTAAATATCCCTCTGAATCCTTTTCGATTTTTTCATATGTATATAATATTTTTTTATGAGTATGCATGTTTTTGATGAATATTTTTTAAGTTAGATGTAAGTTTTTAAAGAATATTAAATTGAATATGGAGAATTATAAAATGAACTTTTTAGAATTACAAGTCACATTGAGTTTTTGTATAATTTTTTTATTGCGTATGTTAGGAATGTTTATGATTCTTCCTATTTTGAGTAAGTATGGGATGTTTTTAGATGGAGCAAATAAATTTTTAATTGGTTTATCGATAGGAATATATGGTATTGCCCAGGTAATTTTTCAAATCCCATTTGGAATATTATCTGATAAGTTTTGTCGAAAAAAAATAATTTTATTAGGTCTTTTTATGTTTTTTATTGGAAATATAATATCGGCCAATATTCATTCAATTTGGGGGTTGATAGTTGGTAGGTTTTTACAGGGTTCAGGAGCTATATCTGGTGTATGTATGGCTTTTTTATCGGATTTAGTTAGAGAAGAAAATCGTGTTAAATCTATTGCGGCTATAGGTGTAAGTTTTGCTATTTCTTTTTTAATTGCCATGGTTTCTGGACCAGTAATTGTTCAATATTTTGGAATTTTTTCGATTTTTTGGATATCTGTTTTATTGTCTATTATTTGTATGATTATTGTTTATGCTGTTATTCCTTATTCAAAAAAAAATAGTATATATTGTTCATATAGCAAAACACTGAAATTTATTTTAAATAAACAATTTTTTAGATCTTATTTAGGTATATTTTTTTTACATTTTTTATTGATGATTAATTTTATGATTATTCCTAATCAATTTGAAATATCTGGTTTTTCTTTAAATAATCATTGGAAGGTTTATTTAGGTACTATATTAATTTCTTTTTTTATTTTGTTCTTATTTATATTTTATTGTAAATATAAATATGTTCTAGAAAACATTATTGAAATATGCATTGTATGGATTTTTTTTTCAGCAATTATTTTTTTAGAAGCAAAAAATAATTTGTTATTTTTAATAATTGCTTTGCAAATTTTTTTTATTTCATTTAATTTTCTTGAAGTTTTCTTACCTTCATATCTAAGTAAACAATCATTAAATAATTATAAAGGTAGTATAATGAGTATTTATTCTACTAGCCAGTTTTTAGGTATTTTTTTTGGAGGTGTTTCCAGTGGATGGTTATATAGTTTTTTAAATTTTTCACAAATGTTTTTGTTCGAGATATTTATTGTTATATTATGGTTGATTCTTAGTTTTTTTTGCAAGAAGTAAATTTTATCTATAGTATAATTAAATTTAATATATAACAGATATTTGTTATAATTTTTTTCTTTTTTATAAAAAATTAAATTTTTATTTTTTTAGGTGTCTAAATATGCATTTTTCTCGTCTGCACAAGAAATATAAACATCGTATAAATAAAAAATTATTGAATACTTTAAATGCGTTACCTTTTCAAAACTCGAATCTTTTGAAAGCAATGAAATATGGTGTATGTTCAGGTGGTAAAAGATTACGTTCATCTTTAGTATATGTAACTGGAGAGGTTTTTAGAGTAAATTTAATAACACTAGACGTAATATCTACTGCTATTGAATGCATTCATTCGTATTCTTTAATACATGATGATTTACCTTGTATGGATAATGATAATTATAGAAGAGGAAAAATTTCTTGTCATATAAAATATGGTGAAAGTACTTCTCTACTTGCGGGTGATGCTTTGCAAAGTCTTGCATTTAATATTTTGTCAAAAAGCTTTATGCCAGATGTATCTAATTTAAAACGTATGAAAATGATTTCTGAATTATCTAGTTCTATTGGTGCGTCTGGAATGTGTATGGGTCAAAAGTTAGATTTAGAAGAAGAAAAAAAAGAATCAAAATTATCTAAATTAGAAACTATTAATTTGTATAAAACTGCTTTTTTAATGCGCTCAGCTGTACGTTTGGTGTATTTTTCTTCTGATAATTTTTCTAAATCTATATTATCAATATTAGATTTTTTTTCAATTTCTATTGGTTTAGCATTTCAAATTCAAGATGATATTTTAGATTTAAAAAATGATAGTATAAAAATAAAGGATAATAAAACAATTAAAAAATATACTTATCCATCAATAATAGGTTTAGATAAATCAAAAGAAAAAATAAAAAAACTATATAAACAATCATTTTTAGCATTAGATAGTTTAAAAAAAAAAAAATTAATA
Source organism: Buchnera aphidicola str. Ak (Acyrthosiphon kondoi) (assembly GCF_000225445.1). NCBI lineage: Bacteria > Pseudomonadati > Pseudomonadota > Gammaproteobacteria > Enterobacterales > Erwiniaceae > Buchnera > Buchnera aphidicola. Next base: position 511,250 of record NC_017256.1, on the reverse strand, counting down.
CTGATATGCTAGAAAAATTAACAAAATTCATAATTAAAAGTATTAAATAAATTTAATAATGAGCATCCAATGAATTTTAATTCTAAAAAATATCCAATTTTATCTTTCGCTAATTCAGTAGAAAATCTAAGACTATTACGTATCGAACAGTTACCACAACTATGTTTTGAACTACGTGCATATTTATTAGATATAGTTACTGTTTCCAAAGGACATTTTGCTTCTGGATTAGGTGTAGTGGAAATTACTGTAGCACTTCATTATATTTATAATACTCCATTCGATAATTTATTATGGGATACAGGACATCAAGCGTATCCTCATAAAATATTAACTGGAAGAAGTAAAAAAATTAGTAGTATTAGAAAAAAAAATGGATTACATTCATTTCCTTGTCGAGAAGAAAGTGAATTTGATGTTTTAAGTGTTGGTCATTCTTCTACTTCAATCAGTGCAGGTTTGGGTATGTCTATTGCGGCTGAAAAAGAAGGAAAAAATAGGCAAACTATTTGTATTATTGGTGATGGTGCTATGACTGCTGGTATGGCATTTGAAGCTATGAATCATGCTGGAGAAATAAAATCTAATTTATTAGTTGTATTGAATGATAATCAAATGTCTATTTCAAAAAACGTAGGAGCTTTACATAATCATCTAAAGATTTTGAGAAACATTAAAAACATTAAAAAAGATCAAAAAATAATGCGTTTTTTTCATCAACAACTTTTCAGAAAAAATAAAAAATCGAAAAAAAATCATATTCCGTTTAACTCTATATTTTCTAGTTTGGGATTGAAATATTTAGGTCCATTTGACGGTCATGATATTTTTTCTATTATTAATATATTAACAGAAATAAAAAATAAAACAGGTACTTATTTGTTACATCTTGTAACTAAAAAAGGAAAAGGCTATCTTCCAGCTGAACGAGATCCGATTAAATGGCATGCAATATCTTCATGTAATAGATCAGTTTCAAATTCTCTCAGTTATTCAGATGTTTTTAGTTCTTGGCTGTGTGAAATAGCTGCATTTGATAAAAAATTAATAGCTATTACACCTGCAATGTGTGAAGGTTCTGGAATGTTAAAATTTTCTCGTCTTTTCCCAAATCAATATTTTGATGTTGCTATTGCTGAACAACATGCAGTTACTTTTGCTGCTGGTCTTGCGATTAGTGGTTACAAACCAGTAGTTTCTATCTATTCAACTTTTTTACAAAGAGCATATGATCAACTTATACACGATGTAGCGCTACAAAAATTATCTGTTTTATTTGCTGTTGATAGAGGAGGTATTGTTGGAAATGATGGACAAACTCATCAAGGAATTTTTGATTTAGCATATTTACGATGTATTCCTGGCATAGTTATTATGACTCCTAGTGATGAAAATGAATGTCGTCAAATGCTTTATACTGGTTATATGTATAGTAAGGGTCCTAGCGTTGTAAGATATCCTAAAGGACATGGTATTGGAGCATTATTAATGCCTATGAGTAGTATTCCATTAGGAAAATCTATAATAAAAAGAACTGGAAAAAAAATAGCAATTTTAAATTTTGGTACTTTATTACAAAACGCTTTTTTTGCAGCAGATAGTTTAGATGCAACACTAGTAGATATGCGTTTTGTTAAACCATTAGATGAAAATATGATTTTAAAATTATCTTATAAGCATAAATTCTTTATTACTCTTGAAGAAGGTGTAATTTCTGGTGGGGCAGGAAGTGCTGTAAATGAATTTATTATGGTCAATAAAATTTTCCTGCCAGTTTTAAATATTGGATTACCAGATGTATTTGTACCACAAGGTACTCAAGAAGAAATTAGACATGATTATAAATTAGATGCAGAAGGTATTCATAAACAAATATTTTATTGGTTAAAACAATGATATAGAAAATATTGATAGAACTAAATAAAAAAAATCATATTTTTTATAAAAATATCATGTAATAATAATTTTTTTATTATAGCCCATTTTAAAAACTGCTTTATCTAAAACACCATTTATAAATTTATGACTATCTTGAGAACCAAATAATTTAGCTAGTTCAATACCTTCATTGATAGATACTTTATAAGGTATATCATTTCTTTTATGTAATTCATAGAATGAAATTCTAAGAATTGCTTTTTCAATATGTCCTAATTCTTTGAGTGATCTGAATAAATAAGGTTTCATTAAATTATCTATATTTTCACAATCACATGTAATTCCAATAATCAATTCATAAAAGTATATAATATCAATATTTTTTTTATTTCTTTCTTTTAAGAACTGAATAGCACTTTCTTTAATATTATTATGAGAGATTTCCCAAGAATATAGCATTTGTAAAGCACACGCGCGTGCTTTTCGTCGAGAAGATGGTTTCATAAATAAAATCTCTCTTGTTTGTTATATATTAGTATTATATTTATTTAGGAGATAAGATTAATCTTATATCAGAACCTATATTACAAATATCTTGAAATTTGAATTGAAGAGAATCTGATATCTTTAATTTTTTATAAATTTTACATAATGGTTTTGCTTCATGTCCCAGTATTTTCGGTGCCATATATATAATTAATTCATCTATCAAATGCGCATTTAATAAAAATCCTGATAAAGTGCTTCCTGCTTCTATCCAAACATTATTAATTTCTGATCGTCCTAAAAATTTTAAAAGAGAAAATATATCAATTTTTTTATTGTGTTCTTTTTCTATAATTTGTGCTATGTTTCCAGGCCACATTTTTTTATCAGATTTTAATCGTATTAACCAGATTTTTCCTTCAGTTTTAATAATATTATGTGATGGTTGAACACGATTTTTACTGTCTATAATTACTCTTATTGGATGTTGAAATATTTTTTGAGGGAAAATAGATAGTGTTTTTTTATCAAATTCTTGTAAACGTACATTTAACAAAGGATTGTCATTTAAAATAGTAGAACTGCTGCTAAGAATAACTGAACTTTTTGCCCGAAATTTTTGAACATCTTGACGTGCGTATTTTGACGTAATCCATTTGCTAGCACCGTTTTTCATAGCAATTTTTCCATCTATGGACATAGCTAGTTTTAGTTGTATTCATGGTAAACCAGTCTTCATTCTTTTAAAAAATCCTTTATTACATTTTTTAGACTCTTTTGATAATAAACCTATTTCTACAGAAAGACCGTTTTGTTTTAAGTATAAAATACCATTACCAGAAACTTTAGGATTAGGGTCTATATTAGAAATAACAACATGATTGATTCCGGCTGCAATAAGTGCATTACAGCATGGTGGTGTTTTTCCAAAATAATTACATGGTTCTAGTGTTATATAAGCTGTGGCTCCTTTTGCTTTTTCTCCAGCCATGATTAATGCGTTAATTTCTGCATGATTTGTTCCTGGTTGTTTATGCCATCCCTCACCAACAATGATGTTATTTTTTACAATTACACATCCTACATTAGGATTGGGTGCTGTAGTAAATTCACCTAATTTACTAAGTTCTATTGCTCTTTTCATATAAAATATATCATTCATATTTAACCAACATATTTTTTTATTTTTTATAAAATTTTTTAATTAAAATGATCAAAACCGTTTTTATTTAAAATAATTTTCTTTTTATTATAAAAAAAGTTAAAACCTTGTTCGATTGGTGTGACATATCCAATACATGTAAAATTAACTAAAAATTTTTTTTTAATTAAATCCATTTTTTTTATATTTTTTCTTGATACAGTAAAACATAATTCATAATCTTCTCCTATGTTCAATGCCCAATCTAAGCAATATTGATGTTGAAAATTATTAATTAAAACTTTTGAAATAGGTAGCATGTTTAAATTAATATTTGCTCCGCACTGACTATTATTTAATATATGACTTAAATCAGAAATTAATCCATCTGATATATCAATAGCTGCATTAGCAATTTTTCTAAGAGCGATTCCTTCAAAAACTCTAGGAACAGGATTTAGGTGTTTTTTAATTAAATAGTTTCGCACATTAGCGTTTTTTATGAAAATTTTTTTTTTAAGTAAAAATAAACCAGCAGCACTTGCTCCAAGAGTTCCTGTTACATAAATTAAATCTCCTACATTAGCATTGCTTCTTAGTAAAGCAGTATTTTTTTTTAATAATCCATAAATACTTAAGGTTATACTCAACGGGCCACAGTTTGTATCACCACCAATTAATTTTACACTATATTTATTTAACATATCAAAAAAACTATTGCTAAATTTTGCTAGCCATAAACTGTCAGATTTAGGCATTGTAATAGATAATGTAGTCCATTTAGGATTGGCACCCATTGCAGCAAGATCACTAAGATTAACTGCTATTGTTTTGTATGCTAAATCTTCAGGAGATATATCTTTTAAAAAATGAGTTCCTTCAACTAATGTATCGGTGCTAATTGCTAGAACATTATTTTTGGGTATTTTTATTAAAGCACTATCATCTCCAATTCCTTTAATTTCATTACAATCTTTTTTTTGATTACGTTGAAAATATCGTGAGATAATTTCAAATTCAGTATATTTCATTATTTATAGTTAAATTTCAAAATAGATATTGAATAAAAAATATTTAATATTATAATACTTTTTTTAAATTTTTCATAATATTAATCATTTCTAATGCAGCTAAAGCAGCTTCAGAACCTTTATTCCCCATTTTTGTTCCAGATCTTTCAATAGATTGCTCAATATTTTTTGTTGTTAATATGCCTAATGTGATGGGTAAAAAATATTGAGTACTAATTCTAGAAAGACTACTGCTAGTATCACTAGCAATATATTTAAAATGATCAGTATTTCCTTTTATAATTGTTCCTATAGCAATGATAGCATCATATTTACCAGAATGTGCGATATGACTTGCAACAGTCGGTATTTCGTATGTTCCTGGCACATATACCTTTAGAATATTTTCTTTATTGACTTCTCCTATTCTTTGTAAAGTATCTAATGCTCCTAATAATAAATTATTGTTGATAAACTGATTAAATCGAGCAATGATTATAGCAATAGATGCGTTTTTAGCTCTAATTCCTGATTGAATTATATTCATATTTTTACTCATTATTAAAATCAAGATAGTTAATTATTTATTGTTTAAAACCCAAGCATATCCGTAGTGATTATAAAAACCTGCTAATATAGCAGCTTTTTTGCCGATTCCTTGGTAAATATCAAAATGTTGACCTTTGATTGCACCTCCTACATCTAGTGCAATTACTAGACGCATTTCATATTTATTTATAAATAAACCATTTTGATCAAGCAATGGCATTTTTAATAAAATCACGCTTCCTTTTTTTATTATAGAATTATCTGCTGCTACTGATGTTTGCGCTATTAATGGAACTCTACTTGCACCAAATACTTCTTTTTTTTCTGTTTCTTTAAAGAATACAAAAGATTCATTTTCTTCTAATAAATCTTGTATTTCTTTTTTAGTGTGTTTTTTAAACCAGTTCTTAATGGATTGCATCGACATATTTTTTTTTTGTATGTCACCACGATTTATTAAAATTTGTCCAATTGCTTTATAGGGCCATCCATTTTTCCCTGCATAACTGAAAAAAATTAATTTTTTATTATTTCCATAATCTATAAATCCACTTCCTTGAATCTCCATAATGAAATTATCTATTAAAGAATTACTATAAGCTAAAATATATTTTTTATCTAAAATTCCATTATATATATCTTTTCTTTTTGGTAAAGGTTCATTTTTATTCAGATGATAAGGCATAGAATATATTGGATATTTAAAGTTATCTGTTTTAATTTTACTGGCTTGTACTATCGGAGTATAATATCCACTTATTTTAACATTGCCATAGTTATCTGTTCCTTTCATTTGAAATAAATCAATTCCAAATTGATTTATTTCATTAATATTAGAGTTATTTTTTAACCAATTTTCAATTTTCTGGTAAAGAGATTTATTTTTTAAATATAAAGATGGAGAAGATTTTTTTATTTTTTCTATTTGTATCAGAAGTAATTGTGAATTAGTTATTTTTTTTGAAATATTTATTTTTTTTGTTTTTGTGAAATTTTGTATTAGTTTTTTTTCGTATTGTTGTCCTTGATTAATGAGTATATGTGCATATGATGTTATAGGCGAAAGGAATAAAATAAAGAGTATTATTGTTATTTTTTTCATTTTTTATGTTAAATTTTATTGATTTGTGAGATTATTTTAAATAATTATTTAATACATAAAAATTATTGCAATTTTTTTATAAAAGTGTATAATATATTTTAATACAGACGCGGGGTGGAGCAGTTTGGTAGCTCGTCGGGCTCATAACCCGAAGGTCGTTGGTTCAAATCCAGCCCCCGCAACCAATAAATTATAATAAAATTACACTAAAAAATTTAATTTAACCCCATTTTTTTCAAAAAAACTTTCTAACATCTTAATCTTGTCCGAGATAAGAAAAATTATATTAATAAAAAATAATATATAGGTTGCAGTAAAAATGCAAGAGGATTGTTATGAAAGAACGTAATACTGAATTAGTTCAGGGTTTTCGTCACAGCGTTCCTTACATTAATGCTCATCGGGGTAAAACATTTGTGATAATGTTAGGCGGTGAAGCTATTAAATATGGAAATTTTTCCGGTATTATTAACGATATAGGTTTATTACATAGTTTAGGTATTCGTTTAGTAGTTGTGTACGGTGCTTGTCCGCAAATTAATGCTAGTCTAACAGAAAAAAATATTAAAATTATTTACCATAAATATATACGTATTACTGATTTAGAATCTTTAGAACAAGTAAAACAAGCAGCAGGCAGATTGCAACTTGACATTACAGCACGTTTGTCAATGAGTTTAACTAATACTCCTCTGCAAGGAGCAAATATTAATGTAGTGAGTGGTAATTTCATTATTGCTCAACCATTAGGAGTAGATGATGGTATAGACTATTGTCATAGCGGTCGAATCAGAAGAATTGATAAAAATGCGATTGATTGTCAATTAAAAAATGGAGCTATAGTTTTGATTGGTCCAGTTGCTGTTTCAGTGACAGGCGAAAGTTTTAATTTGACTTCTGAAGAAATAGCAACTCAAGTGAGTATCAAACTAAAAGCAGAAAAAATGATAGGTTTTTGTAGTAATCAAGGTGTTATAAATTGTAAAGGTAAAATTATTTCCGAATTGTTACCTAATGATATAAGAAATACAATTATAAAGTTAGAAAGAACAGGTGATTATATTTCTCCAACAGTTCGTTTTTTAAGAGGAGCAATAAAAACTTGTAAAAGTGGTGTTAATCGTAGTCATTTAATTAGCTATCATAAGAGCGGAGCACTATTGCAAGAATTATTTTCTCGTGATGGTATTGGTACTCAGATGGTTATGGAATCAGCGGAAAAAATAAGACGAGCCAGTATTAATGATATCGGAGGGATACTGGAATTAATTCGTCCTTTAGAAAATAAGGGTATTTTAGTTCGTAGATCAAGAGAGCAATTAGAAATAGAAGTAGATAAATTTACTATTATTGAACACGATAATTTAACTATTGCTTGCGTAGCGCTATATCCTTTTTTAAAAGAAAAAATAGGAGAAATGGCGTGTCTAGCTGTTCATCCTGATTATCGAAATTCTTCTCGTGGTGATTTACTATTAAAAACAATCAAAATACATGCTAAAGAAATGTATTTAAAAAAGATTTTTGTATTAACAACCCAGAGTATTCATTGGTTTCAAGAAAGAGGTTTTGTCTTAGTCGACATTGAAATGTTACCTGAAAGTAAAAAGAAAATGTACAATTATCAGCGCGGTTCAAAAATTTTGATGATTGATGTAATTTAAATATCTATAAATATTTTATAAAATAAATTATTACCATAAAACTATTTTTAATCTGTATTTTTTAAAGCAGTTTTTATAAATATTTCTTTATCTGAAAAAATACTCAATATTTTTCGAGATCTTGTTATACCAGTATATAAAATATCTTTATTTAAAACATGTGAATTAAAATCTGGTAATATTAAAGCTGTATGCATAAATTCTGAACCTTGTGCTTTATGAACAGTAATAGCCCAAGCAGTTTTATAATTTCTTAAAATTTTTACAGGAATGTTATTAATTATATTGTTTTCTTTCAAGAAAGATACTTGTAAAACACCGTTTTTATTAATATTTGTAATGCCTATATTTCCATTAAACACATCTAAATATTTGTTATTATCAGTAATCATTACGGGTTTTCCTACATACCATTGTTCTCCATTAATATAGAAATATTTAATCATATTTTTTTGATACATATTTTCTTCTAACTTTTTATTTAAAATATTTACACCAAATAAACCATCATGTAATACACATAACACTTGATAATCTTGAAAAGATTCTATAATTTCTTTGATTGTTGCTTTTTTATATATTTTTTCCCAAAAAAATTGATAGTTTGAAACTATTCTTGTAATCATTTTTTTATATTTTTGAATAGAATTCGTTTCGTAAAAAAAAACATTTTCTATTAAATTATTAAATAGACTTTCAATAATTTTTGTTTTTTTATGACAAATAGCATTTGATAAAAAATAAATTCCTGAATTTTTTTCAAATCTATAGTTTTTTTTTAAAATACATATACTATTACTGATAAATGTTGTTGTTTTTTTATTTATTTTTTTTAATAGTTTATACTGCGTAAGTTTTTCAATATTCATTATAGTTTTCAAACTATATCTATTATAGTTGTAATTACAAATTTTTCTTAGAATCGAACCTGATTCTATTGGGCATAATTGATTGTGATCTCCTATAAAAATTAATTTAGTATATTTTGAAACTGAAAATAATATTTTTTCCATCATTAAAATATCTACCATTGAGATTTCATCAATAATTAAAACATCTAAATTTAATAAATTATTTTTATTAAAAAAGCTATTTTGTGATATTTTTTGAATTCCTAATAGTTGATGTATAGTTGTAGCTCTTGATGGAAGTGAACGTTTTTCTTTTTCAGATAAATAAAGATCAAAAATATTATTGTTTATTATTTGATTTAAACGTGTCGTTGCTTTCCCTGTTGGTGCAGATAATTGAATTTTAATCTCTGTTTTTGAACTTTTAATTAATGCAATGATTATTTTTAATATAGTAGTTGTTTTTCCGGTTCCAGGACCACCAAGAATAAAAGTTATAGAATTTATTAAAGTTAGCGCTACTGCTATTTTTTGAAAATTAATAGTTTTATCAGAAAATAAATTATCTAATATTTTAGAACATTTTATGAAATTAATTTTATTTTTTTTGTTTTTTATATACAAATGGTTAAAAATATTATTTTCAGATTTCCACATTTTATACAGGTATATTTTTTTCTCGTATAAGACTAAAGGTGTAGGGATAGATCCGTTACTAATAGATGCGTGTTTCAATAACTCAACAGACCAATTTATTTTTTTTTTAAGAATTATTAATATTTTTTTTATAAAATTTTCATTCGAACTTGAAAAAAAACAATTTTTTTCAAAATATTTAATTGGTAGAAAAATGTGTCCTTTATTGTTTTCATAACTTACACAAGCAGCAACTAACATAACAATGGTGTTCTTTTGGGCTACAAACTGAGAAAAATAAAAATCAATTGGACGTATAATCTTTAATTTTACAGCTTTTTTTAATAATATAATCATATTTTTTTACGAAATTAAGTGTATTGTTTTTTCTATTAGTGAATAATCTGGAATAGTATAAAAAATTCCATTATTTTTTTTATTATGATCCATAGCACGTAAAAAAATATAAAAAATACCTCCAAAATTGTCTTTATAATTGTATTTTTTTATTTTTTTTTGTAAATATTTATGTATGGCTATAGTATATATTTGATATTGCAAATCATATCTTTTTTTAATGATTTCTTTTTTTATATACATGTTAGAATAAAAACTATTATTTTTTCCCAACCAATTGGATTTATAATCTAATATATAATATTTTTTTTCCCAAATAAAAACTAAATCAATAAATCCTTTTAATATTCCTTTTACTGGATTGAATAATAATTTTGGAGAGATAGTAGATATAGGATCTATAGACTGAATAATTTTGTTTAATTCTGTGCTATATAGTATATTTTTTATAGGAAAAAAAAATTCTAATTCTTTTATACATTTTTTTTCATTTATTTCTGATAAAATAATATTTTTTTTATAGAATGGAGTATTGATGATATTTTTTACCCAAGAAATTAATACAGAAGTCCATTTTAGAGAAATGTTATATTTTTCTAAAATTTCAGAAAACCAATTATAATTTTTCTTATTTAAGACATTTAGATGTTTTAATATATAATGAATCATCAAACCAGTATTTTTTCCTTTCGGAAAATTATGTATTGTTAAAGATTTATTGTTTTTTTTTATAATTTTTATTGAAAAATCTTTTGAGATGATTTTTTCTTCATTTCTTTTTGTTAATAATTGGTTTTCTTTATTTAATTGAGTAAAGCTTGTTATATTCCAAATATTTTTAATATTTTCATTTAAATAATTATTTTGACGTATTAAATATATTGTTTGTTCAGGTATGAATAATTTAAAATTATCTATATTATTTTTTACTTCTATAAGATTATTTGTACTTAATTTTTTTAATTGATTAAATAAATTTTCATAATTCATAGGCTTTCCACACTGTATAGTATATCCTAAACCACTTTTATGAACAGCACTATTATTATTTGTATTTTTTTTTATTTTTTTTGTTAAACATGCTATTCCGATACTACAATGCAGAATTGATCTTGTAAGTGCAACATATAAAAACCGTATATCTTCTGCTAATCTTTCTTTATCTGCCATTTTTATATTTTCATTACTTTGCATTATATCAAAAAAAATTTTGAAGTTTTTTTGATTATGATAAATAGATAATGTTGATTTTTTAAAATCTATTCCAAAAGGTATCCAAACTATCGGATATTCTAATCCTTTTGATTTATGTATAGTAATAATTTTAACTGATTGAGATTCATTAATATATCTAATATATTCATTATATAAAGGCTGTGTTTTTTGTAAAATCTTTTTTTGAAACCAACGAATTAAAGATGTTTTTTTATAAAGAAATTGAAATTGTTCTTGTAATAATTCTGCTATATGTAGAAAATTTAAATTTTTTATATAATTCTGATTTATTTCTATAGCATTAGAATTTATTTGATATTCTAATATTATAGCTTTAATCATATGGAAAATACCTACCTTTTCCCATATATCATAATATTCATATAATTTTTCCATTATAAAATATAAACTTTTTTTTATTGATTTTTTTTTCACTATATCTAATAATTTTTGGAAAATATGTGTAGAAATTGATTTTCTTAAAGATTGTTCATTGTCGGGTTCTAAAATAGATTCTAGTATTAATAGTAATTCTTGAGCATCAAAAGTTTGAAATACACTATTTTTATTAGATGAATATATTGAACTTATCTTAAGTGTTTCTAGCTCTTTTTGAATATAACCAGCTTCTTTTTTGTTTCTAACTAATATAGCAATATCGCTAGCTGTGAGATTTTTTTCTCTATTTTTAATTGTAATTTTAGCTTGTCCTTTGTTTGCGTAATTTAACCAACAACTAATTTCATTAGCGCACTGTTTTGAAATCCAAACCTGGTAATCTTCCATATCTACTTCTTTTTTTTCTTGAAAAAAAAAAGTCATCGGAATTTGAGAGATCCCATTAATTGTAAAATTCATATGTGAATTTTCAGAAGAAGGTTTTATAGGTATAAATGGAATATCTTTAAGAATAAATGGATTGCTATATTGAGAAAATAAAAAGTTAACACTTCTACACATATTTATTGAAGAACGCCAATTAGTATCAAGATAATAGTATTTTTTTATTTTAGATTTTGCATATAAATAAGAAAAAATATCAGCACCTCTAAAACTATATATTGCTTGTTTTGGGTCACCGATAAGAAATAATGCCGTTTTTTCGCTTTTTTTATATAAAAGATTAAATATTTTATATTGTTGAATATCAGTATCTTGAAATTCATCAATAAATGCTACTGGATATTTTTTTCTTATTAAGTTTCTTAGGTTTTTTTCTTTTTTTATAGTTTTTAAAAGAATACTTAATAAATCATTAAATCCTATTAATGATTTTTTTTTCTTCTCTTTTAGTAAAAATTTATTAATTTTTTTTATAGCATAGATTATAATAATATTTTTTAATGAAAAATTTTCTTTTAATATTTTCTCAATTTCTTCAAAAATAATATACTTTGAACAAGCATTATTGATTGTATTTTTTTTTATATTTTTTTTTGAAAAATATTTTAATTGAACAGGTATTGTATAATCTTCAGTTTCAGATTTTGCCCATATTGTAATATTATTAATCCATTTAGAAAGATTAAAATTATTGTATATTTTTTTATTTATTTTTAAAATATTAATTTCTTTTAGTATTATTTGGTTATAAATTAACCATTTTTCTTTAAAAAAAATAATTTTTTGTATATTTCTTTGATGATATATAATTAATTTTTTATTGTTTAAAATTTTTTTATTAAAATTTATTGACTGCATATGAAAAAATGGTTTTATTTTTTTTAATAGAGAATCTGGATTTTTATAATCTTTATAAATAATATTAATAATATTTTCTGGTAAATTGTAAAAAGAGCGTCTCCAAAAATCTTGTGTAGCTTGTAGATACAAATGGTCTTCATTTTCAATAATTTTATCTTCAAAAGAAAAATTTAAATGTAAGGTATGTAATTGTAATATATGTTGACAAAAACTATGTATTGTATAAATAGAAGAGTTATTTATATCATTTTGTGCTTTTTTTAAAATATAAATAGCTTCATCGATATCTTTTATTTCTTTTAAAAAAAAATCAAAAGAAAAATTTATATTTTTTTTATTGATACAAGTTAAATATAAATTTTCAATACCCTCTTTAATACGTATATATAATTCTTCTTTTGCTGAATTAGTAAAAGTTACTACTAGTATTTCATGTACTAAAAATTTTCTTGTGTGTATTTTTTTTTTTTCTATACCTAATAATAAACGTAAATATAATAGTACAATCGTAAAAGTTTTTCCTGTTCCTGCAGAAGCTTCTATTAAATTTATTCCATTAATAAATATTTTAAATATATTAAGTTTTTCTTTTTTATTGGTAATATTCATATTATTTCTTTATTTTTTTATTTTTTAATATTGGAGTTAACCATTTTTTAGCTGTTTCGCAAATTTTTTTTATATCGTTTGTACTTAATTCTTTAAATATATTTTTAATGTAACAATTTTCTTTTTCTCCTTCAACATAACTGTTTCCCATCCAAGTTTCTAATAATTTTTTATATCCTTTTCTTTTTGTATGATCATCGTTTTTGATTGAATTATTTTTTATGTCATAGACTTGATCAAGCCAAGATGCACCTGATTTTGTTAATAATAAAGGTTGTCTTATACCCTTGATATATCCTTTAATATATTTTAAAAGATAATTATATGCTATATCAGGTCTCAAAGAGGAAAAAGACCAATTTTGATTTTTATAACCTATTATTATACTTTCTCCATCACCGCCTGATGCCGAGTAAATTAAGTGTTCTAACCATAAAGAAATACGATCACTATAATTTATTCTATTTATTTTCCAACGCAGTAATCCTATTTTTTGTATTTCATATAATATTCCATTAATTTGATATTTTTCTATGTTTAAATTAATTTTTTTTTCGTGTGTTAAAACTCTATATTTCATGACTTCTTTTGCAATTAATGTTATTTCTTTAATATTTTGATCCCAAAAAATTTTTCCAAAAAAATGATAAGGTAATTTTCCAGAAAGAATATAATATTGAAATAATTTAATTGTATTTTGATTATTTATAATTTTGTTTAACAAAATATTTTTGATTTTAAAAGCTTCTAATTGATCTACTAAAAAGGGTTCTGTTGTATTAAGTATTTGTTTTTTTATATTTATTTTTATGTTTAAGCTAAAATTAAAAAAATATCGTATTGGATTTTTCCAGAAATCTATTAAATCTTTTATATTAATTTTGTTGAAATTATTTTTATTTAATAGATCTTTTTCATAAATGTTTTTTTCTGGATATTTAAATATCTTATTGAAATTTTCTTTAGTAAGATAATTTATATTTTTTTTTTCATAAAAATATTGTTTTTTATATTTTTTGCATAGATGTTTAATTAATTTTTTAGTATTATCTTTTAAAGTTAAATTTTTATCGCCTATAAGATAAAAATTAAACGCTATATAATTTAATAATTGATCGACTAAAACAGAAGGATATATTTTACTTTCATCTTTAAGAGAATATCCAACATAACTGATATAAAAATATTTTTCAGCACAGGATATGCTTTGAATAAATAAGTAACAATATTTTTGATATATATCAATATCTTCGATTAATGGATATTTTTTTAATAAATTAAAATTATCTAAATGATTAATTTTTGGAATACTTAGATGATCAAATCCAATAATACATATTATTTTAAATGGAATATAACATATAGAAGCAGGATGACAAAAATTTACTACCCCAGGAAAAAACATTTGATTATCAGTATGATAATATTTATAGAAAAAATTTTTTTTTAGTATATTGATCGAGATTTTATTTGAATAGTTAGATGATAAACCATCATCAATCATTTCTATCCAATATCTGTGAATCATATGAATAGATTGTTCCGTTTTTTTATTATAATAAAAGAAATCATTAATTAAGTTTTTAGATAATGAACGCCAATATGTAAGATTTTGCGATTTTGACAATTTATTTTGCCATTTTTTAAGTACCTTTATAAATATAATTAATTTTCCTATTAATTCTGCTCTAGAACCATTAATTAAACTACATGATAAAATATTATTCCAAATTGTTTCCGTATCATTCATTGCATAACTAAGGAGTAATTTTTCTATACCGTAAAACCAAGTATTTTCTTTGTTTTCAGGAAAAGATAAATAATCTTTATGTCTAGAATCAATGGCCCATCGAATATTTGCTTCTTCTACCCAATGATATAAAATTTTTATTTCTTCTTCTAAAAAATTAAATTTATTTGCTATTTCAGGAACATCTAGTAATTCTAGTATTTCTTCATTTTCAAAACGACTATTAGATAAATTTAGTATTTTTTTAAAAGAAGAGAATATTATTTCTGTCTTTTTAGAAAATTTTTTAGAGATAAAAAAAGGAATTTGTTGTTTATTGTCTAATGATGTAAAGATTGAATCAATATATGAAATATAACTTTCAAGTGAAAAAGATGTAACAACTACATCTCCAGGTTTTATAGATGAATTTTCAGAAAAAAATACTAATAATTTTTTATGTAGTATTTCAATTTCATTTTTTTTATTAAAACAAATATTTATAGAAATTGAATTGTCTGTTGGTTTTAATAATCTTTTTTTTTTAATTTGTTACCTTCTAAAAAATCGTTTTTAATATTATTTAATAAATTATCATTTTTATTTTTTTTAAAACAATTTATTTTTTTAATTTTTTTCGATTGTATAATATATAAAGAATAAATTTTTTCATATTGTATCCATAACATTATTAATGAATTATGAAACATATTTTTTTTTTCTATTTTTTCATGTAAAGAAACTTTATTATCCTTAATTAAATAGAATATATTATTTTTGCACGGTGTAATGTATAAAAAATAAATATTAATATATGTGCTTATTTTTTTAAGAATTTTGATATAAGAAGGATTCAATGTCAAATCAGAAATAATAAAACAGCGATTCGGTAAATATTTTTTTTTTATTTTTTTTTCTTGAATTAATGCTTGTATACTATAAAATAATTTTGCAAAATGACAGCTAAATGGATATATTTTTTTTATATTAGATGTTATTTTCATCCATAATTTTTTTTGCCATTTTGCCATTGGATCAGTAATTGATATATTTTGTTCTTTTTCCCATTCATTAATCCAATTAGGACGATAAACAATATATTGTTCGAATATATTTGCCATTAAAAATGAAAATTTAAATTTTTGTATGTTGTCTAATTTTTCATTATAATATTCTAGAAAATTTTTATTATCTAGAATCTTCATAATTTCCCAAGCTATCATAGCATGAGTAAATGTATTTTTTAATTTTTTTTTAGATAGTATTATTTTAAATAATTTCCATATAAAATAATTAGGATGATATAATTTAAAATTAGCAGAAATTCCTGTTTTTTCGGCAAAAAATATATTTAAATATTGAAAAAGTATCTTGTTGTCATGAACAAAAATCTCTTTTTCGAAAATATTAGACAGAGGTTTTTTTTGGATAATATGATACGCTTTTAATAATAATCTATTTAGTGAATTTGATTTATATACTATAAACATGGTGACCTAATTTTTTTTTAGAATACAATAAAAGGTTTTTTTTATTAAATTTCATTTTTGATCTTTTTTATAGAGATTTATATCTAGTTGAGGGTAAGGAATATTGATATTGTTTTTATCTAATTCTTTTTTAAATTTAGCCATTAAATCCCAATATACTGAATTTAAATCATGATTTTTACTCCAACAACGAACTATAAAATTTAAAGAAGATGGAGCTAATTCACTAAGACCAACAATAACATCTTTGTCTTTAATTACTCTATCTTCTTTTTCTATTACTGTGCGTAATACTTTTATTACTAAATCAATATCACTATCATATGATACACTTATAATAAATTCATTACGGCGTGCAGGTTCTCGTGAATAATTAATAATGTTACCGGAGATAATTTTATTATTAGGTACTACTACAATTTTTCCGTCTAAAGTACGGAGTGTCGTATAAAAAATATGAATATTTAATACAGTTCCTGAAACATTTCCTAAATTAACATATTCTCCAGTTTTTAATGGTCTAAGAGTAACTAATAATACACCAGCTGCAAAATTAGATAAAGATCCTTGTAAAGCTAAACCAATTGCCATACCAGCAGCTCCTAATATAGCAATGACTGATGTCGTTTGTACTCCAATTCGACCTAATGCAGCAATCAATGTAAAAGTAATAATAATATATCGCATTAATGCAGAAAGAAAACCAGCAATAGTAGCATCAATATTACGAGTAATTAATACTTGATTGACTCCATTTGATATAATTTTAGATATAAACATTCCGGCTATTAAAATAATAATAGCAGATGTTAGATTTACCATATATCCCAGCAGTAATTCTTGATTACGTATCAACCAATTTCCTGCATGATTAATATCATTTACTACATTTAATTCATCCATTATGATCTCTGTATATTTTAACTATTAGTGACTAAAAATTTTATAATTATTTATTACTATTTTTTTAATACAAGCATATCTTTTAATAAATCTACTCTTCGGAGAATATTTTTATTTATTCCCCGGAATAAAATTAAAAATTGTTATAAAATATTAAAAGCATTTAGTTCTTTAAATGATTTTTCTAATCTAGTTGACATAGATTCTTGTGATTTTCTTATCCATGATCTTGGATCATAGTATTTTTTATTAGGTTTATTTTGAT
Source organism: Buchnera aphidicola str. Ak (Acyrthosiphon kondoi) (assembly GCF_000225445.1). Taxonomy (NCBI): domain Bacteria; kingdom Pseudomonadati; phylum Pseudomonadota; class Gammaproteobacteria; order Enterobacterales; family Erwiniaceae; genus Buchnera; species Buchnera aphidicola. The sequence continues at coordinate 493,661 of NC_017256.1, read as the reverse complement.
CGCTTTTATTTCCTAATTGATTTTGTAAAAATTCTTTGTTTTTTTTATAAAAATTTAAAACACCATTCCATGCAGCCCATTGTATATCAGTATCAATATTCATTTTAACGATTCCATATTCAATTGATTCCTGAATTTCTTTCAAATGTGAACCTGAACCTCCATGAAATACTAAATTTAATGGATTTTTTTCTAAATTGTGTTTAGAACTCACAAAATCTTGTGAATTTTTTAAAATAATAGGTCGAAGATCAATATTACCAGGTTGATAAACACCATGTATATTACCAAAAGAAGCAGCGATGCTAAAATTTTTACTAATTTTGTTTAATTCTTCATAAGCATAATTAACATCTTGAGGTCGTGTATAAAGTAACTTTTTATCTATCGTAGTATTGTCAATACCATCTTCTTCTCCTCCTGTACATCCTAATTCTATTTCCAACATCATGTTAATATCATGCATTTTTTTTAAATATTTTTTGCATGTAGAAACATTTTCATGCAAACTTTCTTTTGATAAATCAATCATATGAGATGTAAAAAGAGGTCTATTATTATTGTTATAATATTTTTTACCTTCTTCTAATAGTTCATCAATCCATGATAATAGTTCTTTAGGACAATGATCAGTGTGAAGTATTACTGGAATTTTATAGTACTTTGCCATTAAATGTACATGTTGAGCACCAGATATAGATCCTTTCGTTGCTTGTTCTTGATTTTTTGAAAAATTATTTTTATAACCGGCAATAAAAGAAGCTCCTCCATGTGAAAATTGTATGATAACTGGAGATTTTACTTTCGCAGCGGTTTCTAAAACAGCATTTATAGAATCGGTTCCTATACAATTTATAGCTGGTATTGCAAATTGTTTTTTTTTAGCCAATTCGAATACTATTCGTGCTTCATCACCATTCATAACACCAGGTTCAATAACATTTAAAATATTCAATTTTTTTTCCTATTAATTATTTAATTTATTTTTTAAATTTTTCTTCTAACATTTCTATCGCAGGTAATTTTTTCCCTTCTATAAACTCTAGAAAAGCTCCTCCTCCAGTTGAAATATAAGAGATATTATTCTTTATGTTAAACATATCAATAACAGATAATGTATCTCCTCCTCCAGCTATAGAAAAAGCATCACAATGTGCAATTGTTTTTGCAATTGTTTCAGTTCCTTTTCTAAAATTTGGAAACTCAAATACTCCAACTGGTCCATTCCAAATAATTGTTTGAGATTTTTTTAGAATATCAACAATTTTTTCGATACTTTGATCACCAAAATCCATAATCTCCTCATCTTCTGCAATGTTATCAGGAGATTTAATTATAGATTTTTCATTTTTACAAAAATTTTTTCCAACACGAGAATCAATAGGTACAATAATATTATATTTATCGCGTAACTTTTTAGCTTCTAATATAAAATCTGGTTCATGCAATGATTTTCCTATTTGGTAATCAATAGCTAAAAAAGTATTTGCTATACCCCCACCTACTATTATCGTATCTGCAAGTTTAGATAATTTGTGTAATACATTAAATTTAGTTGATACCTTTGCACCTCCTACTATAGCTACCATTGGTCGTTTTGGTTTTTTTAATGCTTTTTTTAAAGCATTGATTTCATTTGTTAAAAGAAGCCCAGCACATGCAATTTTAACAAATTTTCCAATCCCATAAGTAGAGGATTGCATTCTATGTGCACTTCCAAAAGCATCCATTACAAATACATCACAAAGATTAGAATATTTTTTAGATAGTATTTCACTATTATTTAATTCTCCTGTATTAAAACGAGTGTTTTCTAAAATTGCAATTTCTCCTGGCTTAATTACAACGTCATCTAAAAAATTATTAGAAAAATGTATTTTTGTGCTTTTGAATTTATTTTGAAAATATTTAAATATAGGAAATAAAGAATATTTTTTTGTATAATATCCTTCTTTCGGTCTTCCTAAATGAGACATAACAATTACTTTAGCTTTTTTTTGAACAGCTAATTCGATAGTAGGAAGAGCTGCTAGTATTCTAGCATCAGATTGAATAATCCCGTTTTCTATAGGAACATTTAAATCACTTCTTATTAAAACTTTTTTTCCTGTTATATTTATTTCAGTTATCTTTTTTATACTCATGATAATACCTTTTTATAGTAATTTACGTATATTTTATTTTTTATATTTTTTTAAAAAACTTGTTTTAACCTGTTATTCTGTTAATAACAGGTTTTTAAAAAAATAATATATTTTAATTTTTAAACCATGCTCTAATTCCATCAAGAAACATTTGAGTAGAAAGCATAATTAGAACTAAACCCATTAAACGTTCTAAAGCATTAACACCTTTTGCACCAAACAATTTTAAAAATAAACCAGATAATAATAATATTATAACAGTAAAACACCATGCAATTAATAAGGACCCTACTAAATAAAACATATGATGTAAATATTGATGTGATAATAACATTAATGTTGCTAGTAAAGATGGTCCTGCTACTAACGGAATAGCTAAGGGCACTAAAAACGGCTCTTCATATGAAGAAACTTCATTGTTATTATTATCTTCAGAAGGGAAAATCATTTTAATAGCAATTAAAAATAAAATAATACCTCCAGATATTGAAACCGTTTCAGTTTTTAAATTTAGAATTATAAGTATTTTTTCTCCAACAAATAAGAATAACAGCATAACAATTAATGCTATAATCATTTCACGTATAACTACAATTCTTCGTCGTTTTGCTTCTAGATGTTTTAATATTGTCATGAATATTGGAAGATTGCCTAAAGGATCCATTATTAGAATTAGTAATATGGTCGTAGAGATTATTTCAGTCATTTTAATCTATTATATCCTTTTAAAATTATATTCTTATTTGTATACCATACTTTTTTTTGATATAAAATTATGATTTTATAGTATATTAAAAATTAAAATAGAATTTTCTATTTTAATATTTTTATTAAAAAATTTTAATATCTTTAAAAGTATATATTTTTCTTATATAAAATTTATAATTATTAATTAATATTCTTTTACCAATCATTTTCAGGAGACGGAAGAAAATTTTACTTTAACTACGTTTGTTATCTATTTGATAAAAATTATTGTTAATGTGAATTATCCGTATATTTATTAATTATGAAACTTGTGGGTTTAGTCGGTTGGCGTGGAATAGTTGGATCAGTTTTATTAAAACGAATGCAAGAAGAAAATGATTTTTCAAAAATCAAACCTGTTTTTTTTTCAACATCTCAAGCTGGTAAAAATGCTCCTATTATAAATAATATATCATATAATATTTTAGAAGATGCTTATAATATAGATTTATTAAAAGAAATGGATATTATAATTACATGTCAAGGAGGTCTTTATACTAAGAAAATTTATAGAAAATTGAGAAAAAATGGTTGGAAAGGCTATTGGATAGATGCAGCTTCTTATTTACGAATGAAAAGTGATTCTGTGATTATATTAGATCCAGTTAATTATAATTTTATACAGAATTCTATAGATATAGGAATCAAGACTTTTGTAGGAGGAAATTGTACTGTTAGTTTAATGTTAATGTCTTTAGGAGGATTATTTCAAAAAGAATTAATTGAGTGGATTTCTGTATCTACTTATCAAGCAGCATCTGGTGCAGGAGCTCGTCATATCATAGAATTATTGAATCAAATGGGAATGATGTATAACGTTGTTGCCAAAGATTTGTTAAAAAATTCTCTTTCAATATTAAATATTGAACAGAAAGTAACTCAAATATCTCGTAGTTTTAATTTCCCTGTAGAAAACTTTTCTGTGCCCTTAGCTGGTAGCTTAATACCTTGGATCGATATAGAAATGAGTAATGGTCAAAGTCGAGAAGAATGGAAAGGACAAGCTGAAACTAACAAAATTTTAGGAAATAAAAATCAAGTTTTAATTGATGGTATATGCGTGCGAATAGGTTCACTTCGTTGTCACAGTCAATCATTTATTATTAAATTAAAACAAGATCTTTCTTTAGAAAATATTGAAGAGATAATCGAGCATCATAATCAATGGGTTAATGTTATTCCAAATAATATAGAAGATACATTATTGAAATTAACTCCTTCTGTCGTAACTAATACATTAAATATACCAATAGGTCGTTTAAGAAAATTAAATATGGGTAAAAAATATTTATCTGCTTTTACTGTTGGTGATCAACTATTATGGGGTGCTGCAGAACCTTTAAGAAGAATGTTAAACATACTAATTGATGTATAATGTATTTTTTATTATTAGAACAATAAAATTTTTCTTAATATATACACTATATTTTTTTATATATACAATGATCATGTATATTAAAATGTGAAGTGTATATATTAAATTTTTTTATACGAAATTTTTTATAAAGTCTTTAAAATTTACAATCCTTTTTTTAATAAATATCGGTAAGGCTTAACTTGTATTTCATGTGTTAACAATTGATGCTCCATGAAATAACAAAAATTTGGAATATCTCTTTTAGTTGTAGGATCATCTGATAAAATTAATATTTCTTCATTATTTTTCATATTACGAATGGTTTTTCTTATTACCATGATTGATTCTGGACATCTCAGTCCAATTAAATTCAAAATAATATTTTTTTTCTTCATTTTTTTAATTGAATATATTCAAATTGATTTTACATTTGAGTGTTGTAAAAAATAAAATAAAAGAATTAAGAGCACTATTTATTATTATAGTATAATTTTTTAAACAAAATGTAATTATTTACAACAGGAGGTAAGAGTGAATGAGAACTTTTCCCTATAAAATAATTTTTTCTTATTCTAGTAGAAGAAATATTGATAAGAGGTATTCTTGAAAAGAAAATCAAACCAAATGATTTCTGATGTAATAAATTACAATCGTATACAATATGAGATTTAATCCATTTTTCTAATTCATTATTATTTTTTTTTTTATGTTTTCTAGGACAAATCAACAAGTGAGAGTACAATAATATTTTTTTCCAATCTTTCCAGAGATAGAATTTTTGCAAGTTATCTTCTCCTATTATAAAACATAAAGGTCTTAAATAACTTATTTCTTCTCTAATTTTTTTTAGTGTATCTATAGTATAGAAACATTTATTTTTTTTTGTTTCTAAATAACTTATTTCAAATAAAGAATGATTATTAATAGCAAGTTTAATCATATTTATTTTATCTGATAAAGATGTTTGAGTTTTATCGCGATGAGGAGGACAATTATTTGGTAGAAATATTATTTTTTCTATGTTAATTTCTTTTGCTAACTTTTTAGCGGAATAAATATGTCCATAGTGAATAGGATCAAAATTCCCACCGAAAATTCCATATAACTTTTTCATTTTTTATTATTTTATATATACATGTTAGTTGCATAATATTAAAGTTAGTTTTTGTAATTGATTCCAAACATGATTATTATAATTTTTTTTAATGTTTATTTCTATTTGTACAAGAATATTAATTGCTTTTAATAAATTATTATTATTAATTTTTTTAAGAGCACTTATAAAAAATTTATGTCTCGAACTCCAAATATTATGTTTTTTCATAATAAAGTGGATACTTAATTGTTTTTCACGTTTAATATAAATTAATTTTAATAAATCTTTTTGCAAGGAACGTATTAAAAAAAGAGGATTGTATTGTTTTTTAAAAAAAATATTTAATATATAAATGGCTTTTTCTGCTTGACCTAAAAATATAGAATTAACCCAATATATTGGATAAAAATCAAAAAAATCAATAATGATTTTTTTTATTTTTTCTGTTGTGATAAAAGTATTAGGCCATGTTATTAATAGTATATCTAAAATTTTATATATAAATAAAGTATCTCCTTCGTAATATTTACATAGTAAAAAAAACGCTTTTTCTTCTATATTTATATTTTTTTCTTGAATTTCATATTTAAGCCAACGAATAAAATGTAATTCATATGGTGTAAAACAAGAAACTATATCACAATTTTCAAATTTATCTAATAATTTATTTTTTTGAACAAAACTAGATAAATGATTAAATTTTAATATTATTAAAATATCTAGATTCAATGATGAATAGACTCTATGCATTTTTTTTATTAATATTGGATTTAATTTCTTCATAAGAAAATTCACTACTAAAGTAGTTTTTTTGAAAAATAAATTTTTATTTTCGTAAAAAAAAACAATTTTTTCCCAATCTTTATCCTTCTCTATATTAATTATTACTTTTTCTAAAAATCCTTTTTCAAATGCAAAATTTAATATTAAACGTTGGTTTTTTTCTGATAAAAATAGATCATCTCCTAAAAAAATATAAAAATAATTTAATTTCTGCATTAATTTTTTTTTTAGTTTATCTGGATTTATATGATTCATATAAGTAACAGTATGTTTTAAATTTTATATTACAAAATTTATTATTTTATTTGGAATATGTATTATTTTTTTTATATTAATATTTTTCAAATATTTTTTAATAATAGGATGGCTTTGTGCATGTAAAACTATTTTTTCTTTATTTAAATCATTTGATATTTTTGTCGTACATCGTGTTTTTCCATTAATTTGAATTACAATAAGATGATATTTCTTAGATAGAATGTCTTTTTGAAAGACAGGCCATGTTTCATTATCAATAGGAATATTTTCATTAAAATAATTCCAGACAAAAAAACAAAAATGAGGTGTAAATGGATAGAGCATTTTAATTATACAAATTAAAGATTCTCGCATAATAGATTTATCTTGCTCTTCTTTTATAGGAGCTTTTATTAATTGATTAACTAACTCCATGATTGAGGAAATAGCCGTATTAAATGCTTGTCGACGACTCACATCATCAGAAACTTTAGCAATGGTTTTGTGTAATTTATAGCGTAATTCACTTTGTTGATCGTTTAAAAAATTAAAGTTCATTTTTTGATGTGTATTTTGTATATTGATATAATTGAGTATGAGTTTCCAAAGTTTTTTTAAAAAACGATATATTCCTTTTACACCAGATTCTTTCCATTCTAGTGACGATTCTACCGGAGCAGAAAACATGATAAATAAACGAATTGTATCAGCTCCATAAGATTGGATTATTAGTTCTGGTTCAATTCCATTATTTTTTGATTTAGACATTTTAATCATTCCTGCATATACTAATTCTTTTCCTTCTCTAGTACAGGATTTAATGATTTCTCCTTTTGCATTACGTTTAATTAATACTGATGATGAATGAAACCAATTTCTCTGAAAGTTGCTATCGATTTCATAAAATGCTTCAGACAGAACCATTCCTTGACATAATAAATTTTTTACAGGTTCATCAAAATCAACTAGTTTAAAATCACGCAGTAATTTGTGATAAAATCTAAAATACATTAAGTGCATAATCGCATGTTCTATTCCACCAATATATTGATCAACGGGTAACCAATATTTTGATGCTATTGGATCAATCATGCCTGTATTAAAGTTTGGACAAGTATATCTTGCATAGTACCAAGACGACTCTATAAATGTATCAAAAGTATCTGTTTCTCTAATAGCACTTTCACTATTAATAAGAATTTGAGCCCAATTAGAATTAGAATCAATAGGTTTTTTAAATAAATCGAGATTTTTTTCAATTTTTGGTAAAGTTACAGGCAAATTATTTTCTGGTATAGATACTATTTCTCCGTTTTTTAATGTTGCCATTGGAATAGGTGTTCCCCAATACCGCTGTCTTGATACACACCAGTCTTGCAATTTATAATTAATTTTTTCTTTTAATATTTTTTTTTGGTACAATATTTTTTTTATTTTTTTACTACTATCTTTAAAATTTAATCCATTGAATTCATCAGAATTAAATAATTTTCCTTTTATGTCTATAAAAGAAGAATTTGACTCTGGATGATTAGGATTCGAAACAACGTATTTAATTTTTAAATTATTTTTAACTGCAAAATACCAATCATTTTCATTATGTCCAGGAATGGATAGTACTGCATCAGTACCGTATTCTTTTATAGTAAAATTTGAAATCCAAATTGGTATTTTTTTTTCTGTAATCGGATGTATAACAAACAAATCTGTATTAATTCCTATATATTTAACTTTTTTAAATTCTTCTTGTGAGATATATTTATATTTTTTTATAAAATTTTTAATTATTTTGTTATTTTTCGATATATTTGTAGATAATTCATGACAAGCGGATATTGAAACATGTGTAACACCCATTATAAGATCTAATCTATTAATAAACACTTTTAATGTTTGATGAGTATTGAAAACGTTTAAGGTGATTTGAAATCCTTTTATACGTCCAATCCAATTTTTTTGCATGTTTTTTACGTTTTCAGGCCAGTGATTTAATTTTTTTAAATCTTGATATAAAGATTCAGCATAATTTCTTATTTTTATAAACCACTGTGGAATTTTTTTTGTTATGATCTTATTCTGACATCTCCAACAACAGCCATTGATAACTTGTTCATTAGCTAAAACAGTTTTATCATAATCACACCAATTAACTAAACTATTTTTTTTATAGACTAGTTTTTTTTCATGTAATTTAGTAAAAAACCACTGTTCCCAACGATAATATTCTGGATGACATGTAGTAATTTCACGACTCCAGTCATAACTGAAACCTAGTGATTGCAGTTGTTTTTTCATGTATTGAATATTTTTTTTAGTCCAAGAAAAAGGAGTTGTTTTATTTTTTATAGCTGCTTCTTCAGCAGGTAAACCAAAAGCGTCCCATCCCATAGGTTGCAAGACATTTTTTCCTAGCATTCTTTGATATCTAGCAATAACATCGCTAATAGTATAATTTCTAACATGACCCATATGTAATTTTCCAGAAGGATATGGGAGCATAGGAAGACAATAATATTTTTCTTTTTTAAAATCTTCTTTAACTTCAAAAGTTTTATTTTTTTTCCAATACTCTTGTACGTAATTTTCTATTTTTTTTGGAGAATATTCTTTTTCCATATTTTTCTCTGAAAGAAATACTTGATAAATATAATATTTTTTATTTTTTGAATATAAGAATTAGTTTTATTATTATTCTATTAGAACTGGTATGTTATTTTCTGGAATCGTTACATGTATTTGTATAACTTTCCTACTGTCTGCTATAGAAATTTTAAAAGAATAACCATCAATATTGATACTTTCTCCTCGAGTTGGTAAATGACCAAACTCTTTCATTACTAATCCTCCTATAGTATCTACTTCTTCATCACTAAAATTAGTATTAAATGTTTCATTAAATTCTTTTATTTCTGTAAGTGCTCTAATAGAAAATGTGCATTTTTGTAGTTTTCTGATATTTAATGTTTCTTCATCATCATATTCATCTTCGATTTCTCCAACTATTAATTCAAGTATATCTTCTATAGTTACTAAACCTGAAACAGCTCCAAATTCATCTATAACTATAGCCATATGATTTCTTTTTGAACGAAATTCTTTTAACATTCTATCTACATATTTACTTTCTGGTACTACAACAGCTGGTCGTAATATATTTTTGATGCAAAAAATATTTTTTGAATTTTTTATAAATGGTAATAAATCTTTAGCAATTAAAAACCCTTCAACATAATTATTATCGCTACTCATAACTGGAAAACGTGAATGTGCAGACTCAATGATAATATCAAGACATTTATTTAAATTATAATTTAGTTTTAATGTTATCATTTGTGTTCTTGGGATCATGATTTCTTTTATTCTTTTTTTGGCGATATGCATAACCCCTTCTAACATATCGCAAGTATCTTGATCAATCAGTTCATTTTGTTCTGAATCACGAATTAATACTAACAGTTCTTCTCTATTTTTAGGTTCATCATGAAAAATTTGATTTAATAAAATAGAAAAAAAACCTTTTCTATTTATTTTACCACAATTTGGTAAATGCTTATCACTCATAGTATTAGATTGTCTATTTAAAAATATGTTCTACTATTCTATTGTAGAAATGTCTTAGTTAAAATATCTTTTATAAAAGATTAATAATTTTTTAAGATATATGGTTTATTATAATTTAAAGATAGCATTATTTTATTTTCAATTTTTTCCATAATATTTGCTTCTTTAGAATTTTGATGATCATATCCCAATAGATGTAGTATTCCATGTATTGTTATATGAGCCCAATGTGATTCTAATGATTTATTATATTTTAAAGATTCTTTTTCTATTATATTTTTACATAATACTAAATCTCCTAATAATTTGTGATTTATTTTAATAAATTTATTAACAGGAAATGATAAAATATTTGTTGGTTTGTTTTTATTTCTATAAATAAAATTTAATTTTTTAATTTCTAATTCATCCACAATACGAATTGTTACAATATTAATGTTTTTTTTTTATATAAAACTTTTTGCGTCCATTTTTTAAAATGTAATTTTTTTGGTATATTGTGATTTTTTTTACAACAAATTTGAAGGTTTATAATAATATTTTTCATATATTTTAATTCGATTATTATTAGAATAATTTACCTTTTAATGAATGAGTATGTATTTTTTCAATTTTTACATCAACAAATTCTCCAATCATTTTAGGAGAACCTTCAAAAGTAACAATTCTATTGTTTTCTGTTCGTCCATATAGGTGCATGATATTTTTATCAGAAACACCTTCTACTAAAATAGACTGTACACTTCCGAACATTTTTCTACTCCACAACATTGTTTGTATATTTATAAGATTTTGTAAAAGATATAAACGTCTTTTTTTTTCTTTTATATCAAGATAATCTTCCATTTGAGAAGCAGGTGTCCCAGGTCTATTAGAGTATATGAAACTAAAACTCATATCAAAATTAATATTTTTTATAAAGCTCATAGTTTGTTGAAAATCTATTTCAGACTCACCAGGAAAACCAACAATAAAATCAGAACTGATTTGAATATTAGGTCTAGCAATAATTAGTTTTTTGACAATAGACTGGTAATCTTCTATTGTATAGGATCGCTTCATTAAATTAAGAATTTTATTCGAACCACTTTGTACAGGAAGATGTAAAAAACTAGCTAGTTTTGGTGTATCTTGATATACTTCAATAATATCATCAGTAAATTCAAGTGGGTTACTAGTAGTAAAACGAATTCTATCAATACCGTCTATTTCCGCGACTAATCTTATTAATTCTGAAAAATAACAAATTTTTCCATTAAATGTCGGACCTTGATACGCGTTAACATTTTGTCCTAATAAGTTAATTTCTCTTACCCCTTGTTTTGCTAAAATTGATATTTCAAACAAAACATCATCACATGGACGACTAATTTCATTTCCTCTTGTATATGGTACTACACAAAATGAACAATATTTATTACATCCTTCCATAATAGAAATATCTGCCGTATATCCTTTTTTTTTAGGTTCTAAAGAATATTTAAATTTTTCTAATTTAGGAAAGCTAATATCAATAGATAATTTACGTTTTTTTTCTACTTCAGAAATCATGTTTGGTAATCTGTGTAAAGTTTGAGTTCCAAATATGATATCTACATAATTTGCTCTTTTAAAAATTTCTTTGCCTTCTTGAGTTGCAACACAACCTCCTACGGCAATAATCACTTGTGGGTTATTATTTTTTAATTTCTTCCATCTTCCAAGTTGATGAAAAACTTTTTCTTGAGCTTTTTCTCTTATAGAACAAGTATTTAATATTAAAATATCAGCATTTTCTGCTGATTTAGTAAATAAATATTTATTTTTTTTCTGTAATAAAGTAACTATCATAGATGAATCATATTCATTCATTTGACAGCCCCAAGTTTTTATATATATATTTTTTGTATGCATAAAAATTAATCCATTTCAATCTGCAAAAATATTATTTCTATATTTATTTTTAACTTTTTTTATATAGATATTTTTCCTTTAATAGAAGGATAAGGATGATATCCAATAATTTTAAAATCTTGAAAAGAATAATGAAATAATGACTGAGGTTTTTTAAGAATTATTAATTCTGGAAGTTTTCGAGGTGTTCTAAGTATTTGTTTTTGTGCTAATTCAAGATGATTATTGTACAAGTGAACATCACCTCCTGTCCATAAAAATTCTCCAACTTTTAAATTACATTGTTGTGCTATCATATGTATGAGTATCGAATAACTAGCTATATTAAAAGGTAGTCCGAGAAATACGTCACAAGAACGTTGGTATAGTTGACAACTTAATGTGTTTTTAAAAACATAGAATTGGAATAGAACATGACAAGGAGGTAATCTCATTTTATCTATATCTCCAACGTTCCAACTAGAAACCAATATTCTACGAGAATCAGGATTTTTTTTTAATTGTATTAATATATTTTTTATTTGATCAATTTTATTTCCTTCTAATGTATTCCAACTTCTCCATTGTTTTCCGTATATCGGACCAACATTACCATGTTCATCTGCCCAATTATTCCAAATGGATATTTTATTTTGATTAAGATAATCAATATTAGTATCTCCTTTTAAAAACCATAAAAGTTCATGAATAATAGATGGAATATGACATTTTTTGGTTGTAAGAAGTGGAAAACCTTGTTTTAAATTAAACTTCATATTATAACCAAAAATAGATAAAGTTCCTGTTCCTGTGCGATCTTGTTTTTTGTTTCCAATCTTAATTATTTTTTTGATCAATTTAATATATTGTTTCATAATTTCTCACGATCTATTTTTTATAGAAAGATTGATACATAATAATTAATCCAGAAATAATCATGGGAATTGATAATAATTGTCCCATAGTTATTATGTTTTTTAATAGCCCTATTTGAGGATCCGGTTCTCTAAAAAACTCTATAAATATTCTAAACACTCCATAAAAAATTAAAAATAAACTGCTGATCCTACCTATTGGTCTATCTTTTTTTGAGAAAAAGTAAATTATAAAAAATAGAATAATGCCTTCTAAAAAAAATTCGTATAATTGCGAAGGATGGCGCGGTAATGCTCCATATTTGTCTAATAATGGTTGTAACTGAGGGTATTTTTTTACTATCTCTAGGTCTCGACTATAAGAATTAGGAAAAATCATTGCATATGAAAAATTTGGTGATACACGACCCCATAATTCACTGTTAATAAAATTCCCTAATCGTCCAGCACCTAAACCAAAAGGTATTAGTGGCGTTATAAAATCAGATATTTCTAATATTTTTCTTTTATATTTAAAAGAGAAATATAACATTACAATTATAGCACCTATTAATCCCCCATGAAATGACATTCCTCCTTCCCATATATGAAATATGCATAATATGTTTTGAGAAAAATATGGGAAGTTATAAAAAATAATATATCCTATTCTTCCTCCAATACAGGATCCTAAAAAAACAGAATATAATAATGTATTTATTTTTTTTTCATACCATGCATTTTTATTTTTTATAATACATTTTTTCCCGTACCATACTGCAAATAAAAAACCAATTATATACATAAAACCATACCAACGAGCAGATATAGGACCAATAGTGAAAATTATAGGATTTAAGTTAGGAAAAAAGATGTACATATATTTAGATCATATCCCTTTTAAAAAAAAATTATTTCTCTAAATTTAATATTTCTTCAATTGTTTGACGTCTTCGAATTACAAAAGAATTATTATTTTTTAATAATATTTCTGGAATAAGTGGTCTTGTGTTGTAATTAGATGACATTGAAGCACCATAAGCCCCTGTATCATGAAAAATTAAATAATCTCCTACTTTTATAATAGGTAATTTTCTTGTTTGAACAGTTCCTCCTTCTTTTTGTGTAAAAATATCTCCTGATTCACATAAAGGACCAGCTACAACAGTATCAATCATTTCTTTTTCGTTGATATTTCTATTATCTCCAGAAATAACAGATATATGATGATAGCTTCCATACATAGTTGGTCTCATTAAATCATTGAATCCAACATCTACTAAAACAAAATTTTTTCTACCCATTTTTTTTGTAGCCCATACTCTTGAAATTAAAAGACCTGATTCTGCCACTAGAAATCTTCCAGGTTCAATTTCTAACTGAATTTTTTCGCCTAAAAATTCAGATATTTTTTTTCTTGCTAGATCCCATAACATAAAGTATTTTTCTACATCAATGGCTGGATCATTGAATTTATAGGGTATAGGTAATCCTCCACCAACAGAAATAGATGATATTTTTTGTTTTAACTGAAAAACATGTTTAATCATAGATTGGCAAACTTTTGTTAAATGTAAATAATTAACTCCTGAGCCTATATGCATATGTAAACCTATTAATTTTAATTTATATTTTTCTATGATTGGTATTGCAAGTTTAGGTTGCCAAATGCCATGTTTGCTATTTTCTCCTCCAGTATTAGTTTTTTTGCTATGTCCATATCCAAATCTCGGATTGATTCTCAACCAAACATGATGACCTGGTGACACTTTTCCTAATTGTTTTAACATATCTAATGAACCAGCGTTTACTGGTATTTTAAAATCAACTACTTTAGATAAAGTTTCTTGATCTAAAATATCTGCAGTGAAAATTATTTCATTTGTTTTAGGTTTAAATCCAGATGATAAAGCTCGTTCAATTTCACCTAATGAAACAGCATCTATTTTTACTTTTTTATCTTTCATTAATCGTAATATATTAATATTTGAACAAGATTTTTGAGCAAATCTAATAACATCAAATTTTTTTAATAATTTTATTTTTTTGTATATGATATCAGAATCATAAACCCAAAATGGAGGTTGATATTTTTTTATTAGATCTTTAATTGTTTTTATATTAAGATTGTTTTTAGTATTATTTAAAATTTGTGGCATTTGATGTCTCATAAAATTTTTTTTCTATCTTTCGAAAGAAAAGTTTTTAATTGATAAAAACTATTTTTGAAAAGTACGTAGTGTTGGAAACAAGATAACATCACGAATACTAACTTGATTTGTTAATATCATAATTAAACGATCTATTCCAATGCCTAAACCTGATGTTGGTGGTAAACCATATGTCAATGCTTCTATGTAATCGTGATCATAAAATATATTTTTATTATCTTCTTTGTTTGATTTTTTAATTTGATTTAAAAATCGTTTTTTTTGATCCTCTACATCGTTGAGTTCTGAAAATCCATTTCCTATTTCATATCCAGCAATAAAAAGTTCAAATCTATCAGTTGTATCTGGATTAATGTCATTCCGTCTTGCTAACGGAGAAACTTCTACTGGATATTGAGTAATAAATGTTGGTTGAATTAATTTTTTTTCTACCGTTTTTTCAAATATTTCAGTTTCAATTTGACCACGTCCCCATTTTTTTTCTACTTTTATACCTATGAATTTTGCAAATTTTTTTATTTTATCGAAATCTTCTAAATCAGATAATTTAATTGTTGGATTAAATTGAAGGATGGCATTTTTCATAGTTAATCTATGAAATGGTTTGCTAAAATCAAAAATGTTTTTATGAAAAAAAACTTTAGTGTCATTAAAAAGTAATTTTGTAATATTTTTAAAAAGATTTTCTATTAATTGCATCATGTCTTCATAGTCAGAATATGCAATATATGCTTCCATCATTGTAAATTCTGGATTATGTCGGGCAGATACTCCTTCATTACGAAAATTTCTATTAAGTTCAAAAATACGTTCGAAACCACCTACGATTAATTTTTTTAAGTATAATTCAGGAGCTATTCTTAAATACATTTTAGCATTAATTTCATTGTGATAAGTAACAAAAGGACGAGCATTTGCTCCTCCGGGAATACTTTGTAACATTGGAGTTTCTACTTCTAAAAAATCATTTTCTGTCATAAAATTACGAATTGCCATTATAATATTAGAACGCTTTTTAAAAACATCATTTAATTTGTTATTACTAATTAAATCTAGATATCTTTTTCGATAACGTAATTCTTGATTAGACAGACCATGAAATTTATCTGGTAAGGGTTTTAATGATTTGTTAAGTATTTTTATATTTTTACAATAAACAGATAATTCTCCTGTTTTAGTTTTAAATAATATTCCAATAACACCTAAAATATCTCCAATATCCCATTTTTTAAAATCAGTATAATCAATATCAGATAATATATTTTTTTCTTTTATATAGATTTGTATTTTTCCTTCCATATCTTGAAGCGTGAAAAAAGAAGCTTTTCCCATAATACGTCTTTGTATCATACGACCGGCAATAGACACTTCAATATTTAATACTTTAAGTTCATTACCATCTTTTATTCCATATGTTTGATAGATTTTTTTTGAAGTGGTATTTCGTTTGAATTTATTTGGAAAAGAAAATCCTATTGTTTTCATATCAATAAGTTTTTTTTCTCTTATTTTTATCTCATTAGTAGAACTATCGTTGTCATTATTATGATTTTTCTTTACTTCCAACATTTTTGTCCCTTACAATCCAATTATTAGACTTTGTTCGATAAAATTATCTATATCACCATCTAAAACAGATTGAACATTGTTTGTTTCAATACCAGTACGTAGATCTTTTATTTTTGAGTTATCTAATATATATGAGCGTATTTGATTGCCCCAGGTTATATCTGATTTATTATTCTCTATTTTTTGTTTTTCTTCTTGTCTTTTTCTTATTTGCATTTCATATAGCTTTGCTTTCATTTGTTTTATTGCTTCTTCTTTATTTTTATGTTGAGAACGATTATTTTGACATTGAGTAACAACATTTGTAGGTAAATGAGTAATTCGAACAGCTGATTCTGTTCTATTCACATGTTGACCTCCAGCACCAGATGCTCTATAAACATCAATTCTTAGATCAGATGTTTCAAAGTTGATATCAATTTTATCATCTGTATCTGGATATATGAAAACTGAACTAAAAGAAGTATGACGTCTTTTACTCGAATCAAAAGGACTTTTTCTAATTAAACGATGTATCCCTGTTTCTGTTCTTAGCCATCCAAAAGCATATTCTCCGCTGATTTTGATAGTAGAGGATTTAATTCCAACTATCTCTCCAACAGATTCATGAATAATTTCCGTATGAAATCCTTTTCTATCAGCCCATTTTAAATACATTCTAAGTAATATTTTAGACCAATCTTGTGCTTCTGTTCCTCCTGAACCAGATTGTATATCAATATAACAATTACAGTGATCATTTTTTTTTGAAAACATACGATAAAATTCAAGTTTTTTTATCTTTTTTTCTATTTTTTGTATTTCTATAAAAGAGTCATTCAGTACTATATGATCTTCTGTTTCTATTGCCAATTCTAAAAAAATAATTGCTTCTATTATTTTGTTTTCTATTTCATCAATATTTTTAATGACAGAACTTAATAAAAATTTTTCTTTATTAAGTTTTTTAATGGATTTTTGTTTTTCCCACGTTTCAGGTAACGATAATTCTAAATTAATTTCTGAAAGACGCGATTCTTTTTTATTATAGTCAAAGATACCTCTTAAGATCTTGTATACGTTTTTTGAAAATTTTAATTTGATTAGTAATCATATTTGTTTCTAACATAATTTTATAGTTCTTCTTTTAATTTAATTTAAATTTAAAATTTTTTTTATAGTTGCTTTTAAAATATATAAAAATTATATTTTTTATTATATATATTTAATTCAATAGGTAAATTTATTTTGATTTGATAGAGTTTATATTAAATATATTTTAGGGAATAAGAATAATGTCATCATTTATATCATCACAAAATATTGTTTATCCTTCAAATGAATTGTCACCAACAATGATCTTACTTGAAGAATGGTCTCTAATTTATGTAGAAGGTTTTGATAGTAAAACATATCTTCAAAGTCAATTGACGATTGATATGAATTTGTTACCTAAGACTCATCATACACTTTGCGCACACTGTAATTTTAATGGGAAAGTCTTAAGTGTTATGCATTTATTTCATTATCGAAAAGGTTATGGTTATATTCAGAGAAAAAGTACTTCTAAAGTTCAAATTAAAGAAATTCGCAAGTATTCTATTTTTTCAAAAATAAAAATTTATGAATTAAACGATATTTGTTTAATAGGATTTACAGGATTAAATGTTAGATCATTTTTATTGAGTTTTTTTATTAAAATACCCGACAAAAATTGCCCAGTAATTCATGAAAATAATAAAACTATACTATGGTATGCAGAACCATCAGAACGATTTTTATTAGTCTTATCTTTTTCTGATTTTTTAAATTTAAAAAGACAAATTAATAAAAATATATTTTTGAACAATAACCAACAATGGTTATTATTAGATATTGAAGCAGGATTTCCTATTATTGATAAAATATGTTCTCAAAGATTTACACCACAAGCAATTAATTTAGATAAGCTTAAAGCTATCAGTTTTGAAAAAGGATGTTATTATGGACAAGAAACAATAGCGCGGATATTTTTTAAAAAAATAAACAAGTATTTTTTATCTTCTTTTACAAGTACAGGAAAAATTTCTCCTGAAATAGGTTCATTTATTGAAACTCAGATAAATGATAAATGGTGTAAAATTGGTGTTTTATTATCTGTAGTTTATGTTAAATCTAAAGAAATTTATATACAAGCAGTTTTACGTAAACCTGTAGATGTAAATAATTTTTTTAGAATATGTGGGTTTAAAAATATTTTTTTTATAAGAAATTAGATAGTGATATAGAAATTATGTTTTTATTTATATATTTTAAAAAATACAAAATTTATTTTTTATAAAATTTCAGCCAAAACTATCTTTTAAAATATTATGTCTCAAGGCATTCTTTTTATTATTTCAGCTCCAAGCGGAACAGGTAAATCAAGTTTAATTCAAGGAATATTAGAATTAAAAACCTTGTATAATATTCAAGTATCTGTTTCTCATACTACGCGAATTATACGACCTGGTGAATTACATGGAAAACATTATTATTTTATATCAAAAAAAGAATTTCAAATCATGATTAAAGAGGAATCTTTTTTAGAATATGCAAAAGTTTTCAGTAATTATTACGGAACTTCACGTCATTCTATCGAAAAAATGTTATTTTCTGGAATTGATGTTTTTCTTGATATTGATTGGCAAGGAGCTAAGCAAATTAAATGCAAAATGCCAGAATCAAAAAGCATTTTTTTATTGCCACCATCTAAAGATACATTATATAAAAGATTAAGAGAAAGAGGTCAAGATAGTGATGTAGTAATTGCAAATAGAATGGAAAAAGCAGTTGATGAAATGCAGCATTATGCAGAATATGATTATCTAATTATTAATGATGATTTTAAACAGGCAGTAAATGATTTAAAAACAATTATTACTGCTGAACATTTATGTTTATTTCATCAAAAAAATAAATATAATTTATTGATTTCTAATTTATTAAAGCGCTGATTTTAAACAATATCAAATAATGTAAAAAATGCTTTTATATAATTCTATTGAATAAATAGAATTATATAATTCAAAAGATTGTATCAAATATTTTTACTTTTTTAATTTATAATTTTTTTTTATTTAATATTAATATTCTTATTACGATTAGCTTTTTTTCTATCATTTTCCTTTAAATAAAATTTACGTAATCGTATAGAATGTGGTGTGACTTCTACAAGTTCGTCATCATTAATAAAACTTAATGCTTCTTCTAATGTTAAATTAATAGCTGTTGTTAAAACTATTGCTTCATCTGTTCCTGAAGCTCTCATGTTGGTTAATTTTTTTCCAGTTAAGCAATTAACAGTTAAATCATTAGAGCGATTGTGTAGTCCTATTATTTGTCCTTCATATACTTGAGCACCATGTCCTATGAATAATTTTCCTCTTTCTTGCAAATTAAATAGAGAAAAACCAACTGCCATACCTGTACTATTAGATATTAAAACTCCGTTTTTTCTTTGTCCAATATTATTATTTTGAAGATTGTCATAGTGACTAAAGGATGAATAACAAAGTCCTGTTCCAGAAGTTATGCTCATAAATTCCGTACGAAAACCAATTAATGCTCTACTAGATAATATATATTCAAGTCGTACTCTTTTTTTTGAATCTATAATCATGTTTTTTAATTCACCTTTTCTTATTCCTATAAACTGCATAACACTTCCTTGGTGTTGGTCTTCAATATCTAAAATTACATTTTCAAATGGTTCTTTTTTGATTCCATCTATTTCGCGAAAAATAATTTTTGGACGAGAGACTTCTAATTCAAATCCTTCACGACGCATATTTTCAATTAATATAGATAAATGCAATTCACCTCGTCCAGATACGGAAAAAATATTTGTATCTTTTGTTTCTTTTATTTGTAAAGCAATATTATGCATAGTTTCTTTTTTTAATCGTTCTAAAATTTGACGAGATGTAATATATTTACCTTCTTTTCCTGAAAAAGGTGATGTATTTACTGAAAAAAACATACTTACTGTAGGTTCATCTACACTTAATATTGGTAAAGCTTGTAAATTATCTGGGTGACAAATTGTATCAGAAATATTTAATTGATTAAGACCTGTAATAGCAATTATATCGCCTGCATTGCCTTCATTTATTTCTATTCTTTTTAACCCAAAATAATTTAAAACTTTATTCACTTTTCCATTGCGATTTTTTCCAAAACTATCAATAATAGTCACTTGATCATTGGGCTTAATAGATCCTTGTTTAATTCGACCAACTCCTATCACTCCTAAATAATTATTATAATCAAGTTGCGAGACTTGCATTTGAAATTTTTTTTCAGGATTAACATTAGGAGCAGGAGCATATTTAATAATAGATTCATATAATGGAACCATATTATTTTGCATTTTTAGATAATCTGTTCCCGAGGTTCCAAGAACAGCAGATGTATAGATAATAGGAAAATCAAGTTGCTGATCATTTGCATCGAGGTCAACAAAAAGGTCAAAAACTTGATCTACTACCCAATCAGGACGAGAATTAGTTCTATCGATTTTATTAACAACAACTATAGGGTTTAAACCATATTTAAATGCTTTTTTAGTTACGAATCGTGTTTGTGGCATTGGCCCATCTAATGCGTCTACTACTAACAGTACAGAGTCTACCATAGACATTACACGTTCTACTTCACCACCAAAATCTGCATGTCCAGGAGTATCTACTATATTAATTTTATAATTTTTCCATTTTATAGAAGTATTTTTAGATAAAATTGTGATTCCACGTTCTTTTTCTAAATCATTAGAATCCATAATTCTTTCGGTTTTTTCTTCATGTTCTTGAAATGTTCCTGATTGTTGTAACAGTTTATCAAGTAATGTAGTTTTTCCATGATCAACGTGTGCTATAATAGCAATATTTCTTATATTATGATGCATTTTCTTTCCTTTTAAAAAATAGTAATAAAGTAGATATATGATTGACTGGTTTTAGATAGAATTACAAGATAAGATTCATTTTTGAGGTGATAGTATTTAAATACTAAATTTTACAAGTATGTTTAAAAAGTACTTTTTTATAATTAGAGAAATTATAAGAAAATTTTATATTAAAGTTTTCTTAATCAATTCATATAGATTTAATAATCAGGATTAAATTTTGAACCTAATAGACTATAAAAAAACAAGTTTTTTAAAAAGTTATTCAAAAATAACTGACATAGATATTCAAGATGGTATTGAAATTGCATTTATTGGTTACTCTAATTCAGGAAAATCTAGTGCTATTAATGCACTGACTAACCAAAAACGATTAGCTCGTTTTAGTAAAACTCCTGGCAGAACTCAATTAATTAATTTTTTTGAAGTAATTTCAGGCCTGAGAATAGTTGATTTACCTGGATATGGTTATGCTAAAGCACCTTTATTAGTTAGAGAAAAATGGCAAAAAACAGTATATAATTATTTAGAAAAAAGAGATCAAATAAAAGGTTTTGTGTTTTTAATGGATATTAGATATCCATTAAAAAAACTTGATCAAAAAATAATCAGTATAGTTTTGCATAAAAAAGTTTCTATTTTAGTATTATTAACTAAATGTGACAAAATGACAAGAAGTCAACAAAACATTCAAGTTAATACTGTATATAAAAAATTAAATTTTTTATTAGATTCTGTTGAAATTATCTTGTTTTCATCTTATAAAAAGATTGGTATTAAAAAACTAGAATCAAGTCTAAATGATTGGTATAAGAATTATGTTGTTTTAAAAAAATAAAAATTTCTAAAAAATAAAACATTATTGATTTGATTATGATAAAATTTTTTATTTATTTTATTTTAAAAATATAACTTTTCAAAATTTGAAATGTGTTTTGAGAAGAATATTTTTTTAAAATTATTTCTTTTGAATTTATATTAATAGGAATATTTAATTTTATTGCTGCTAATTCATACGAAAGGAAAGCTTGTTTTTTATTATCTTTTAGTTGAATTGCAATGTTCTTGGCATTTCGAAATGGTAAAAGTTTTATATTTTCAATATTGTTATAAATATTTTTAATATTAGAAAATTTATGTAATAAAGATAATGCAGTTTTAATTCCGATTTTAGGAACTCCTGGAATATTATCAGAAACATCTCCTATTAAAGCCAGAAAATCAATAAATTCTTTAGGTTTGATACCATACCTTTCTTTTATAACTTCTGGTGTAATAATACGATTATCTTTTTTATTGAATATATTAATATTAGGTGATACAAGTTGTAGCATATCTTTATCATGACTGATAATTAATATCTTTTCTCCCTTTTTTTCTAATTTATAGGATAAACTACCAATAATGTCGTCTGCTTCTATTCCTGGCATAGTCAATATTTTAATACCAATTTTTTTAAGAATTTCAAAAAGAGGTGGAATTTGAATAGATAATGAATTTGGCATAGGTGATCGGTTTTTTTTGTATTCTTTAAATAGTTTAGTTCTAAATGTTTTTTGAGGCGAATCAAATACGATAATAATTTTTTTTGATTTTTCATATTTTTTCAAAATATTATCTATCATTTTTAATATTCCATATATTGCACCAAATGGTTCTCCTGAAGCTTTATTAAAATCACGAAATCCATAATAAGATGAATATAGGTATAAACTTCCGTCTATTATGATAACAGGGTTTTTCTTTATTTGATTCATGTGTTCTCTTTTATTTTTTCATAGATATTTTATTTTTTATTTATTAGGAATTGAATTAATTTAATATATTTTTGAGAAAAATCATCTTTAAAAATCTCTTCTATTTTTGAATAATCAATAACATATTTTCCATTAATGAGCATGGTTGGAACGTTTTCTAGATTAAATTTTTTAATTTCTTTTTTTTGTTTTTTAACTAATATTTTCAGTGTTAAACTATTCCAGAAATCATTGAATTTATTTTCACTGATCCCTCCTTCTTTTTTAAATATTTTTTTTATATTATGAATATTATTAATTGTATGAGTTTCCTGAATACCTTTAAAAATAGGTAAAACAATTTTTTTTTCAATTCCAATTTTTTGAGCTATTATCCAGGATTTTGTTAAAATAGAACTTAATTTTCCTCCGAAAAAATCAACATGGTATGTTTCTGTTTTTATATTTTTTTTAATATTATTCTTTATTAAATATCTTGTATTATGTGTTTTTTCAAATTCATAACAATATGGACAAAAAAATGAAAAAAATTCTATTATATTAGGAATATTAGATATAGTTTTATGTTTTGTAGTATATTCTTTTCCATTTCTAAATTCGCAAGAATAAGCATTGCAAGACAAGACAAAAATGCATAACATAATTAATATTTTTTTCATTTCAATCACCTAATTTTATTTTTTTATTTGCTTTATATCATTAATATTTAAAAGAATAAAAGTGATATTGAAAATGATATAATATATAAATGGAAAATACTACATGTATATATCTTGTATCTTTTAATATTATAGATTATATAACTAGAGAAATATAAATTTTATATCATGAAAAAAAAAATAAATATTAATACTGATATCAATAATCATACTCCAATGATAAAACAGTATTTATCTTTAAAATCACAGCATCCTGATATGTTGCTTTTTTATCAAATGGGTGATTTTTATGAGTTATTTTATGAGGATGCTAAGCGTATTTCTGAATTATTAAAAATCACTTTAACAAAAAAAGGGTATTCAAATAATAAGATTGTACCAATGGCTGGAGTCCCATGCCATAAATCAGAATATTATTTGTCAAAACTAGTAAAATTAGGTGAATCTGTTGCAATATGTGATCAAGAAAAAGAGATCAATAATAAAAACAAATTAATTTCTCGCAAAATAGTTCGTATAATTACTCCTGGAACTATTACAGATGAAGCATTTCTTGAAGAAAATGAAGATAATTTTATAGCCGCTATTTGGAAAGAGAATAATCAATTTGGATATTCTATTTTGGATATTTCTTTAGGTTTTTTTGGTGTATCTAAAATTTTTCATACTAGTGATTTGCTTTCAGAAATTGAACGTACAAATCCTAAAGAAATACTTTATCCAGAAAATTTTTCAGATATTTCTTTAATTGAAAATAGAAAATGTATTCGCAAACGTCCATTGTTAGAGTTTGATTTAGACACATCATATAAGTTGCTGAATTTGCAATTTAACACTTATAGTTTAAATGGATTTGGAATACAAAAAGACGATTTTATAATACGTTCTGCTGGTTGTTTGTTGCAATATGTCAAGTTAATGCATATCACTGTTCTACCTAATATTCGTGAGTTAAAATATAACTACATGAAAGATAATATTTTTATGAATTTCAGCACACGTAAAAGTTTAGAAATTACTCAAAATATTTTAGGAGGGAAAAAAAATACTCTGTCTTCAATATTAAATAAAACAGTTACATCTATGGGTAGTAGAATGTTAAACCGTTGGTTAAATTCTCCATTAAAAGATTTTAATATAGTTAGAAACCGTCATAAAAGCGTTGAAATTTTACAATTGTTTTATAAAACATTACAACCAATTCTTCGTCAAGTGAATGATCTAGAAAGGATTTATTCTCGTTTAGCATTACGTACTGCTTCACCTCATGATTTTATACGAATGCGTTCTACATTAGAAATCTTGCCTGAATTGCATTTGATATTAAAAAAAATAAAATTTAAACATATAAAAAAAATACGTTTGTCTATTGGTTATTTTAAAGATATTTTATCTTTATTGAAAAAAGCTATTACTTCAAAACCATCTGTATCTATTCGTGATGGAGGCGTAATAGCTTCATTATATAATGTTCAGCTTGATAATCTTCGATCTATTAAAATACATTCTAAAGAATACATTAAAAATTTTGAACAGCAAGAAAAAAAAAAATTAATGATTGAATCATTTAAAATTAGATTTAATAAAATTATTGGTTATTATATTCAAGTAAGTAAACGCCATATTCATTTAATCCCACAGCATTACGTAAGAATTCAAACATTAAAAAGCACAGAACGTTATACTATTCCTTTATTAAAGGAATATGAAGAAAAAGTTTCTAATTCAGAAAGTCAATCATTATTTTTAGAAAAAAAGTTATATGCAGAAATTTTTGATATTATAGAACCTTTTTTAGAAAATTTACAGAATAGTGCATTAGCGTTATCAGAATTAGATGTATTAGTTAATTTATCTGAACGTGCTATATCTTTAAATTATGTTTGTCCCATTATGAGTAAAAAGTATGGTATTTCTTTGCTAGAAAATCGTCATCCAGTTATTGAATGTTTTTTAAAAACGCCATTTATAAATAACTCTGTTATTCTATCGAAGACACAAAGAATGCTTATTATAACAGGTCCAAATATGGGTGGAAAAAGTACTTATATGCGTCAAATTGCTCTTACTGTAATTATGGCCTGGATAGGTAGTTTTGTTCCTGCTAAATATGCTTCTATTGGTTTAATTGATAAAATTTTCACAAGGATTGGTTCTGCAGATGATTTAAGTAATGGATGTTCAACTTTTATGATGGAAATGACGGAGATGTCCAATATTCTTCACAACGCAACATCTAATAGTTTAGTTTTAATTGATGAATTAGGAAGAGGAACTTCAACTAATGAGGGGCTATCTTTAGCTTGGTCATGTTCTAGATATTTGATAAATAAAAATAAATCTATGACACTTTTGTCTACACATTTTTTTGAATTAACAAGATTAGCATTAATACAAAAATTTGTAAAAAATTTTCATTTTACTGCTGTTGAAAGTAATTCACATATAGCTTTTTTATACAAAATAAAAAATGGTGTATCAAAAAAAAGTTATGGCATATCAGTAGCTTCATTATCTGGATTACCAGATATTGTTATAGAAAATGCAAAAAGAAAGTTAATGGAAATAGAAAATATATAAAATTTTATTAATGGCTTATTTTTTCTTAAAATATTTTATAAAAATAATTTTACATAAAACTTTAATTTTATCATTAGACGAGTAGCACAAAATTAATATTTTCTATAAATTATATTCTATTGATAATTTTATATTTTTAATGCAATAAAATTTGGATGTTTAGTATAATGAAAAATCAAAATATGTTTGATATTTTACTTCCATTAAGTTCAGAACAATTAAATCATTTAAAAAAACTTGAAAGTACTTGTACTAATATTCAAAGTGCTTGGTTATCAGGTTATTTTTGGAAAATTGCAAATCAAAAATCTGATGCAATATCCCTTAAAACAGATGAATTGAATGAAAATAATCAAACGATTACTATTGTTTCTGCTTCTCAAACTGGTAATGCAAAGTTGTTATCTCAACGTCTGTATGAATATTTTAATCAAAATAATAAGACTAGTCGTTTAATTGACGCAATTGATTATAAATTTAAAAAGATAAAAGATGAAAAAATATTAATTTTAATTATTTCTACTCAAGGTGAAGGTGAACCACCAGAAGAAGCATTATCTTTGTATAAGTTTATCATGTCAAAAAAAGCTCCTAATTTAAATCATTTATATTATAGTATATTTGGATTAGGAGATACATCCTATAATTTATTTTGTCAAGCAGGAAAAGATTTTGATAAAAGATTTAAAGAGTTAGGTGGTAATTCTTTATTAGATCGATTCGATGCAGATATTGAATATGAAGATAATTATAATAAATGGTCTCAAGACTTATTAAAATCTATTAATAATATAGATATAGTTTCAAATACTTCTTTATTACATAGACATAAAGAAAATACATTGACACTCTCACAATCTTATTATACAAAAAATAAACCTGCTACAGCTATTGTATTGACAAATCAAAAAATTACTGGTCGTAATTCCAAAAAAGATGTTCATCATATTGAAATAGATATTAGTAATTTAGATATTAATTATACTCCAGGCGATGCACTTGGTGTTTGGTATAAAAATGATACTAATTTAGTAAAAAATATATTAGAATCATTATCTATCAATATGTTTGATAACATTAAAATTCAAGATAATATTGTTACAATTTTTGATGCTTTAAAAAACAATTTTGAATTAACAACTAATACTAAAAACATTGTTAAAAATTATGCAAATCTTACAAATAATAAATTTTTAAAGAATATTGTATCTGACGATGCTCATTTACAAAAATATGTTGTTCAAACACCTTTGATTAAAATGATAAATGATCACCCATCAAAATTATCTTCTCAACAACTAGTCAGTTTACTTCGTCCGTTAAAACCTAGACTATATTCTATTTCTTCTTCACAAGCAGAAGTTTATGATGAAATTCATATTACAGTTGGAGTGGTAAAAAATTTAATTTCTGGTTGTTTGTACTTAGGAGGAGCTTCTGGTTATCTTTCACAATCTTTAAAATCTGATGATAAAATAAAAATTTTTATTGAAACTAATAATAATTTTCGATTGCCTGTTGATCAGAATGTTCCAATAATAATGATTGGTTCAGGTACAGGAATTGCTCCATTTCGTTCTTTTATGCAGCAAAGAGATAATGAGGGGGCTAAAGGAAAAAATTGGATTTTTTTTGGCAATCCTAATTTTACTGAAGATTTTTTATATCAAATAGAATGGCAACAATACATAAAAAAAGGACTAATTACTAATATGCATTTAGCTTGGTCACAGGATCAAGAACATAAATTATACATACAAGATAAAATGAAGGAAAATGGAAAAGAAATATGGTCTTGGATAAAAGAAGGAGCTCAAATATATGTTTGTGGAAATGCTTCTAAAATGGCAAAAGATGTTGAAAAAGTATTGTTGGATATCATTAGCGAAAATGGTTGCTTAAATACTGAAGATTCCCATGAATTTTTAAACAATTTACGTTTAAATAAACGTTATAAAAGAGATGTATATTAATGAAAAAAAACTGTAAAATAATAGTTTCAGAAAAAAAATTAACTGATGCAGAACGTATTAAAAAAAACAGCAATTATCTTCGAGGCACAATTGTTGATGATTTAAAGAATGAAATTACCAATGGTTTCAGTGGAGATAATTTTTCACTTATTCGATTTCATGGTATGTATCAGCAAGATGATCGTGATTTGCGTATAGAACGTCATGAACAGAAATTAGAACCACGTTATGCGATGATGCTTCGTTGTCGATTACCTGGAGGAGTCATTAAAGCAAAAAAATGGTTAAAACTTGATTATTTTGCTAGTAAATATACATTATATGGAACGATTCGATTAACTAACCGTCAAACTTTTCAATTTCATGGAATTTTTAAAAAAAATCTCAAAAATGTACATAAAATGTTGCATAATATAGGATTAGATTCATTAGCTACAGCTAATGATGTAAATAGAAATGTACTTTGTACATCAAATCCTATGGAATCTTTAGTCCATCAAGAAGCATATGAATGGGCGCGAAAAATTTCAAATTTTTTATTACCACATACTAAAGCATATGCAGAAATTTGGTTGGATCAAAAAAAAATTGTCACGACAGATAAAGAACCTATATTAGGTCAAACATATTTGCCAAGAAAATTTAAAACAACAGTAGTAGTTCCACCATATAATGATGTAGATTTATATGCTAATGACATGAATTTTATTGCTATTGTTCAAAATAATAAAATTATTGGTTTTAATGTATTAATTGGTGGAGGATTGTCTTTTATCCATGGAAATAAAAATACATGGCCATTTCTTGCAATAGAAATAGGTTATATTTCTATAGAAAACACTTTATCTATTGCTGAAGCTATAGTCACTACTCAAAGAGATTGGGGAAATCGTACTGATCGTGCGAATGCTAAAACTAGATATACTATACAAAATATAGGTTTAGATGTTTTCAAAAAAGAAATTGAAAAACGATCTAATGTTAATCTCGAACCAATTCGTAATTATAGTTTCACTAATCGAGGAGATAGATTTGGTTGGATTAAAGATATTAATAATTATTGGAGTTTAACATTGTTTATTCAAAACGGACGTATATATGATGATAATAACAAATCATTGAAATCTGGATTGTCAAAAATAGCAAATATTCATGATGGTAATTTTAGGATCACATCCAATCAAAATATAATTATTTCCGAAGTTTCTGAAAGAAATAAAAGTAAAATAGAAAAAATAGCTTTATCATATGGATTAATTGATAAAATTAGTAATGTACGTAAAAACTCCATGGCATGTGTTTCATTTCCTACATGTCCTTTAGCTATGGCTGAAGCCGAACGTATGTTGTCTTTTTTTATTACTCAATTAGAAAATATCATGTTAAAATATGGTGTAGAAGAAGAGACTATAATTGTACGTGTTTCTGGATGTCCTAATGGTTGTGGAAGATCTTTATTAGCTGAAATTGGTTTAATTGGAAAATCTATTGATCGATATAATTTATATATAGGAGGAAATCGAATTGGAAATCGTATTCCAAAAATTTATAAAGAAAATATTACTCAAAAAGAGATATTAATTAATTTAAAATATTTAATTAAGACTTGGTCTAATAAACGGAAAGCACAAGAAGATTTTGGAGATTTTGTTATTAGGAAAAATTTTGTTAAAGAAATTGTTAATCCAATTCATGATTTTTGGAATTAGTATGGAGAAAATATAATGTCTATATTTCACAGTAAAAATATTGATCTATTAAATTCTGAAAAAAAAAACAAGATATTATCTGAATATAATTTACTTATGTCGAATTATTCTGCAGAAGAGCGTATTACTTGGGCATTAAAAAATTTACCGCATACACATATTATGTCATCTAGTTTTGGCATTCAATCAATAGTATTATTACATCTTATTACTAAACAAAAATCTGACATTCCTGTCGTATTAATTGATACAGGTTATTTATTTCCTGAAACATATAATTTTATTGATACATTAACTGATAAGTTTAATTTAAATTTAAAAATTTTTAGATCAAAAATATCTCCAGCATGGCAAGAAGCACGATATGGAAAATTATGGGAAAAGGGGATAAAGGGAATTAATTTTTATAATAATATCAATAAAGTACAGCCAATGAATTGTGCTATACATGAATTATCGGCACAAACATGGTTTGCTGGATTGCGTCATGATCAATCAAAAAGTCGAAATTCATTATCATATCTTTCTATTCAAAAAAAAATATTTAAAATATTACCAATATTAGATTGGTCTAATAATAAAATAAAAAATTACTTACAAGAAAATAATTTAGATATTCATCCTTTATATCAAAATGGATATTCGTCAGTAGGCGATATACATACTACCGTAAAACACATGCCTGGGATGTTAGAAGAAGACACTCGTTTTTTTGGATTAAAACGCGAATGTGGTTTGCATGAAAATTAAATTAAATACTAGTTAAATTGTTAATAAAAAATATTTTTTAAAAAATACTTGTAATTTTTTTTATCTAATTAAAAATAAAAGATTTTTTCTAATTTATAGATAAATATATTTTATATTAACTCTTTTTTTTAATATATAAAATATTAATCATTATTTTTTATATAAAAATTATTTTATAATAATTTTCTTTTCATCTTAGAACAATAAGAAATATTTTTTAGTATTACATCTAATAAATGTTTATATGACATACATATAATTTTTTTAATATTTTATTGAGATAAAAAAATATTTTTTCTATTAATAAATTTTATATTTTTGAAATAAGGTTACTGTGAATTATCTTCCTTTATTTATAGATTTAAAGTGCAAAAATGTTTTAGTTATTGGTGCTGGAGAAGTAGCTTTTAATAAAATCACATTATTACTTCGTGCCGAAGCTATAGTAAATGTTATTGCCAAAGAATTATGTTCAGAAGTAAAATTGCTTTTAGAACAAAAAAAAATAAATTGGCTATCTAAAAAATTCGATTTAATTTATTTAAAGAAAATATTTTTAGTAATTTCTGCTACAAATGATATAAAATTAAATAAATATATATTTAAAAAATGCAATGAACGTTATTTGTTAGTTAATATAGTTGATGATAAATCAAAATGTTCTTTTATTTTTCCTTCTATTATTGATCGTTCTCCTATTGTTGTAGCTATTTCTTCTGGAGGTACTGCTCCTGTATTGTTACGTTTTTTGCGTGAAAAAATTGAAGCAATATTACCTATAAGATTAGGTGATGTTGCCAAAATAGCGGGTGAATGGAGAATAGTAATCAAACAATATTTTTCTAACTTTTTAGAAAGACGTCGATTTTGGGAAAGATTATTTAAGAGTATTTTTGTCGAACATATTCTTAACGGAAGAAAAGAAGAAGCAATTAAGATTTTAAAAAAAAATATGCATAAAAATAATTTGTTGAAAGGTGAAATTATTTTAGTAGGCGCGGGGCCAGGAGATAGTGGTTTATTAACACTACGAGGTTTGCAAATATTACAGCAAGCAGATGTTGTTTTATATGATCATTTAGTTTCTGAGGATGTCTTAGATTTAATTCGTCGTGATGCAAAACGTATATGTGTTGGCAAACGTGCTGGTTTAAAAAATATTACTCAGGATAAAATTATTAAACTATTAATTTTTTTAGCACGAGAAGGGAAAAAAGTAGTACGTTTAAAAGGGGGAGATCCTTTTATTTTTGGACGTGGTGGTGAGGAAATAGAAGCTGCTAAAAATTCGGGTATTAATTTTCAAGTTGTTCCTGGTATTACTTCTGCAATTGGTATTGCAGCCTATACTGGAATACCATTAACGCATCGTCAATATGCACAAGGAGTCATATTTATTACAGGACATAAGTGTATTGACGGTTTTTTAAATAATTGGTCAATTCTATCTGATTCTTCTTATACTTTAGTAGTATACATGGGTACTTATCAAGCTGTGTACATTGCTAAAAAACTTATTAAATTTGGTCGATCAAAATTAACACCAATAGCAATTGTTTCAAAGGGTACGACTGTTCATCAGAAAGTTATTATAGGACATTTAAGTGAAATAGAAAAAATAATGCAAGATTCTATAACTCCATCTTTATTAATCATTGGGAATGTAGTTCGTTTACACAAAAAATTAGCATGGTTTCAAAATGAAAATGTATTAAATAACCTTCATAATACGTTTTCTACAGTAAAATTAATTTAAGGAAAGATCATGTTTAAAAAAAATACATCTCATTTACGACAATTAGAATCAGAAAGTATTTATATTATGAGAGAAGTAATTGCAGAATTTCAAAATCCTGTAATGTTGTATTCTATTGGAAAAGATTCTTCAGTTATGTTGCATTTAGCAAAAAAATCTTTTTATCCTGGATCAATACCATTTCCTTTATTACATATAGATACTGGATGGAAATTTAAAGAAATGTATGTCTTTAGAGATTATATTGCCAGTACTTCAAAAGTAGAATTAATCGTGCATTCTCATTCACAAGGAAAGTTATTAGGTTTAAATCCTTTTGAACATGGAGGTAGTAAATATACTGATGTGATGAAAACAGAGGGATTAAAAGAAGCTATAAATAAATATAATTTTGATGCTGCCTTCGGTGGAGCTAGACGAGATGAAGAAAAATCACGTTCTAAAGAACGTATTTATTCTTTTCGTGATTCATTTCATCAATGGGATCCAAAAAAACAACGTCCTGAATTATGGTGGAACTATAATGGTCAAATTAATAAAGGAGAAAATATTCGCGTTTTTCCACTTTCAAATTGGACTGAATTAGATGTTTGGCAATATATTTTTTTAGAAAAAATTGAAATTGTTCCTCTTTATTTTGCTGCTATGCGTCCAGTATTAGAGAGGAATGGAGTATTAATTATGATCAATGACGACCGTATTAAAGTTCGTTCTGACGAAGTAATAGAAGAAAAAATGATTAGATTTCGTACATTGGGTTGTTGGCCTTTAACTCACGCAGTCGAATCAGAAGCTAAAAATATTGAAGATATAATTAAAGAAACACTAATAGTTAAAACAAGTGAACGAACTGGTCGAGCTATTGATTATGATCAAAAAAGTTCAATGGAATTTAAAAAAAGACAAGGCTATTTTTAAAAAGAGAAATACAAAAAAATGAATATTAATATAAAAGACAATTTTAATGGATGGTTTAATTTACAACAAGAAAAAACTTTATTAAAGTTTTTAACCTGTGGGAGTGTAGATGATGGGAAAAGCACATTAATTGGTCGTTTGTTACATGATACTAAACAAATTTATGATGATCAATTAGTTTCTTTAAAAAGTGATAGTAAACGTCATGGAACACAAGGGAATAAAATAGATCTTGCACTAGTAGTCGATGGACTTCAATCTGAACGTGAGCAAGGAATTACAATCGACGTAGCCTACCGTTATTTTTCTACTAATAAAAGAAAATTTATTATTGCAGATACACCTGGTCATGAACAATACACCCGTAATATGGTGACAGGAGCTTCTACATGCGATTTGTCTATTTTGCTAGTTGATGCAAGAAAAGGATTATCAGAACAAACTTATCGACACAGTTTTATTTCTACTTTACTTGGTATCAAGTATTTAATTGTTGCTATTAATAAAATGGATTTGGTAAACTACAAAGAAGAGATATTTATAAATATCAAGAAAAGTTTTTTGCTCTTTTCCAAAAAACTTCCTAATGATTTAAATATTATTTTTATTCCTATATCTGCATTACTTGGTGAAAATATTGTTTTTAAAAAAAATTTTATGCCTTGGTATCAAGATTTAACATTACTGGAATTTTTAGAAGAAATAGAAATTAAAAACAATACTAGTTCAGAAGAAATTAGATTTCCAGTACAATATATAAATCGTCCCAATTCAGATTTTCGTGGATATTCTGGAATATTACTTTCTGGTACAATTCATGTTGGACAACCTATTAAAATATTGCCTGAGAATATACAGTCTCATGTTGCTCGTATTGTTACTTTTGATAAAGATTTACAAAAAGCAGAAATTGGTCAATCAATTACAATAGTCTTAAAAGATGAAATAGATATTAATCGTGGAGATTTTTTTGTAAATATTGATTCTTTTTTACAACCTTCTCAAGAATGTATTATTGATATTGTTTGGATGACAGATAATGTGTTATTAGTAGAACAATCATATAATATCAAGTTGTCTAGCAAAAAAATACGGGTGTATATAAAAGAAATTTTATTTAAGGTAGATATTAATACTTTAAAAAAAGTAAAAACTAATTCTCTTGGATTAAATAGTATTGGTCGAGTAAAAGTTCTTTTTAGCAAACCTATGATTTTTGATGATTACAGTAAAAATAGAATGACAGGAAATATGATTTTTATTGATCTTTTAACGAATATTACAGTAGGTGCGGGAATGGTTGTAAATAGTTTAGAAAAAAAAGAAAAAACATTCTCTGATAATAAAAAAGATTTTGAATTAGAATTTTATGATTTAATTTCTAGATATTTTCCACATTGGAACATACCAAAAATGTTAATAAAAAAGGTTTCTGATTAAAATGGATAATGATTTTAAAAGCAATATTATTTGGCATCAACATTCAATTACACGTCTGAAACGCGAAAAAAAAAATGGTCATAAATCAATTGCATTATGGTTTACTGGATTGTCAGGTTCAGGAAAATCAACTATTGCTAATTTTTTAGAAAAAATATTATTTAAGAATGGAATCAATAGTTATTTATTAGATGGAGATAATATTAGATCTGGTCTATGTTCTGATTTAGGTTTTAGTAAGATTCATCGTGAAGAAAATATCAGACGTATTGGAGAAGTAGTAAAAATTATGTTAGATGCTGGCATGATAATATTAGTATCAGTTATTTCTCCTTATAGATATCAAAGAGAAATGATTTCTAAAATGTTGGGAAAGAAAAATTTTTTAGAAATATTTATTGATACACCAATAAGTATTTGTGAATCTCGAGATCCTAAAAAATTATATAAAAAAGCTCAAGCTGGAAAAATATCTGACTTTACTGGCATTCAGTCTATATATGAAATCCCAAAAAGACCTGATATGATTTTAAATGGTACAGATTCTCTAGAAAATAACTCGATAAAATTAATAAAAATCTTATGTAAACATAATATAATATCTTATATGAATATTGATTAAGTATATTTAATATAAAAAAATTCTATTTTTATATATATAAAATCAATCATTTAGAGTGAAATATGAAGATATTAAAAATGTTTTTATTGTTTTTATTATGTTGGTTGCAATTTTCTCTTTGGTTGGGGAAAAATGGCATTTTAGATTACATTAAAATATACAAAAAAGTTTTAATACAAAAAAAAAACAATGAATACCTTGACATGCGTAATAATCAAATAACCTTAGAAATAAAAAATTTCAATAATCATATCGATTGTGATAAAAGAAAATGTGATGTTTATATAAATTATTTCAGATAAAAAATTTTTTATAATATTATTTTGGACATAAAATGATCTTGGTTAATTTATTTAAACCAAAAATTATAGCTGTTGTACCTGCTGCTGGAATAGGTAGTAGAATGAAAATAGATTTACCTAAACAATATATGAAAATTCAAAATCGTACTATTCTCGAGCATACTTTAACAACATTATTATTGCATCCTAATATAGTGCGTATCATTGTAAGCTTGAATAAAAAAGATAATTATTTTCATAAATTATCTATATCATCTAATATTCGTATTATTTCAGTGGTTGGTGGTAAAAACAGAATAAATTCAGTTTTATCAGGATTGATAGCGGTAAAAAATGTAGATTGGGTTATAGTTCATGATGCTGTCCGTCCATGTTTAAGTTATAAAGATTTAGAAAAATTAATATCTATTATTAAAAAAAATCCAGTAGGAGCTCTTTTAGCGAGACCTGTATCTGATACTATTAAGTACAGCAATTTGACACAAGAAAAAGCATTATATACTGTAAATAGAAAGAATTTATGGCATGCTTTAACTCCCCAATTATTTCAAATAAATTTACTAAAACACTGTTTAAAAAAAATTATTAAAGATAAAATCAGTATAACAGATGAAGCATCAGCATTAGAATATTGTGGATACAATCCATTGCTCGTTTTAGGAAGTGGCAGAAATATTAAAATTACTTGGCCTGAAGATCTTGTTCTTGCGAACTTATATTTAAAAGATCGGAATTTTTAGATTAAAAAAAAAAGGATATTTTTATGAGAATTGGATATGGTTTTGATCTTCATTCTTTTGGAAGTACAAAACCATTAATAATTGGTGGTGTTTTAATTCCTTATGATCAAGGTCTAGTTGCTCATTCTAATGGTGATTTATTAATACATTCTGTAATAGATGCATTATTAGGCGCTACTGCAATGGGCGATATTGGAACCTTCTTTCCAAGTGATAATAAAATATATAAAAATATTGATAGTAGAATATTATTAAAAAAAATTTGGAAAAAAATTAAATTAATGAATTATGATATATCTAATATAGATATTACAATTATTGCAGAATATCCGCAAATTTCACCTTATGTATTTTTTATGAGATCAAATTTATCATTAGATCTTGATACTCAAATTAATAATATCAGTATTAAATCTACTAGTTCTAAAAAAATAGGATGTATTGGAAGAAGAGAAGGAATCGCTTGTCATGCAATTGTCATGTTAATAAAAAATAAAAAATATATTTAAATAGATAAGATATTTTTTTAATTTTTTAAATATATAAAAATATCATGTAAAAAATTTGTTTTT
This sequence comes from Buchnera aphidicola str. Ak (Acyrthosiphon kondoi), assembly GCF_000225445.1. Classification (NCBI taxonomy): domain Bacteria; kingdom Pseudomonadati; phylum Pseudomonadota; class Gammaproteobacteria; order Enterobacterales; family Erwiniaceae; genus Buchnera; species Buchnera aphidicola. Next base: position 456,589 of record NC_017256.1, on the reverse strand, counting down.
TGTTAAGTTAATTGGATAAAAGTTAATGAAATTAAAAAATTTTTTATTTAAATTATTATATTTAATATTTTTATTATTTGTTTTTAGTGATTTTGCATTTAGTTTTTCTAATAATAAGAAGTATTATTCGAGTTTTTATTTTAATAAGAAATATATAAAAGATTTTGTATTTTTGAAGAAAAAAGAATGTTTTTCATTTTTAAAATCTAAAAAAATGTTTTCATCAGAAAAAGAAAAGATTATTATTAGTAACGATCATTTTATTGGTTTTTTCCAAAAAAATAGATTTAAAATATTTTATATTGTAAAATCAAAAGACACTCTTTATTCTATTGCTAAGAATTCTGGTTACAATTATTATGAGCTATCTAAATTTAATTCTATTAAAAAACCTTATAAAATATTTATAGGTCAAAAAATATGGATGGGAGATTTTTTGATTAGTACAAATAAACATGATTGTTCTATTATTAATTCAAAAAACAATACTATTCGAAAAGATATCTCTTGTGAATTCATTTTTAAAACACCGCTGAATACCATAAATTTTTTAAAAAACAATATAAAATCGACTAAAATATGTTTTTTTTGTGGCTTACAATTAAAAAAGAATAATAATTTTACAAATTTAAAATCTTATAATTTTTCTAATAATTGGTCTTGGCCTGTAAACAATATAAATATTAAATATTTTTATAATAACAAATTTAGTGATAAAAACATAGAGATTGCTGGTTTTAAAGGACAACCAGTTTTAGCTGCAGCTGCAGGAGAAGTTATTTTTATTACTGATTTATTTAAAAAATACGGTCGATTAATTATTATCAGACACAATAAAAATTATCTTAGTATTTATGCTTTTAATGATTTAGTTTTGGTGAAAGAAAAAGATAAAGTATATAAAAAACAGCAAATTGCTACAATGGGAACTTCATCAGATACTAATCTGGCACGACTTTATTTTGAAATACGTTATTTGGGAAGTTCTATAAATCCATTAAATGTTTTACCTAAAATCAATATACATATCTAATTTTTTTAGATTTTTATGATTTAAATTAAATCGTATATATTTTATCAATCTCAAAACTATAATATTTAATTTTATTTTGTTAAACAATGTGAATATAGAAAATTACATAGTAATAATTTTTATTTTTTTTATAAAACTAAAGTATAAAGTAGGAAAATAGATAGGTATTATATTATTTTTTATTAATATTTAAGCGTATTAGAGACTATTTTAGATTATAAATTTTATCAAAATATTACTAGTAAAATTTCAAATTAACAGATTAGTATTTTAAAAATAATTTATTTATATAAAACTAGATGTCTTTTAAATAAAATAAAAAAATGATATTTTTATTTAAAATTTTCTATTTTTAAAAATTCTTATTAAATAAGAAGCAGGCATGTTTTTAAAATACCTGATTCTTTTTAAGATTTTATTTTTTATATGTAAAACTAGATGCTGATTTAATTTCTTTTAAACCATAGAAAGGTGCATTCTTTTTACCTAAATTTTCTTCAATTCTAATTAATTGATTATACTTTGCAGTTCTATCAGAACGACTCATAGAGCCAGTTTTAATTTGCCCTGATGCAGTTCCTACAGATAAATCTGCTATAGAAGCATCTTCTGTTTCACCTGAACGATGAGAAATAATAACGCTATAGTTTGCTTTTTTTGCTATTTTTATGGCTTCAAGAGTTTCAGTCAATGTACCAATTTGGTTTAGCTTAATTAATATAGAATTTGCAATACCTTTTTCTATTCCCTTTTTTAAAATATTTGCATTCGTAACAAATAAATCGTCTCCTACTAGTTGCATTTTACGACCTAATATTTTTGTTTGATATAGAAATCCTTCCCAATCAGATTCATCTTGTCCGTCTTCAATTGAAACTATAGGATATTTTTTAGATAATTTCTCTAAATAATGGGTAAATTCTTCTGAAGAAAAGTAGATATTTTCACCTTTTAGTTGATATTGTTTTTTATTTTTATCATATAATTCTGATGCAGCACAATCTATTGCTAATCGTATATCTCGTCCTAATTTGTATTTAGTTCGATATATCGCATCTTGAATGATATTCAAAGCTTCTTCATTAGATTTTAAGTTTGGTGCATATCCTCCTTCATCTCCTACTGTCGTGCTCATTCCTTTTTCTTTTAATAATTGACCTAATGCATGAAATATTTCACATCCCATACGAATAGCTTCTTTTATTGTTTTTGCACTAATTGGTTGAATCATAAATTCTTGAATATCAATATTGTTATTAGCATGTTTTCCACCATTAATAATATTAATCATTGGTAGTGGCATAGAAAAAATGCCTGGTGTATTGTTAATTTCTGCAATATGTTGATATAAAGGCATTCCTTTAGACGCAGCAGCTGCTTTTGCTACAGCTAAAGATACGGATAAAATTGCATTTGCACCTAATTTTGATTTATTGATTGTTCCATCTAAATTAATCATAATATGATCAATATCATTTTGGTTTTTAGCATTTTTATTTTTTAATACACTAGATATTTTTTCATTAATTAATGAAACTGCTTTTTTTACCCCTTTCCCCGTAAATCTATTTTTATCTTGATCTCTTAATTCTAAAGCTTCTAAAGAACCTGTAGAAGCACCAGAAGGAGAGGCAGCCATTCCAACGAACCCGCCTTCTAAATGTACTTCAGATTCTACAGTAGGGTTCCCTCGAGAATCTATTATTTCACGAGCTATCACTTTTATAATTTTCGACATATTTAACCTTAATATATTTTTATATAAATTTTTTTTTGTGTTTTCCTGCTGATTTAATAAAATCTATAAACAATGGATGTCCATCACGTGGTGTAGAAGTAAATTCAGGATGAAATTGACAGGCTAAAAACCATGGATGATTAGATAGTTCTATAATTTCTACTATATTATTATTATTATTGGAACGTCCTGTTACCTGTAATCCTGCTTCTTCTATTTTTTTTAAGAGAAGATTATTTACTTCATATCGATGTCTATGTCTTTCTATAATAATTTTTTTATTATATAGTTTCTGAGATAAACTATTTAGTTTTAATTTACAAGGTTGACTACCTAATCTCATAGTACCACCTAAACTAATATTAGTTTCTTTTTTATTATAATCTTTAGATATAGTATTATGCGAGTTTTTTATTAAATCAATAATGGGATATTTACATTGAGGATCAAATTCTGTTGAATTTGCTTCTTTAATTCCCACAACATTTTGTGCAAATTCTATAATTGCTATTTGCATTCCTAAACAAATACCAAAATATGGAATATTATTTTCTCGTGCATATTGTATGGATAATAATTTTCCTGCAATACCGCGGTCGCCAAAACCTCCAGGTATTAAAATACCATTAAGATTTTTTAATATTTTAAAATCTGTTTTTTCTATATCTTGAGAATTAATTAATTGTATATTAACTTTTATTTGATTTTTAAAACCTGCATGTTTAAGAGCTTCCATAACTGATTTATATGCATCAGGTAATTCAACGTATTTTCCAATAATTCCAATTATAATAGTTTTATTAAAATTTTTTTCTGCATCAATTACTTCCTGCCATTCTTTTAAGTTAGCTTCTGGAACATTTAATTTAAAATACTCACAAATATAATTATCTAGTTTTTGATTTTTTAATAATTTTGGTATTTTATATATTGAATTAACATCTTTTAGAGATATAACAGCATTTACTGGTACATTACAAAATAATGCAATTTTTTTTCTTTCATTGAGAGGGACTGTTTTTTCAGAACGACAGATTAGAATATCTGGCTGTATTCCTATTGAAAGTAATTGTTTAACTGAATGTTGAGTAGGTTTTGTTTTTATTTCACCTGCAGTAGCAATATAAGGTACAAGTGTTAAATGTATATATATAACATTTCTACGTCCAATATCAACTGCCATTTGACGAATTGCTTCTAAAAAAGGAAGAGATTCAATATCTCCAACAGTTCCACCTATTTCTACAAGAATAATATTACTGTTTTTTGAACATAAAATAATTCTTTCTTTAATAGCATTAGTAATATGAGGTATTACTTGAATAGTAGCTCCTAAATAATCACCTCTTCTTTCTTTCTTTAAAACTTGAGAATAAACTCCACCTGTAGTAAAATTATTTAAAAATGTCATTTTAGTATGAATAAAACGTTCGTAGTGACCTAGGTCTAAATCTGTTTCAGAACCATCTTCAGTAACAAATACTTCCCCGTGTTGAATGGGACTTATTGTTCCAGGATCCACATTAATATATGGATCTAGTTTGATAATTGTTATTTTTAAGTTTCGTGCTTTTAGTATTGCTCCTAATGAAGCAGCTGCAATACCTTTTCCTAAAGACGAGACTACGCCACCAGTAATAAAAATATAATTTTTAGTCATGCTCTAAATATAAAAATATGAGTTAAAATGAATAAGTGTTTAATTTAAAGTATTTTATTATGATATGTAATTATAAAATATATTTATTAATATAATGATCTTTGTAATAATATATTATCTCTTTTTACTTAATTGTATTTTAGTTTATAATATATCTTTAAGATTATATACTTATACTAATTATTAGTAATGTTTTTTGTTCCAATTTTTTTCAAGTTCCATGTATCGCGTAAGTTAACAGTGCGATTAAATACTAAATGATCTTTTTTAGAGTCTATGTTATCTAGACAAAAATAACCAATTCTTTCAAATTGAAAGAATGATTCTATATCATTATTTTTTTGTATTTTTTGTGCTATTTTTTTTTCTATAAAGCCGTATTTTATGATTAATGATTCTGAATTTATATGAAATAAAAAATTTTTTTGTTGTTCTGGATTTTTTATATTAAATAATGGATTGTATAATCTAAATTCTGCTGGAAACGTATTTTTTTCTGAAATCCAGTGTATGACTGGAGGATTTTTTTTGTTTTTTGGTTTTTTACCTAAAGTATTCAAATAACAAAAACATATTATATTAATAATATTATTATATTGATCTTTTTCTATTTTTTCAGCTTTAATTATATAAGAATATCTTAATCGTATTTTCTCTCCAATTTTTAATCTTTTATATTTTTTATCATATTTTTCTTTAAAATCTGAGCGTTCAATATATAAGGTATTAGTAAAAATAATTTTATGAGTTCCCATTGCAGGATTATTAGGGTGATTTGGAACTATAAATTTTTCTTCATGATTTTGATCTAGATTATATAAAAAAACTTTAATTGGCTCTAAAACAGCCATTGTACGTATAGCAGTCTGATTCAATTCTTTTCGAATACAATGTTCTAGCATAGATAACTCTATTAAATTATTTTGTTTAGTTACACCGATTTTTTGACAAAATAATTTAATAGACGATGGTGTATATCCTTTTCTTCGCAAACCAGATAGTGTAGGTATTCGAGGATCGTTCCATTCTTTTATTATATTTTTATCGATAAGTATTTTTATCTTTCTTTTAGATAGAATTGAAAATTCTAGATTTAGTCGAGAAAATTCATATTGTTTAGGATAGTGTTTAACACTAGTATTTTTTAAAATCCAGTTATATAAACGTTTATTATCTTGAAATTCTAATGTACATAACGAATGAGTAATACCTTCAATTGAATCCGAAAGACAATGCGCAAAATCATACATGGGATATATGCACCATTTTTTTTGAGTTTGATGATGTTCAGTAAAAATAATTCGATATAAAACAGGATCTCGCATAACCATAAAAGAAGATTTCATATCTATTTTAGCACGTAAACATGCTTCTCCTTCAGAAAATTCTCCTTTTTTCATTTTATTGAAAAGTTGTCTATTTTCTTCAATAGTTCTATTTCTATAGGGACTGTTTTTACCAGGAGTATTTAAAGTTCCTCTATATTCACGTATTTGTTCTTTTGTTAATTGATCTACATAAGCTAAACCTTTTTCAATTAGTTCTTGTGCATATTGATATAGTTTTAAAAAATATTCAGAAGAATAACGAATATTACCATACCATTTATAACCTAACCAATGAATATCATATTTGATAGAATTAATATATTTGATGTTTTCTTTCATTGGATTTGTATCATCAAATCGAAGATTACATCGTCCCTTATATATATTTGCGAGTTCAAAATTTAAACATATTGATTTTGCATGACCAATATGAAGATATCCATTTGGCTCAGGTGGAAAACGAGTGTAAAAAGATAGATCTTTATTTTTATTAAAATCTTCATTAATAATTTGATAAATAAAATTATTATTTTTTATTTTAGTGTTCATTATATTCCTAATATTAATTTTTTAATTAAAATAATTTTTGTTGATTATTCAATTTATATATTATAAAATATATTTTTATTATATAAAAATATTTTTATTAGGCTACGTAGCTCAGTCGGTTAGAGCACAGCACTCATAACGCTGGGGTCATGGGTTCGATTCCCGTCGTAGCTACCATCTTATATTATATTATAGCGGGAGTGGCGAAATTGGTAGACGCACCAGATTTAGGTTCTGGCGCCGAAAGGTATGCGAGTTCAAATCTCGCCTCCCGTATATTACTGTTATACTGATATACTAGAAAATTAAAATACTTGCAATGTAATCTTCAAAAAATTACACAAAAAAAATTTTTATATATTATAAGAATGGGGTATAGCCAAGCGGTTAAGGCACCGGTTTTTGATACCGGCATCCCTGGTTCGAATCCAGGTACCCCAGCCACTCTAAAAAACTATCTTTTTATTTTGATTTCTCAATGAAAATAATTTTATATGAAATAAAAGAATAAAAATCTTTTATTTTAAAACTATTAATTTTATATAATATTATATTAGATAATAATTAAACTGGATCAAACATCTACTATTTTTCTATTTTAGAATTTTTATTTAAAATAAAATAATTTTTTTTATATGATTAATTTAAACAAACTAAAAAAAAAAGCAGCATGGGCAGCGTTAGATTATATCTATCCCGGTACTATTATTGGGGTAGGAACTGGTACAACAATTGTTTATTTTATTGAAGCTTTAAGTACAATAAAAAATTTAATATATGGAGCAGTATCTAGTTCTAATTCTTCTACTCTATTATTAAAAAAACAAGGCATAGAAGTATTTAACTTAAAAAGTTTTAGTTCAATTGCTATTTATGTCGATAGTGCCGATGAAATAAATCATCGTATGGAGATGATTAAAGGTGGAGGAGGAGCTTTAACCAGAGAAAAGATTATTGCAACAATGGCAAAAAAATTTGTTTGTATTATTGATAAATCAAAAAAAGTAGATATTCTTGGAAAATTTCCATTACCTATTGAAATTATCCCGATGGCTCTTTCTTATATTTTCCAGGAAATGATAAAAATTGGAGGGATACCAAAATATCGAAAAAATGTTATCACAGATAATGGTAACATCATTATAGATGTATATAATTTATCTATTACAGATCCTGTATCAATGGAAAAAAAAATTAATTCATTACCGGGAGTAGTTACAGTAGGTTTATTTGCTGCTAGAAGTGCTGATGTTGTTTTAATTGGAACGCAAAAAGGAATAAAAACCATTAAAAAAGAAAAATAAATTAATAAGTTTTTTTAAGATATAGTTATTATAAAAAATTAAAATAGTCAAGATATATCATTTTGTTAAATCGCCAAATTTTATTTGTAATGCAGTAATAGCAGCAAGAGCGGCTGTTTCTGTTCTTAAAATTCTAGGTCCTAATCTGATCGAAATAAATCCATATTGAATAATTTTTTTAATCTCATGGTTTGAAAAACCTTTTTCAGAACCAATAATGATTCTAATATTTTTTATAGATTTTTTTAAATTATTAATTGTTAATATAGATTGAGGATGAAAAATAATTTTTACATCATTTTTTTCATTTTCTTGACACCATGAAAAAATATTTTTAGGAGTATTAATTTTTGGAATAACATTACGATGGCACTGTTGACATGCAGAAATTGCTATTTTTTCCCAACGTGTTATTTTATTAAATATGCTTATTTTTTTTTTTTCAAAATAACTATTATTAAAAAATAATGGCGTAATAATATTAACACCGATTTCAATTGATTTTTGAATAGTAAAATCCATTTTTTCATTTTTAGAAATAACTTGTCCTAAATGAATATGCAGTGGAGATTCAATATTCTTTAGTTGTTTATTAAAAGTTCTAATTTCAATTTTTTTCTTAGAAATACATGTTATTTCAGCAAAAAAAATATAGTTAGTATTGTTGAATACCTCTAATACATCTCGTATTTTCATTCTCAAAACATCTTTAATATAATGTGCATTCTCTTTTGATAAAAAATAAATTGTATTAAGATTTAACTTATCTTTGATATATATACGTGGAATATTCTTATTCATATTTCTTCTTTTTTATTTTTTATAACATTTTTTATAAATATAATTATTGTGATTACCTTGTATTTTAAATATTTTTTTCTCTCTTTCACATTCCCATTTTGTTACAGGAAAATTTTTATCCCATATTTTAAATATTTTTTTTTCTTTTTTGGATAAAATAATATTATATTTTTTGCTCATGTAAAAATAAGTTCTAGCTACAGCGCCTCGAGCTCTTTCAGGTGGTTCCGCTATCTTTTTTTGAAAGTCTATTTTCATATGACATCTTCCATACTGTGAAATTTTATTATTTAATTGACCATACATAAAATTAGAACGATCTGCATTTATTTCTCCAATAGCGGGTTGTAAATTATGAAGATCAGATTCAATATATTGATATTTTTTGTCTAAAATACATTTTTTCCGACCTCCTTTTTTCCAGCATTTTTTTTGATGTCCGAATTGCCATGCTGGAACAACATGTTCCCATTCAATTCTTGTTGCGCGATTTTTATTTTTTCGTATTTTATATCCACAAGAATATAGATTAGGAACTCCTTTTTTTTGTTGCCAAATAATTTTACATCCACAGTAAAAAGAACCTGGTACATTTTGATGAATTTTAATGGACACAAGTTTTGCTTGATAGAAATTTTTTATAGTATTTTTTTTGACATGATTTTTTTTATGAAAAGATAAAAAAAAAACATACTAATTATAATAACAAATATTTTTTTTATCATTTTTATTTTTTCTGTTTTCAAAAGATAATATTTATAATATGTTTATTTAAAAATATAAAAACATATCGTTAGTTTTTCTTTTTTTAAAAATATACTATATTTTATATTTTAACAATACATATCTAGTTATAATTTTTTATTTTAAAAAATATTATAATAAAGTAATATTTCATTATAAATTTAAAATAATACACATTTTAATATATCTTATATTTAATTTTTGTATACTGAAAAATTTTAAATTTCTTAAAAATATAGAGATAAAATGTTTTTAAAATAAGGTAGATAAAATATGACTGAATATCTTTTTACATCTGAATCAGTTTCAGAAGGTCATCCAGATAAGATTGCTGATCAAATTTCTGATGCTTTGCTTGATGAAATACTTAAACAAGACGTCAAAGCACGTGTTGCCTGCGAAACTTATGTTAAAACAGGGATGGTTTTAATTGGCGGAGAAATTACAACAACTGCATGGGTAGATGTTGAAGAAATTACTCGAAATACTATTAAGAATATTGGTTATATTGATTCCGATACAGGATTTGATGCTAATTCTTGTGCGGTTTTAAGTGCGATTGGCAAACAATCACCAGACATAAATCAAGGTGTCGATCGTCTTGATCCTTTACAACAAGGAGCTGGAGATCAAGGGATTATATTTGGTTATGCTACTAATGAAACTGAATTTTTAATGCCAGCACCGATTACTTATGCTCATCTTTTGATGAAAAAACAATCTGAATTAAGAAAAAAAAACATTTTGCCTTGGCTAAGACCTGATGCTAAAAGTCAAGTTACATTTAAATATAATAATGGGAATGTAATCGGAATAGATACTGTGGTTTTTTCTACACAACATCAAGAAAACATTGATCAAAAAATTTTAAAAGAAGCAGTAATGGAGGAAATTATTAAACCAGTGTTACCGAATAAATGGTTAACAAAGAAAACAAAGTTTTTTGTCAATCCCACGGGTAGATTTGTTATAGGTGGTCCTATGGGTGATTGTGGTTTAACAGGTCGTAAAATTATTGTTGATACTTATGGTGGTATGTCTAGACATGGTGGTGGTGCTTTTTCTGGAAAAGACCCTTCAAAAGTAGATCGTTCTGCAGCATATGCAGCTAGATACGTAGCTAAAAATATTGTCGCTGCTGGTTGGTCTGATCGTTGTGAGATTCAACTTTCATATGCTATTGGAATATCAGAACCAATTTCCATTATGATAGATACTTTTGGAACAGGAAAAATAAGCAATAGTTCTTTGATTTCTTTAGTACGTAACGTTTTTGATTTACGTCCATATGGATTAATCAAGATGCTCGATCTTCTTCGTCCTATTTACTTAAAAACCGCTGTTTATGGGCATTTTGGAAGAGATGAATTTCCATGGGAAAAAATTGATAAAGTAAATGAATTGTTGCAATAGAATTTTTAATAAATTTCATCTTTTAAAGATGAGATGTTTTAAAAATATTTTTTATAAAATAGAAAAGTATATTTAGCATGAAAGAATATATTAGTTTTTTTTATGTGTTTCCCATGTTCAATAGCATGGGAGAATTATTTTTTTTTTATATATTCTTCAAAAGATAAAAAATCTTCTTTTTCGATTTGTATTTGTTTTTGATGAGAGCGTATAGTTTCTTTTTCTAAAATACTTTTGTTTAAATTTAATTTATTTTTTCTTATAAATTCTTTATGATATTGACGAGCTAAACATAAACCTGTTTTTTTTATACCTGTTTTAGTTAAAAAATTTAAGCATTGAGCAGAATAAGTTAATTCTGGATTATGAAAAAATAATTTTATTTCTTCACATACTGTTTGATATAAAAAATTTTTTGAATTACCATCAAGTACTAATGCTATTTCATTTAAATCTTTAAATATAATGTCACTTATTTCAATTAATGTTTTTGTTTCATATTTATTATTAATATAAATTTTTTGATTGGGTTTCCTTCCTTCATAAATTATTTTTTCCCAATTTTTAGTAATTAATAAAAAATCTGTTTTATCAACTTTAGGTGATTCGATTAAAGCACACCAAATTAAAAATAAATCTAATAAAAGTATTTGATTTTTACTTATACCTATAGGTGAAAATGGATTAATATCTAAAGAACGTATTTCAATGTATTCAATACCTCTATTTTTTAAAGCTTCTACGAGTGATTCACCATTTTTTGTTGTTCTTTTAGGTCTAATTTGAGTATAAAGTTCATTTTCTATTTGTAAAATATTAGTATTTAATTGCTTAAAATTACCATCTATATCTCTTAACCCTATATTTATAAATTTTTTTGATGGTGTTTCTAAAGCGTTTTTCAACGATTCTATATATTGATGGAAATCATTAAACATGATATTTAGATCTAAAATTTTAGTATTAGTATATCCAATATCACTTAGTCTTAATGAAGTAGACCATGGTAAATAAAATATGTCTTCTTTATTTTTTTTAAATTTATATTTTGTTTTTGTTTTTTTTAAAAAATTTGGTGATATTGCAGGTGATGATCCAAATAGATAAGGAATAATCCAACCAAATCTATAGTAATTTCTAATTAAATTTAAATATCCTGCAGAAATATAATCAGAATTATTCTCTTTTTTTTTATTTTCTGTCCAATTTTTCCAAAAAAATGTAGGTAATGAAAAGTTATAATGTACTCCTGAAATAGTATTTATAAGATCACCATAGCGATTCTTTAGTCCTATTCTATAAGTGGTTTTCATTTTCCCAAGATTAGAGCTTCCATATTGAGCGATTTGAATATGTGTTTTATCATTAGAAAAATAAGGCATACTAAAAGGCCACATATATTCATTTTTGATTTTTGATGCTGTAAAAGAATGCAAATCTGTTAAAAATGACAATAAATAATCTATATTATCACTAGTTGGTGTAATAAATTCTAATAAATTTTCTGAAAAATCAGTAGTGATCCATCTGTGAGTTAAGGCTGATCCAATTAAATATGGATGTGTTTTTTTAGAGAAATTTCCATTTTTTTGAATTCTTAAAGTTTCACGTTCAATTCCTCGAAAAATACCTTTTAACATTTTTGGATTTGCTTTTAACCAAGCAATTTTTTTCGAGATATCTTGTATCAATGTTGTTTCCTAATCTAAAATATTAAAATATTTCTGAAAAAATATTTTATATGTATTATTTTTATAAATACTGTTTTAGTATTTTTTAAGAGATTGCTTTGTATTTTTTATTTCTTGCATCCGGAAGGATTCGAACCTCCGACCGCTCGGTTCGTAGCCGAGTACTCTATCCAACTGAGCTACGGATGCAGTTAAAAAATTAAATAATGACGGTGAGAGAGGGATTCGAACCCTCGATGCAGATTTTTCTGCATACTCCCTTAGCAGGGGAGCGCCTTCAGCCTCTCGGCCATCTCACCTGATTATAAAAATTTTTTTAATTTTTATTGATTTTATTTTACTTTTTTTTTTATATAAGTCAATCATATTTTTTATATTAGGAACATCTATTGTACGTGTTTTAAAATTACGTATAAAAACTACATCTTACTTAAGAATAGTAAGATGCAGTATTGATTAGTAATTTTTGTGTTGTTTTTTCTCAGCTTGAATACGTTGATATATTTCTTCACGATGTACCGAAACTTCTTTAGGGGCATTTACACCAATACGAACTTGGTTACCTTTAACTCCTAGTACTGTTACAGTTATCTCATCGCCAATTATTAACGTTTCGCCGACTCGACGAGTTAGAATAAGCATTCTTTGTTCCTTGAAAGATTAAAAGAGTTCAGTCTCTCTATTTCCTGGCGTCATGAATAATACAGGGTTAAACGTAGACCATAAGACATCTTAATTACATATTTTTAATGATTTTTTACTAATAATTTTTCAATATTTTATTTCTTTAATATACAAAATATACATTAAAAATACTTATTATTTTTATTTTTTATTCAACTGTGTATTGATCCATGGTTTTATATTATTTAAAATAGTCAGTAGTTGTTTTGTATAAATACCTCCTCCTTCAGCAATTTCTTTTTTTCCTCCTCCCTTTCCATTTGTTTCGTTTTTAATCATATCCATGATTTTTATTGCTGTTATATTTTTAAATAGATTTTTTGTAACTCCGATAATGATAGTAAAGCGATTATTAATAATATTTATTAAGATAATAATTGTGTTTTTTAGCTCTTGTTTTAATTGATCAACTATTATTCTTAATAGTTTATGTTCGTGATCATAAAAAATATTTGATAAAAATTTTGTTCCTTGTATATCAGTTACATTTTTAAGCAATTTTTTTATATATTGTACATTTTCTTTTTTTTGTATTTGAATTATTTTTTCTTCTAGATTTTTTATCGTTATTGTAAGTTTTTTGGCTTTTTCTTTAATATCGAAATTATTACAATTTAGTATAAGAGATATATCCTTTATATAATTATCTTTTTCATGTAAATAATCTATAGCTTTCTTCCCCGTTACAGCTTCAATTCTTTTAATTCCTGATGCTATACTTGATTGAGAAATAATTTTAAATAATCCAATATCGCCAGTTCTTTCAGCATGTGTACCACCACAAAGCTCAATTGAAAAATTGTTTATAAATACAACTCGTACAATAGAACTGTATTGATTATCAAAAAAAGCCATCGCTTTTTTCTTTTTAGCTTCTTCTAAACTTAATTCTTCAGTTTCAATTTTAATATTATTTCGAATTTTCATGTTAACAACATGTTCAATTTTCTGTATTTGAGACATTTCTATTGGCGCAAAATAAGAAAAATCAAATCTTAAATATTTATTAGTTACTAAAGATCCTTTTTGACTAACATTATTTCCTAAAATTTTTCGTAATGCAGCGTGTAATAAATGTGTTGCGGAATGATTCAATTGAATAAAATGTCTGTGATTTTTATCAATTTGACTATAAATTGGATCATTAACTGTAATCTTTCCTGAAATTAATTTTCCAATATGTCCTATCATTTTTCCATATTTTTTTGTATTTTCTACTATAAAAGATGATTGTTGATTATATAATTGACCTATATCACCTATTTGTCCTCCTGACTCACCATAAAACGGCGTTTTATCAAGAAAAATAATTCCATTTTCATCTTTTGTAATAGTAGCAACGGATTGATTATTTACGAAAATATATTTTACAGATGATTGTATTGTGTTTTTTGTATAACCTTCAAAAAAACAAGTATCGTTTAGAACGATATTATCATTATAATTTTTATGGAATGTTTTATTAATATTTGATTGTTTTTTTTGTTTTTCTTTTTCTATTTTGTAGTTAGTGTAATCTATTTTTATATTTTTTTCACGACAAACATCTGCTGTTAAATCAATTGGAAATCCAAAGGTATCATAAAGATAAAATGCAATTTTACCTGGAAGTATATTATTATGTATTTTTTGTATTTCATAATTTAATATTTTTAAACCTTTATCCAGGGTATAAGAAAATTGTATTTCTTCTATTTTTAAAATTTTTTCTATTTTTTCTTGGTTTTCTTTTAATATATCAGCGCTATTTCCCATAGCCTGAATTACATTCGATACTAATTTATAAAAAAAATGTTTTTTAATTCCAATTTTATGCCCATGTCTTAATGCTCTTCTAATAATTCTTCTTAAAACATAACCTCTATGTTCATTTGATGGGGTGATATTATCTGCGATAATATATGCACAAGATCTAATATGATCTGCTATAACTTGTAAGGAAATAGCATTAGAATTATTTATAGTACTCAATTTAGATATAGCTTTAATTAATTCTTGAAATATATCAATATTATAATTAGAAAAAACGTTTTGTAAAACAGCAGATATTCTTTCTAATCCCATACCTGTATCTATAGATTTGTTTTCTAGAGAAATAATTTTTGTTTTTGAAATTCGATTGAATTCTATGAAAACAATATTCCAGATTTCAATAAAACGATTTTTTTTATTTTCTAAAAATTCTAATGGATTATTTATAATTTCGTT
The DNA here is from genome assembly GCF_000225445.1 of Buchnera aphidicola str. Ak (Acyrthosiphon kondoi). NCBI lineage: Bacteria > Pseudomonadati > Pseudomonadota > Gammaproteobacteria > Enterobacterales > Erwiniaceae > Buchnera > Buchnera aphidicola. The sequence continues at coordinate 441,436 of NC_017256.1, read as the reverse complement.
TCCATAATCATAAAATATTTCAGTACAAGGACCACATGGTCCACTATCACCCATTTGCCAAAAATTTTCAGATTCATATTTAGTGTTATTTTTATCACCTATTCTTATAATGCGTTCGGAAGGGATTTTTATAATTTTATGCCATATGTTATATGTTTCATCGTCATCTTGATATACTGAAATCCATAATTTATTTTTTGGTATATTAAACCATTTTTTGGATGTTAATAATTCCCAGGCATATTCAATTGCTTCTTGTTTGAAATAATCTCCAAAACTAAAATTACCAAGCATTTCAAAAAATGTATGATGTTTTGAAGTATATCCTACGTTTTCTAAATCATTGTGTTTTCCTCCAGTTCTTAAACATCTTTGAACAGTAGCTACACATGGATAATCGCTTTTTTTTTGACCTAAAAAGATTTCTTTAAATTGATTCATTCCTGCATTAGTAAATAATAATGTAGAATCATTATGTGGAACTAAAGAACTACTTGGAACAATTACATGTTTTTTTTCTTTAAAAAATCTTAAAAAATCTTGACGTATTGTATTTGTTGTTTTTTTCATTTTTTTTTCTTGTTAATATAAAAATCAATATTAATTGTACAAGGTATTCTGAAAGTAAATTTATTATATTTTTTGTATTTATAATCATTAAAAAAATATTTAAAAAAAGTATTTTAGAGTATTTTATCAATCAATAATTTTATATTTAAAATTAATTTTTCTTTTTGAATTTTAAGTTTCTTTAATTTGATTTAATAAAATTATTTTTGATATCTTTTTTGCTGTATCAAATATTTTTAATGCTTTATAAGATTTTTCTATGTATATAAGGGCTTGTCGTGCAGCTGGTGTTTCTGAATATTTTTGAAGTATTTCTTCTCCTCTATTTATAACTGCTATATATTCTTTATGAGAAAAATAAAATTTTAATATTGCCAGATCGTATTCAGATAAATGATATTTCAGACATATTAATTTTTTTTTAGCATTAATAAGATAGAGACTTTGAGGATATTGATGAATAAAATTGTTTAATTGAAAAAACGCGTTTATTGAATAATTAATATCATTTTTATGATAATTTATAGGTAAAATTTTCAAAAGTATGTTTTTGTCTAAAGACATGCTAATTAAACATTTTATATATCTAACATAATCTGTATTTGGATGATTTGGATAACATCTCATAAATTCTTCTATATTTTTTTGAGCTATATTAAAATTTAAATTTTTATAATAAGCATAAATTAAATGTATTTGAACTTTGTCATTATCAAAATTAGCAATATTGTTTTTTTTTATTTTTTCTAACATATATATTGCATTATCAAAATGCTCATTTTTTAATTCTTTATTAGATTCTTTATAAAGAATATATGTTTCTATAAAATTATTATTTTTTAAAGATTCGGAGTGCACAGTTAAGTTTAAAAATAAAATCATAAAAATAAATATAATACTGTTTTTTTTTTTCATTATTTTGTATTCAAGTTTAAATTAATAAAATTTTTTGTTAAAAATATTTATGTTTGGAATTATATAGAATATTATATTCTATAAACATTAAAGATCCAGTTTTAAAATTATCAAAATATTTCTTAATTACAGGATAATTATATTGAAAAAAATAGAATTAACTGCTGTCGTATCATGTTGCTCATTATTAGGAAAAAGATTAGATCTAGTATTGTCTGAATTATTTAAAGAATATTCTCGTTCTTACTTAAAACGTTTAATTATTATGAATCGGGTGTTAGTCAATAAAACTGTTGTAAACCAACCTGATAAAAAAATATTAGGCGGAGAGATTCTTACCATTCGTCCTTTTTACGAAGATATATTATTCAACAAACCTGAAAATATTTTTTTAAATATTGTTTATGAGGATAATGATATATTGGTAATTAATAAACCTTCTGGTTTGGTTGTTCATCCAGGTTCAGGTAATAAACAAGGAACAATTTTAAATGGTTTATTATATCATTATAAAAATATTCAAGATTTACCTCGTGCAGGTATAGTTCATCGTTTGGATAAATTTACAAGTGGATTAATGGTTATTGCAAAAACTATTTTTTCTTATAATTATCTATTAGGATTATTGAAAAAAAGAAAAATTATTCGAGAATATGAAGGAATTGTCAAAGGAAGAATGATTTCAGGTGGTACTGTAAATGAGCCTATAATGCGTCATCGTTATAAAAAAACGTGTATGATGGTGCATCATTCAGGAAAGAAATCAGTAACACATTATAAAATAATTAATCGTTTTAAATTTTATACACATATAGGAATACGATTAGAAACTGGACGTACGCACCAAATCCGTGTACATATGTTATATATTAAATACCCATTAGTTGGGGATCCATGTTATGGCGGATCTAATATTCAATTAGATTATATAAAAAATAAAAACATGAATACAATATATAAATTTCCTCGTCAAGCATTACATGCTAGCCGGCTTTCTTTTTATCATCCTATTACTAAAAATTTAATGTCTTGGACAATACCTCTTCCGCAAGATATGCAAGAACTTATTTTAAAAATATAAAATACACAACAAAATTTTTTTATTTATTGTATTTATTTTTAATAAAACATATTATTTATTATATAAAAAATTTAAATATATTATTAAATAGATAAAAAAATGTTTTTAAGTATAATTCTTTTAAATGATATATATAATATAAAAAATTAAGAGTTGACAGTATCATGCTAGAAAAAAAAATAAATACAGAATTTTTAGTTTTTCCTGATACACATAATAAAGATAAAAATATAAAAAAGCCTTTACGTGAATTAGTTAAAAAATCTTTAAAAGATTATTTGCTAAATTTAAATGGAAAATATATAAATAATTTGTATGAATTAGCTTTAGCTGAATTAGAGGAACCACTTTTAGACATGGTAATGCAATATACTAGAGGAAATCAAACACGTGCTGCTTTAATGATGGGAATAAATCGTAGCACATTGAGAAAAAAATTAAAAAAATATAATATGAATTAATTATTTTAAAAATTTTTTTTAAACTCTTTTTTAATTGCACTTTCTATTTTAAAAAAACATTTAAGAGAGTGCAAAATTATATTTTAATTATCGTATAAAATTTTTCTATTTTTAATAAATCGAATCATACTTTTATAAATTTCATTATTTTAAATTAATTAATCTTTTAGCTATTGTCTCTAACGCCCAATGGTAACCATCTAGACCTAGTCCGCAGATTACACCTTTAGAAATATCAGATAACCATGAATGAGAACGAAAATTTTCTCTGGAATAAATGTTTGAAATATGAACTTCAATAAAAGGAATATCGACTGCAATTAACGCGTCTCTAATAGCTATACTAGTATGAGTGAATGCTGCTGGATTAATAATTATATAATTAATTTTCGTTCTTGAAGAGTGGATTTTATCAATCAGTACATGTTCTGCATTAGATTGTATATGATCTAAAGACACATTAAGTTTTTTTGCTTTTATTTCTAGACTTTTTAATAAATCAGTCAAAGTAACATTACCATAAATTTTTGTTTCTCTTGTTCCTAAAAGATTTAAATTAGGTCCATTTATTAATAATATATTTATATTTTTCTTCATATTAATCTCTTTAAATGATTGTATACTAAATACGCTAAAATATAATTTTTTAAAAATATTAAATCATATTTTTTTATCTTTTATAATAGATATTTATGATAATATCATAAATTAAGTGAGTTTAAATGACATTTGAATTAGTTACTGAATCTTTGTTAGATGCAAATAAAATAAATCATCAAGATATTTTAACTGCTTTAGAAGAACTTTGTGCATATAAGTTAGATTATGGAGATCTTTATTTTCAATCTCATTTTCACGAATCTTGGTCACTAGAAAATGGAATTATAAAAGAAGGAAATTACCATTCTGATGAAGGAATTGGAGTCAGAGCTATTAAAGGTGAAAGTACAGGATTTGCCTATGCAGATCAAATATCAATAGATTCCTTAAGAGCTAGCACTAAAAAAGCACGCAGTATAATTTTTATTAAAGGTTCAGGAAAAACAAGAACTTTATCAAAAAAACAAACACAAATTTTTTATAGTGCCATTAACCCTTTAGAAACATTCTCTGTTAGAGAAAAAATTGATCTTCTTTATAGAGCAGATCATGTGGCACGCAGTCTTGATCATCGTGTAACAGAAGTAAATGCGACTTTAACAGGTTCATATGAAAAAATTTTAATTGCTTCTACTGATGGAAATTTAGTAGCAGATATAAGACCATCAGTTCAATTTTCAATCAGTGTTTTAGTAGAAGATAGTGGAAAAAGAGAACGTGGTCGGAGTGGAGGTGGCAGTCGAACTGATTATAAATTTTTCTTAAATCAAGATGATTTTTCAAAAGAAATTAGAATTGATTATTGGTCTAGAGAAGCTGTACGCATAGCTTTATTGAATTTATCTTCAAAAGAAGCTCCTTCAGGAACATTCCCAGTAGTTTTAGGATCTGGATGGCCAGGTGTTTTATTACATGAAGCAATAGGTCATGGTTTAGAAGGAGATTTTAATAGAAGAGGAACTTCAATATTCACTAATATGATTGGGAAAAAAGTTGCATCAAAATTATGTACTATTATTGATGATGGCACACTTAAAAATCAACGTGGATCATTAAATGTAGATGATGAAGGTACTCCAGGTCAATATAATGTTTTAATTGAAAATGGAATACTCAAAAAGTATATGCAAGATAAACTTAATGCACGTCTAATGGGTATGGAATCTACCGGTAACGGACGTCGTGAATCTTATTCATGTTTACCTATGCCTCGTATGACTAACACTTATATGTTATCTGGAAAATCTAAAATAAATGATATAATTAAAAGTGTTGATTATGGAGTGTATGCTGTAAATTTTTCCGGAGGTCAAGTAGATATTACTTCTGGTAAATTTGTTTTTTCTACCTCAGAAGCTTACTTGATAAAGAAAGGCAAAATTATTACACCAATCAAAAATACAACTCTAATAGGTTCAGGTTTAGAAGTTATGCAAAAAATATCAATGGTTGGTGATGATTTAAAAATGGATCCAGGAATAGGTGTCTGTGGTAAAGATGGTCAAAACATTCCCGTTGGAATAGGTCAACCATCTATGAAATTGGAAAGTTTAACTATAGGTGGAACTGTGTAATTTTCTTGAATAAAAATTTATTATGATTTATATATTATAAAAAATAATGCAGTCAAGAATTATGTCATGACTGCATATTAAAATCAATTTAGTCTTTCTTTAATACGAGCTGCTTTTCCGGTTAGGGTTCTTAAGTAATATAATTTTGCTTTTCTAACTAAACCTTTTCTTTTAATAAGAATTTCATTAATGCTATGAGAATGCGTTTGAAAGACCCGTTCAACACCTTCTCCATTAGAAATTTTACGGACGGTAAAAGATGAATTTAAACCACGATTTTTTATTGCTATCACAATTCCTTCAAAAGATTGTAGACGTTTTTTAGATCCTTCAATAACCCATACTTTAACTTCTACAGTATCTCCAGGTCTAAAAACAGGTATATTTTTTTTGATTTGTTTTTTTTCTATTTTTTGAATTATATTGAGCATGATTTCCTCTTTAATTCAGACACTTAAAGAAATTAATAATTATTTTTTTTGATTTGTTTTTTTGAATTCATCTAGCAGAATTTTTTCTTCCTTTGTTAGTGTTTTTTTTTTAAAAGATCAGGACGTTTAATCCATGTATTTCCAAGTGATTGCTTTAAACGCCAAAGACGAATTTGATTATGGTTTCCAGATAATAACACTTTAGGAACTAACATTTTTCTTATAATTTGAGGTCGCGTATAACTAGGATAATCAAGTAAATTATTAGAAAAAGAATCTTCTTCTATTGATTTTTTGGTTTTAATAACACCCGGAACTAATCGAGAGATAGAGTCAATCATAACCATGGCAGCTAATTCTCCTCCAGTAAGTATATAACTCCCAATAGACCATTCCTCATCTACTTGATTATCAATAATCCGTTGGTCTATTCCTTCATATCGACCACATATAAAAATAATTTTTTTTCTTGTAATTAATTGTTTGATATTATTTTGTTGAAATACTTTCCCTTGAGGAGATAAATAAATAACAATTGCATTTTTTGATATAGACTTAGCTTGTTGAATTGCTAGATACAATGGTTCGGCACTCATCAACATGCCTGGTCCTCCTCCATAAGGACGATCATCTATGGATTTGTATTTATTTTTACTAAAATTTCTTGGATTAAAAAAATTAATATTAATAATTTTTTTTTTAACTGCTTGTCCAATAATGCCATAATCAGTAATTGTACGAAACATTTCTGGAAAAATAGTAATAATATTAAACCATATTGTAGTATCATTATTTTTTTTTTTCATTTAGAATATACAGTTTATTTCCATTGAACTAATATAAATTTATTTTTAATATTTACATTTTTTATTATGTGATTTTCAATAAATGGGATTAATATATTTTTTTTAAATTTTTTTGACTCATTTTTTAAAATAAGAATATCGTTATTTTTTATCCTCATTAAATTAATTACTGTTCCTAAATAAATCTGATCTAGATTGAATACTTTACAGTCAATAATATCATTCCAATAGTAATCATTTTTTTGTAATACGGGTAATGTGTATTTACTAATTATGATATCTGAATTTGTGAACTTTCTAACAATTGAACGATCGGAAATATTTTTTATTTGAACAACAAAATTGTTTTTATGATTTTTCCAATTGTTAATTTGAATTTTTGTCCATTTTTTTTCTTTTAAAAAAAACCACGGAAGATAATTAAATATTTTTTCTTGTTCTTCTGTAAAAGAAAAAATATTTATCCAACCTAATATTCCATAAGATTTTCCAACTTTCCCTATCAATAATGGTTTAACTGGTATGTTAATACTAATATTTATAATATAGCCTCTTTTTTGTTTATTGATTTTATTAGTTTTTTAGTTCTTTCTGACATTTGAGCTCCTTGATCAATCCAATATTTAATACGTTTTAAATCTAATTTTAGTTTCTCAGATTTTCCTTTAGCAATAGGATTAAAGTATCCTATACGTTCAATAAAACGACCATTTCTAGAAAAACGACTATCAGCTACTACCATCTTATAAAACGGACGTTTTTTTGTTCCATATCTAGATAAACGAATTTTTACCATATCTTTTCTTCCTAAGAGTTTTAAAATTAAAAGAATTATTTAAAATAAATTGAATGATAAAATTATACTTCTTATATTTAATCCAAACTAAAAAATTTACTAAATCTATATCTTTAGAATATAATTTTTTAAAATTTTTTAGGTAATATATTTTTGATTCCACGCATTATTTTTGATATTCCATTACTTTTAATTTTCTTCATAATTCTACGTATATCATCAAAATTTTTTAATAATTTATTGACATCTTGTATTTGTGTACCTGAGCCTAAGGCGATTCTACGTTTTCTTGAACCTTTTATAATGATTGGTTTTATTCTTTCTTTAGGTGTCATAGAACATATCATGGCTTCTACTTTGTTTAAAGTGTTTTTATCAGTGTTTAATAATGATATATTATTAGATAATTGATGATTTATAGAAAATTTGTCTATGAAATAATTTAAACCTCCTATTTTTTTCATTTGTTTGATTTGTGTTAAAAAGTCATTTAAGTTAAAATCATGACCTTTTTTTAATTTTTTTGTCAATTTTTTAATCTGTGATTGATCTACTTTTTCTTCAATGTCTTCAATAAGAGACATAATATCGTTCATTCCTAAAATTCTATCAACTATTCTTTCAGGATAAAATGGTTCCAATGATGTTATTTTTTCTCCTGTTCCTATAAATTTAATAGGTTTACCAGTTATATAACGCATAGATAAAGCAATTCCGCTTCTAGAATCACCATCTGTTTTAGTTAAAACTATACCAGATATCAACAAATCGTTATTAAATATTTTTGCCATATTTATAGCATCTTGACCCATCATTGAATCTACTATTAATAATGTTTCAATAGGTTTTGATAGATATTGTATTTGCTGAATTTCGTTCATCATTGTTTTATCAATATGTAAGCGTCCTGCTGTATCAATTAATAAAACATCATATAACTTTAATTTTGCATGTTGTATTGCTTGTCTAGTTATTTCTATTGGTTTCTGGTTTTCATGAGATATAAAAAAATCTATTTCAATTTGTCTAGATAATATTTGAAGTTGTTTGATAGCAGCTGCACGATAAATATCAGTAGATGTAATTAATATTTTTTTCTTATGTTTATCTTTAATCCATTTTCCTATTTTTGCTAAACTAGTAGTTTTTCCTGATCCTTGTAAACCTACTACTAATATAACTGCTGGTGGTTCAATAGATAAATTTAAAGAATTATTTTTTTCACCCATGGCAAATATTAATTCATGTTTAACTATTTTTATAAATTCTTGTCCGGGAGTTAAACTTTTATTTATTTGATGACCAATAGATTTTTTTTTAACATTTTCTATAAATGTTTTTATTACTGAAAATGTTACATCTGCTTCTAATAACGCTTTTCGAACTTCTCTTATAGTGTCTTTAATGTTTTCTTCTGTAAGTCTTCCCTTATTTATAATTTTTTTAAAACTATTGGAAAGACGTTGAGTTAAGTTCTTAAACATTATTTATTGCTCACATTAAATTTCTTGATATCTTAATTGACGGTAATAATAATTACGTTTAAAGTATCATGCTTGTTAATAAAAAATTAATTATTTTTTAAAAAATATAAAAATAAAACATTTAAAAGTATTTGACAATTTAAAATACATTATTTATCAATTTTTTAATTTGCAAATCATATTTTTAAAAATTTTATGGTATGATTGGAGCAATATTTTCACTAGGATAACATCCTAAAATTTTCATAAATTTAGTAATTTTATTGATTTTTTTAAGAGCATCTTGCATTAATAATGATGATAAATTTACTTGAATATCAATATAAAACATTTCTTCCCATGGATTTTTATAGACTGTTTGAGAAGTTATTTTTTTCATAATTAGTTTTTTTTCTTGTAATATTAATAGTACTGCAGCAAGAGCTCCTGATTCTTGTCCTGTACTAAACATTAATGTTGTTTTAGTTGGTATTTTTTCGGATATTTTTTTAGATTCTCGATGTAATACAATAAATCTTGTAATATTTTTTTCTTTATTTGCCAAATTCTTAGTTAAAATATTTAATCCGTAAATTTTACTTCCTATTTCACTTCCCAATGCTGCATTAGTTGTTTCATTATATTTAGTAATCTTCTTCATTGCATCCGCTGTGCTTTTAGTGTATTTAATAGTCCATTCTGGAAATTGTTTAATAAAATTACTACATTGTTGGAATGGTTGAGGATGACTATATACTGTTTTAATCTTGTGTAATGCAATTTTTTTGATCGCAAGTAAACAATGGTTTATAAAAATATTAATCTCTCCAACAATATATAAATTAGTATTTTTTAAAAGATTTAAAACTTCATTAATAGAACCAGAACAAGTATTTTCAATCGGTAAAACAGCATAATCTGATTGATTGTTTTCGACTGATAGAATCACTTCTTCAAACGTTGAACACTCGTTTGTAATACATTTTTGAAAATTTCGATCTGCATATTCATAAGCAGCAATATGAGAGTAAGAACCTTTAGGACCCAGAAATGAAAAACTACTAGGGGTTAATTTATGATTATCGCAAAATTTTTGTAATATTTTTTTTTGAGTCAAGACAGATTCTTCGATTATTAACTGGAATAATCGAGTTATATACTCAGAGGTTAAATGATTTTTTTTTCCTAAAATAATTAATTTTTCTAACATTTTTTTTTCGCGTTCTATATCTCGTATTGCTTGATTATTTTCTATTTTAGATTGAGCTATTTTTAATACTAAGTTTTTTCTGTCTGCTAATAATTTTACTATTTTTTTATCAATGTTATTAATCTCTTCACGAAAAAGTAGTAGAGAGTTTTTAGTAGGCATAATTTATTACCTATGAAAGATGTAATATGTCTAAATATAAAATGGAATATTTTTAACATTTTTTTATATAACGAATGTGTTAACGTACATATAATTTTTATAAAAATATACTAGATAAAATCAAGTTAATTTTATAAATAATAAAGTGAAATATTTTAAAATATGTTTTTAGTTAAATATGTTTACTATATCTTATTAATGTTAATCATAGTATTATTTTCTATATAAATAATTATATTTAAGTGGATTTTATTATGAAAACTTTTTCAGTTAAATCAAGTAATATTAAGAGAAACTGGTATTATGTAGATGCAACTAATAAAATATTAGGTAGATTAGCAAGCGCATTATCATCTCGTCTTAGAGGAAAACATAAGGTCGAATATACTCCTCATCTTGATACTGGTGATTATATCATTGTTGTAAATGCCGCAAGAATATTAGTTACGGGAAATAAAAGGATTGGTAAAATTTATTACCATCATACAGGCTATGTGGGTGGTATAAAACAATCTAGATTTGAAGAAATGATTTCTCGTCATCCAGAAAGAGTCATAGAAATTGCAGTGAAAGGTATGTTGCCAAAAGGTCCTTTAGGACGTTCTATGTTTAAAAAATTAAAAGTTTTTTCTGATGAACATCATGAACATATGGCACAATGTCCTAAATTATTGAATATTTGATATAAAGGTATACAAAAATAGATGATTAAAATTCAAAATTATGGTACTGGTCGTCGTAAAAGCTCTTCTGCTAGAGTGTTTCTTAGATCTGGTAATGGAGAAATCGTTGTAAATAAACGTTCTTTAAATGAATATTTTGGTCGTGAAACTGCTTGTATGATTGTTCGTCAACCATTAGAATTAGTTAATATGGTAGATAAGTTTAATATTTATATAACAGTGAAAGGCGGAGGTATTTCTGGTCAAGCAGGTGCAATTCGTCAAGGTATTACTCGTGCTTTAATTAAATATAATCAATTTTTACGTTTAGATTTAAGAAAAGCGGGATTTGTAACACGTGATTCACGTCAAGTTGAACGTAAAAAAGTTGGTTTTCGAAAAGCTAGAAAACGCCCACAATTTTCTAAACGTTAAAGCCAAAAAAGATATTATTCGTTTTGAATTTAAAAGAACTTGGTTTTTTAATAAACCGAGTTCTTTTTTATTTTTTTAAATATTCAATTATATCAAAACATAATTTTTTTATACCAGTTTTGTTAATTGAAGAAATAAAGTAGTATTTTTCATTTATTTTAAATTTATGTTTAATTTTATTAATTATTTGATTTGTTTGTTCTGTATTTAGTAAATCTATTTTATTGAAGATTAACCATCTTGGTTTGTTATATAGTTTTAAACTATATTTTTTTAGTTCATTTAATACTATAGCTATATTTTGTTCTGGATGAAAATTGTTCTGAGGAACTAAATCAACGATATGAAGTAATAGTTTGCATCTTTCTAAATGTTTTAGAAAACGAATGCCTAATCCAGAACCATTAGAAGCTCCTTTTATTATACCTGGAATATCTGCTATAATAAATTTTTTGTTATTTAGAATATTTACACTTCCTAAAATTGGATTTAATGTTGTAAATGGATAGTCTGCAATTTTTGTTTTAGCACCAGATATACTTGTAACAAAAGTAGACTTTCCAACATTAGGCATTCCTAATGTTCCTACATCAGCAATTAACATCAGTTCTAATTGTATGTCTCTTTTTTCTCCGATAGTACCTAATGTGCTTTGTCTAGGAGTGCGATTCGTTGAAGATTTAAATCTAACATTACCTAGTCCATGCCAACCTCCCTTAGCAATTAGTATTTTTTGTTTATGTTGAATTAAATCACCTATTATTTCACGTGTTTGATAGTTTATTGCTTTTGTTCCTATAGGTACATGTATTTTAATATCATCTCCTTTTTTCCCAGAACATTTTTTACTTGAACCATGCTGTCCGTTTTGAGCTTGAAATTTTTTTTTGAATCTGAGGTCTATAAGAGTATTTAAATTATTATCAGCTTCTAACCAAACATTTCCACCATCACCACCATCTCCTCCATCAGGCCCTCCTTTAGGAATATATTTTTCTCTTCTAAAATTAACACAACCATTTCCACCATTACCAGCGATAACTTGTATTATAGTTTGATCAATGAATTTCATTTTTTTAATTACTCTTAATATTTTTTTTATTAATAAATATTTTAACATTTAATAATTCTGTTTATTTTATTAATTAATTTTTTAATAATTCATATTTTTTATAAAAATATAGAACCCCTAGAAAGGGGTTTTGAATATATAAATGATTTATTTTTTAATTAATAACATTTATGTATGTTCTTTTTTTTAATCCTTTTTTTTTAAATTCAACCTTCCCTTTGACAGTAGCGAAAATTGTATGATCTTTACCACAACCTACATTTTTACCAGGATGAAATTTAGTTCCACGTTGTTTTACAATTATACTACCTGCTGAAATTAATTGACCACCAAAACATTTTACACCCAGCCTTTGTGCATTAGAATCTCGTCCATTTCTAGTGGATCCACCAGCTTTTTTATGTGCCATTTCTTTATATTTCTCCTTCAATATTATTAATATCTATGATTTTTACATCAGTGAAATGCTGACGGTGACCTTGTTGTTTTTTATAATGTTTACGGCGATTAAATTTAATAATTTTAATTTTTTTAAGACGACCGTGATTTTGAATATGAGCTTTTATTATTCCTCCTGTTATAAAAGGAGTTCCAACTCTTATAGAATCTTTATTTGAAATCATTAAAATTTTATTGAATTCTATAGTTGTACCAAGTGGACCATTTAATTTTTCTAATCTAATAACTTGGTTTTTAATTGCTCGATATTGTTTTCCACCACTTATAAAAACTGCATACATAAAAAAACTCCAGTTGTTAAATATTTATTGTGATTCTGAAAAAATTCATTATATCCATATACTTTTAATGTCTGCTCCTAATTGATTTAATTTTTTAGGAAATGACTCGTATCCTCTAGTAAGATGATAAGTATGATTTACTATTGTTAAACCTACAGCAATACAACCTGCTAATATTAATGTTGCAGAAGCTCTTAAATCACTACAAAAAACATTAGAAGATGTTAATTTAGGTATTCCATGACATATAATAGTATTATTTTTTATTTTTATTTTAGCACCCATATTTATTAGTTCGGATGTGTAAATAAAACGATTTTCAAAGATAGTTTCAGTTATAGTACCTATGCCTTTAGCAACAGTATTTAACAAAGCAAATTGAGCTTGCATATCCGTTGGAAAACCTGGATAAGGAGCAGTGCAAATATTTAAAGATTTAGGTCTTTTCCCTCTCATATCTAATTTAATCCAATCTTTTCCTGTTTTAACTTCAGCTCCAGCTTCAGTTAGTTTTAACAACACACTTTTTAAGTGTTTAGGTTCAGTTTTATGGCAAATAATATGGCCTTGCGAGGCTGCTGCAGCAACCAAAAAAGTTCCTGTTTCAATTCTATCTGGAATCACTCGATGTTCACCACCGGTTAATTTTAACACACCTTTAATATATATTTTATTGCTGCCTGCACCAATAATATTAGCACCTAAAGCATTTAGAAATTTTGCAATATCAACAATTTCTGGCTCGCAGGCTGCATTATCAATTACTGTGGAACCTTTAGCTAAAGTAGCAGCACTCATAATAGTGATAGTGGCACCAACACTAATTTTCTCCATCAAAATATATTTTCCCTGTAGACGACCTTTAACGTAAGCATCAATACAATCATCTTTTAAATTAATTTTCGCACCTAATTGAATTAAACCATTTAAATGTAGATCTACAGGTCTTGTTCCAATCTTACATCCTCCGGGTAAAAATATTTTAGCTTTACCAAAACGTGCTAAAAGAGGACCTAATATCCAGATAGATGCTCTAATTTTTTTGATTAAATGATATGGAGCACAAAAAACATTTATCGAGCTTGCATCAATATACAATACTTTTTTTTTTTTATTTTTACTCCTAAATATACTAGTAATTTAAGGGCTATGTTAATGTCAGTTAAATCAGGAATATTACTAATTTGAATTTTTTCTCCTGTTAATATAGTCATAAATAAAATTGGTAATGCTGCATTTTTAGAACCTGAAATAACAACATTACCATTTAAATTTTTATTTCCTTGTACGTATAGTTTATCCATTTATTAACAAATCTCTATTGTATTAATATAATTTTTTATTTTTTTTCCATTCTTCAGGTGTATAAGACATGATAGATACTGCGTGAATATGTTTTTCTGTGATCATTTTTATTAAAGGTGTATAAACTATTTGCTGTCTTTTTACTTGACTCATATCTTTAAAAAGGTTTCCTATGACAATTATCTTAATATGATTAGTGTCCCCTGTAACATAAGCTTTTTCTAGATTTAATTTGTTGATAAGCAAAGATGTTATATCTTGATTGTTCATTTTATATTGTACTTTTGATTGAATATTTGATGTATTGTTAAAATTTTAAAAAATAATCAATACCATTTTATTAATTAAAAAAAATAGCGAATCAGTTAATTATCAATATATAAATATATAACTAAATATTTAAAATTTTGATAAATTTTATTTTTTACTTTAAAATAGATGAATATATTTTCATCTTGAAATATATATTTTTTAAAAAAAATATTAAATAAAAATATTCTTAAACAATTTATTATATAAATGTAATGTTTAAATTTTTTTTATATATTTTAAATATATTTTTTAATATATAAAAGTTGATTAAATTTTATCAATATGAAATTCTGTTTTATGATCTTATATTTAAAATTTCTTTAAGAAATATAGGAAAACAATCTTAATAGTTAAATAATTTTATAAAGATATAATATTATGAAATATAAAATTATAATTTAACATTTTTTTTAATTTTAAAAAATATTTTTTATTTTTTTAAAAATTATTTTGAAAATATTAAACAAAAAAACAGTGGAGTGTTCATATGATTAATCTGATTCCAATGACTGTAAGAGGAGCAGAAAAACTTCGTCAAGAACTTGAAAAATTAAAAAGCATAGAACGTCCTCGTATTATTTCTGCAATAGCAGACGCTAGAGAACACGGTGATTTAAAAGAAAATGCTGAATACCATTCTGCTCGTGAAGAGCAAAGTTTTTGTGAAGGACGCATAAAAGAAATTGAGTCAAAGTTATCTAACTCTCAAGTTATAGATATAACGAAAATATCTAATAATAACCGAGTAATTTTTGGTGCTACTGTTAGTATTCTAAATATAAAAAATAATGAAGAATTTACTTATCAAATTGTCGGTGATGATGAATCTGATTTTAAAAAAAATTTAATTTCTATTAATTCTCCAATAGCAAGAGGTCTTATTGGAAAAAAAAATAACGATGTTGTAATTATATGTACACCAGGTGGTGATGTTGAATATAAGATTTTAAAAATAGATTATATGTAGTTTAAAAAATGATTTAATCTAATTGGTATTTGATCAAATATTTCTTGAAAAATTGATTTTAAAGCAGTGAAAATATGATTTATAAAAAAAAAACAAAGAGTTCTAATCGTTGGTTATTAGAACATTTTAAAGATCCATATGTCAAGGAAGCACAAACAAACAATATACGCTCAAGAGCTTGGTTTAAGTTAGAACAATTAGATAAAAGTAACAAATTATTTAAAATTGGCATGAATGTTATGGATTTAGGTGCTGCTCCTGGAAGTTGGTCGCAATATGCGATTAAAAGAATAGGAAAAAAAGGACGTGTCATAGCTTGTGATGTATTGCCTATTAGACCAATAACAGGCGTAGAGATTTTTCAAGGAGATTTTCGTGATAAAAAAATATTGAATTTAATGCTAAATTCTGTAAAAAATACTAAATTTCATTTATTGATGTCAGATATGGCTCCGAATATAACAGGACATTTTTCTATCGATATGCCACGTATTATTAATTTATCTAAGTTAGCGTTAAAAATATCAAATCATATTTTATCTAATAATGGTATTTTTTTGTTAAAATCATTTCAGGGAGAGGGTTTTAATGAATTGTATGAAGAAATTAAAATATTTTTTAAAAAAATTAAAATTTGCAAACCTAAAACTTCTCGAACAAGATCTCGAGAGATATTCATTCTAGCAACCAGATAAAAATTATAATAGTCTGTGTTGTTTTTAAAATATAGATTCAATGAGAGGTTGTTCCTTTGAGTGACATGGTTAAAAACCTGATCTTCTGGTTAGTTATCACAGTTGTATTAATGTCTATTTTTCAAAACTTCAACACTAATGATATAAATAATCATAGAGTTGATTACTCGACTTTTTTATCAGAAGTAAATCAAGATCAGGTGCGTGAAGCATATATTAACGGACGTGTGATTAGTGTTACTAAAAAAGATAGTAGCAAATATACTACCTATATTCCTATTAATGACCCTAAACTGTTAGATAATCTTTTAACAAAAAGAGTTAAAATTATTGGATCAATGCCTGAAGAACCGAGTCTTCTTGTTTCAATTCTTATATCTTGGTTTCCAATGTTATTACTTATTGGTGTTTGGATTTTTTTTATGCGTCAAATGCAAATGGGTGGTGGAAAAGGCGCAATGTCATTTGGTAAAAGTAAAGCACGTATGCTATCAGAAGATCAAATTCAAACCACTTTTTCAGATGTTGCAGGATGTGATGAAGCAAAAGAAGAAGTTAGTGAATTGGTAGAATATCTTAAAGAACCTGGTCGTTTTCAAAAATTAGGAGGTAAAATTCCTAAGGGTATATTAATGGTTGGTCCACCAGGAACAGGAAAAACATTACTTGCAAAAGCAATTGCTGGAGAGGCTAAAGTCCCCTTTTTTACTATTTCTGGATCTGATTTTGTTGAAATGTTTGTTGGAGTAGGTGCTTCTAGAGTAAGAGATATGTTTGAGCATTCAAGAAAATCTGCACCATGTATAATTTTTATTGACGAAATTGATGCAGTAGGACGTCAAAGAGGTGCAGGATTAGGTGGCGGACATGATGAAAGAGAACAAACACTTAATCAAATGTTAGTAGAAATGGATGGTTTTGACGGAAATGAAGGTATTATTTTAATTGCTGCTACTAATAGACCTGATGTTTTAGACCCTGCTCTCTTACGTCCTGGTCGTTTTGATCGTCAAGTTATTGTAGCACTTCCAGATATTCGTGGACGAGAACAAATTTTACAAGTACATATGAGAAAAGTTCCTTTATCTAAAGATGTAGATCCTATGATTATTGCACGCGGTACACCAGGATTTTCGGGTGCTGATTTAGCTAATTTAGTTAATGAAGCTGCTCTTTTTGCAGCTAGATTAGATAATCGTGTAGTCTCTATGTTAGAATTTGAAAGAGCTAAAGATAAAATGATGATGGGTTCTGAACGAAGATCGATGGTTATGAGTGATTACCAAAAAGAATCTACAGCATATCATGAAGCTGGTCATGTTATTATTGGAAGATTGGTACCTGAACATGATCCTGCGCATAAAGTAACTATTATTCCTAGGGGACGAGCACTGGGGGTTACTATTTTTTTACCTGAATCAGATACTCTCAGTATGAGTCGTCAAAAGTTAGAAAGTCAAATATCTACTTTGTATGGTGGTCGTTTAGCAGAAGAAATTATTTATGGTTCTAAAAATGTTTCCACTGGTGCTTGTAATGATATTAAAATAGCTACAAGTTTAGCGCGAAATATGGTAACTCAATGGGGGTTTTCAGAGAAACTTGGTCCTTTGTTGTACGCTGAAGAAGAAGGAGAAGTGTTTTTAGGACGTTCAGTAGCTAAAGCAAAACATATGTCTGATGAAACAGCTAGAATTATTGACGAAGAAGTCAAACTATTAATTGAAATTAATTATAGCCGAGCTCGAGACATTTTAAATGAAAATATTGATATACTGCATGCTATGAAAGATGCATTAATAAAATATGAGACTATTGATGCATTTCAAATTGATGATTTAATGAAAAGAAAAGAAGTACGAAAACCAAAGGGATGGATTGAGACAGATATAAATAAATAATTTCTTTAATTTAGAAAATAAATGTATTTTTATCTATTTTACAAAAATTTTATTTTAAAAAAATATTAATTTTATAATGCTTAACATTCCTTTATTTAATGTATCTTAAAATAAGATGAAGTGATAAAATTACTATAACTTCATCTTGTTTTTAATAAAAAATCAAATTTATTATCATTTATTGCAAAATATAATTATTTTTAAATAATATAGGAATAAAATTATTATGACTTTTTTGCAATACTTTAGAACAGATGGTATACGTGGAAAAGTAGGAGATAATCCAATTACACCAAATTTTTTATTAAAATTAGGATGGTCTATTGGGACAGTTTTAGGAAAGAATAAAACAAAAAAAATTATTATTGGGAGAGATACACGTATTTCTGGATCTATGTTACAGTCTGCTTTAGAATTTGGTATTTTATCTACAGGAGTATCTACTTTATTAGCTAATTGTATACCAACTTCAGCAATTGCATATTTTACTAAATCTTTAAATGCTTCTGCAGGAATTGTTGTTTCAGGTTCTCATAATCTTTTTTATGACAATGGAATAAAAATTTTTTATAAAAATGGAAGCAAATTAACTAAAAAAATAGAATTTTCCATTGAACAACAAACTAATCATATTTTTTCTTATTCAAACTATATGAATTTTGGTCGTTCTAGTAATATTATAGATCCAGAAAGTCAATATATTAATTTTTGTAAAAATACTATCCCTAAAAATATAGATTTATCAAAACTTACTATTATTTTAGATTGTGCTAATGGTTCGACTTTTAATATAGCTCCTAAAATTTTTCAAGATTTAGGTGCAAAAGTAATTGCAGTATCTATTAATCCTAATGGAGTAAATATAAATGAAAATTCAGGATCTACTGATATTCTAAAATTAAAAAAAATGGTTTTATTAGAAAAAGCTGATGTTGGTCTAGCATTTGATGGCGATGGAGATCGTGTTATTATGGTAGATCATTTAGGAAATAAAGTAGATGGAGATCAGATTATTTATATTATTGCAAAAGAATATTTAAAAGAAAAAAAATTAAAAGGTGGTGTTGTAGGTACTGAAATGACTAATATGGGTGTGATTTTAGGTTTAAAAAAACTTGGCATTCCTTTTTATGCTGCGGATGTAGGAGATCGTAATGTATGTAAAAAAATCAAAGAAAATCAATGGATGTTAGGAGCTGAAAAATCAGGTCATATTATTTTATTAGATAAGCATTCTACTGGTGATGGAATTATAGCAAGTTTGCAAGTTTTATTAATTATGATTAATAATAATATGACTTTATATAATTTATCAAATCAAATAACATTGTTTCCTCAAGTCTTACTTAATGTTTTTTTAAAAGAGTATAATAATTCAGAACAAGATCTAAAAATAAAAAATATTATTTCTCAATATCAAGATTTTTTAGATAAAAATAGTCGTATTTTAATTCGTAAATCTGGTACAGAAAAATGTTTAAGAATCATGGTTGAAGGTAAAAATTATATAAAAGTTTATAAATTAGCTCATGATATTAGAGAAACTATTAAATCACTTTAATTTATATATTTCACAAATGTGATAGTTATGATAAGTTTTTAAAAACTGAATTTTATTTATTTGAATTATTAAATAGTAATGATATATAGAATATTGCTAACATATTTTTAAATCAAATAGATAATTTATATGTAAAAGTTTATATATAAATTATTTATAAAAAATAAAACTTTTTAATATTTTAATAATTTAGATTATATCTAGCCATAAATCGAACGTATTATGAATAGTAATATTTTATAAAAAAGGAAATAATATTTTATGTATTTTTTTTTTCTATGTTTTTTTATTTTTGTTTCTTTTTCTTTAGTTGTTTTGATCTTATTACAGCCAGGCAAGGGACTAAATAATACAGTTCATTTAAATACAAACAATAATATTAAATTTTTTAATGGACCTGGAACGAATAGTTTTATTACAAACATTATTAGAATTTTTTCTTGTTTTTTTTTAGTAATAAGCGTTATTTTATGTAATATTAATAATAGAAAAGTTGATTCAGATATTTTTTGGGAAGATAACAATAAAAAAATTATAACACAAACACATGCTTCAGATAAAAAAATATTAAATTCTGATATACCAGATTAATTATCGTATTTTTATTATAAATGTATATATAGTTATAGTAAATTTTTGCCGAGATGGTGAAATTGGTAGACACGCTATCTTGAGGGGATAGTGCCGAATAGGCGTATGGGTTCAAGTCCCATTCTCGGTATTACAGTATTACTAAATAGTATTTTAAAACGAATTTTATTCATTTTGAAATTAATAATATATTAAAGTATTGAAGATACAAAAAATTGTTAATAATAACTTTATACATAGGGTGATAGCACCTGAAACCCCGAATTTTCGGGGTTTTTTATTAGAATATTTATTTTAAATTATATAGCTTAATCGATCTTTAAATATTAAGTCATAATTAATTATATAAACTCTTGATTAATAAAGATTAGTGTATTAATTATCTAATTTCATAATTAAATTTTTTTGTAATTAATACATGTAAAATAAGTTGTAATGACTTATTTTAAAAATTTTTATTTTGAGGTTCTCCAAGATGAATAAAGAAATCTTAGCTGTTGTTGAGGCTGTTTCTAATGAAAAATCTCTCCCCCGCGAAAAAATTTTTGAAGCTTTAGAAATTGCGTTAGCAACAGCAACTAAGAAGAAGTATGAACAAGAAATTGATATAAGAGTAAGTATCAATAGAAAAACTGGTATTTTTACTACTTTTCGACGCTGGATGGTGGTAGAAATAGTAACTCAACCCACTAGAGAAATTACTTTAGAAGCAGCATGTTTTGAAAGTGAAAAAGTTTATCTTAACGATTATATAGAAGAAAAAATTAAATCTGTTAATTTTGACAGAATAACAACACAAACTGCTAAACAAGTGATTGTTCAGAAAGTACGTGAAGCAGAACGTGCTATGTTAGTTGAACAATTTCGTAAATATATTGGTCAAATAATTACTGGTATAGTGAAAAAAATTAATCGAGATAATATAATGCTAGATTTGGGCAATAATGCTGAAGCATTAATTTTACGTGAAGGTATGCTGCCCAGAGAAAACTTTCGTCCTGGTGATCGTATTCGTGGTATTTTATATGGGGTGTATCCAGAAGCTCGTGGTGCTCAATTGTTTATCAGCCGTTCAAAAACTGAAATGCTTATTGAATTATTTCGAATAGAGGTGCCTGAGATTGGAGAAGAAATTATTGAAATAAAAGCTGCAGCACGTGATCCAGGTTCTCGAGCTAAAATTGCAGTAAAGACTAATGATAAACGCATTGATCCTGTAGGAGCTTGTGTGGGTATGAGAGGTGCTCGGGTACAAGCAGTATCAAGTGAATTGTGTGGAGAACGTATTGATATTATTTTATGGGATGACAATCCTGCTCAATTTGTTATAAATGCTATGGCGCCGGCTGATGTAGCTTCTATTGTAGTAGATGAAGACCGTCATACCATGGATATAGCAGTTGATATAAATAATTTAGCACAAGCTATTGGTCGAAATGGTCAAAATGTTCGTTTAGCATCTCAAATAAGCGGTTGGGAATTGAATGTAATGACTATAGAAGATCTTCGTTCTAAACATCAAGAAGAAGCCCATGCTGCTTTTAATACTTTTAAAAAAAATTTAAACGTAAATGAAAAGATTATTAAAATTTTAGTAAAAGAAGGTTTTTCTTCTCTCGAAGAATTAGCTTATATACCATTTAATGAATTGTTAGCAATTAATAATTTAACTGAAGATGAAGCTAAATTAGTACGAGAAGGTGCAAAAAGAAAATTACTATTAATAGAATCAGATAAAAAAAGCAGTTTAATTAAAGAAAGAAAAACAACAGAAGATTTATTAAAAATTAATGGTATGAATAGACTTCTAGCTTTACAATTAGCTGAAAAAAATATATTTACTTTAGAAGAATTAGCTGATCAAGGAATAGATGATTTAACTGATATTAAAAACTTAAATTCTGAACAAGCAGGTTTATTGATTATGACTGCTCGTAATATCTGTTGGTTTGGTAGTAAAGTCTGATAATAGGAAAAATAGTATGCCAGATATAAATTTAAAATTTTTATCTAATGAAATAAAAATATCAATTGATGAATTAATAAAAACATTATCTGATATTGGTATAAAAAAAAATAAAGATAGTTATATTAATATAATTGAAAAAAATATGTTGTTAAAACAGTTAGAATCTAAAAAAAAATATCCTTTAGATACTTTAATTTTGCAAAGAAAGGTACGCAGTACTTTAAGTATTTCAACTATTGGGGGAAAAAATAAATCTATACAAGTTGAAGTTAGAAAAAAAAGAACTTATTTAAAAACGAATAAAATTGAAAATGAAGTTTTATTAAACACTACAAGAACAGTTACACCTAATACAAAAAAAACATTATCTTTAAAAAATAAAGATAAAAAAAATTTTAAAAAAACGATAATAATTAATGACATAGAAAAAAAACATATAAAAAATTTTGAAAAATCAGGATCAGAAAAAAATAATCTTAAATCTTTAAACTTAAAAAAATTAAATAAACTAAAAACTTTAAATAAAGATGAAAAAAATAAAAAACTTAAGAAACATATAGAATCTAACTCTTTTGATTTAAAAGATAAAAAAAGAACTAAAGAAAACACAGAAAATTGGCTGTCTTATAAAGAAGAAAAGAAAGATTATCATTTAACTACATTTTTACACGCTCGTCAGGCTGAAGATGATAATGATAGAGAAGTAGAGACAGATAAAAGAAATCATGGTCGAGTTTTAAATAATTATCGTCAAAAGAAAAATAATAAAAACTACTATAATGGAAAACATCATAAAGAAGAAATGCGTATTTCTAATCGTAATAAGAAAAATGGAAAACACAAAAATAAACCTATTTTATTACAACAAGTTTTTCAAAAACCCGAGTCTATTATCAATAGAGATGTTATTATTAGTAATACAATTTCTGTATCTGATTTAGCAAACAAAATGGCTATTAAAAGTTCCGAAGTTATTAAAAATATGATGAATATGGGAATTATAGGAACAATCAATCATGTTCTTGATCAAGATACAGCTCAATTAATTGCAGAAGAAATGGGTCATAAAGTTATTATACATCGAGAAAATGCATTAGAAGAAATGATTATGAAAGATCGTGATATAGGAAATGATATCGCTATCGTTAGAGCCCCAATAGTGACTATTATGGGACATGTTGATCATGGAAAAACATCATTGTTAGATTACATTCGTTCGACAAAAGTAGCTTTTTGTGAAGCTGGTGGAATTACACAAAACATTGGTGCTTATCACGTAAAAACTGATTTAGGTTCCATTACTTTTTTAGACACACCTGGACATTCAGCTTTTACTGCAATGAGGTCTCGTGGAGTTCAAGTAACTGATATTGTTATTTTAGTTGTAGCAGCAGATGATGGAGTTATGCCACAAACAATTGAAGCTATTCAGCACGCAAAAGAAGCTAATGTTCCAGTAATAGTAGCAATTAATAAAATTGATAAAATAGATTCTGATGTTGATAAGGTAAAAAATGATTTAATGAAATATAACATTCTTTCAGAAGAATGGGGTGGCGAGAATATATTTGTATCTGTTTCCGCAAAAACAGGAAAAGGTGTCAGCAAATTATTGAATGCAATTTTACTACAAGCAGAAATGTTAGAATTAAAAGCAGTTCCTACTGGTATGGCAGAGGGCATTGTTATAGAATCTTTTCTTGATAAGGGACGAGGACCAATAGCTACTGTATTAGTAAAAAAAGGCAAACTAAATAAGGGAGATATAATATTATGTGGGTTCGAATATGGTCGTATTAAAGCTTTGCGTGATGCAAGCGGACAAGAAGTTTCAAGTGCAGAGCCATCTGTTCCAGTAGAAATTTTAGGACTGTCCAAAGTTCCTTTTTCAGGTGATGTAGTCACTGTAGTTCGTGATGAAAAAAAGGCAAGAGAAGTAGCATCTTATAGAAAAGAAAAATCACGTGAAATAAAATTATCTAATCAGAATAGAACAAATTTAGAAAATATGTTTGATAATATAAATAAAGATAATATTTCTGAATTAAAAATTATTCTTAAATCTGATATACAAGGTTCTTTAGAAGCTATTTCTGGAGCCTTATTTAAATTATCTACTAACGAGGTAAAAATAAAAATAATAGGATCAGGTATCGGAGGTATTACAGAAACAGATGCTTCTTTAGCGGTAGCTTCAAACGCTATTATTTTAGGATTTAATGTTCGTGCAGATTCTTCTGCTAAAAAAATAATTAATTCAGAACATGTAGATCTTCGATATTATTCCGTGATTTATGATTTACTTGATGAAGTCAAATCAGCTATGACAGGTCTTTTATCACCTGAATATAAAGAAAATATTATTGGCTTAGCTGAAGTAAGAAATATATTTAAATCTCCTAAATTCGGTCTGATTGCTGGTTGTATGATTGTAGAAGGAATAATTAAACGCAGCAATCCTATTCATATACTCAGAGATAATATAGTGATATATGAAGGTGAATTAGAGTCACTACGTCGTTTTAAAGAAGATGTAAATGAAATACGTAATGGATTAGAATGTGGTATTGGTATAAAAAATTATAATGATATACGTATTGGAGATATTATAGAGGTTTTTGAAGTTAAAGAAATTAAGAGAATATTATAAAATATAAAATATATTTTTATAAAATATTTAATTTGGTAATATAATTATGGAAAAATTATTTAATCGGTCTATTCGTATTGCTCAAGAATTACAAAAAAAAATAGCTGTAATTATACAGTATAGACTCAAAGATCCACGTATTAAAAAAATAATAACAGTTTCTGAGGTGCAAGTTTCCAAAGATTTATCTCATGCTCAAGTATTTGTCAGTTTTTTAGAAAGTGAAAATCAATTAAATATAAAAAAAGATTTAATTATTTTAAATAAATCTGCTAGTTATATTCGTAAATTATTATGTAAAATAATGAGGTTGCGAATTATTCCTAATATTATTTTTTATCATGATGATTCTTTTTTCAAAGGTAATAAAATTTCTTTTATTTTAGAAGGTTTATCAAAAAAATAATGGGATACATTTTTTATTAATAAAATAAAGGAAAAAATAGATGTTTTTTTACAAAAAACGCAATATTCATGGACTGCTTTTATTAGACAAGCCGCAAGGTATATCTTCCAATAATGCTTTACAGAAAGTTAAAATTATTTTTAATGCAAAAAAAGCAGGCTATGTTGGTACTCTAGATCCGTTAGCAACAGGCATATTGCCGATTTGTTTTGGAGAATGTACAAAATTTTCTCATTATTTAACAGAATCTAATAAACGATATCATGTTATTGCTAAATTGGGTGAAAAGACATCTACATCTGATTCTGATGGAATCATTATAAAAAAACGTCCTATTTTATTTACTTCTTATAAACTTGATTTGTCTATAAAGGAATTGACTGGTTCAATTGAACAAATTCCTTCAATGTATTCTGCAATTAAATACAACGGTATACCCTTGTATAAATATGCACGCCAAGGATTTAACGTTACACGCAGTACAAGAAAAGTAATAATATATGATATATATTCTATTCATCAAGAAAAAAATTTAATTGAATTTAAAATACTCTGTTCCAAGGGAACATATATTCGCACACTTATTGACGATTTAGGAGAAAAATTAGGCTGTGGAGCTCATGTTATTTTCTTACGACGTTTACAAGTAGCCTCATATTTTTGTGATCAATTAGTAAAAATTTCTGATTTATATAAATTATTAAGTATGAAAAATATTCATAATATTAATTTTTTTAAAAATATTGATAATTTATTAATGCCCATAGATAGTCCTGTATCTTTTTTGCCTAAGGTATATCTTTCTCCTGAAAAATCATATAATTTTCAATTAGGACAAAGAGTGAATTTTCATTCTAATATAAAAAATAATTTAGTACGTGTAATAGAAAAAGAAAATGATAAATTTATTGGATTAGGAAAAATTAGTGCAGAAAAAATATTAATTCCATATCGATTAGTTTCTAGATTTACTAATTAAGTTATTCACTATTAAATTTAAGATTAGCATGATATTATTTTAAAAAAACTTAATTAAGTTAGGACTAATGTAATATAGTTTTAAATATATGGAGTATAATTATATGTCTTTATCTCTAACAGATACAAAAAAAATCATTTTAAAGTATGGTAAATCTGAAAAAAATAGTGGAATAACAGAAGTACAAGTTGTATTGTTGACGAATCAAATCAATCATCTTCAAACACATTTTTCTCAACATAAAAAAGATCATTGTAGTCGTAGAGGTCTGTTGAATATGGTATCAAAACGTCGCAAATTATTAGATTATTTAAAGAAAAAAAATATATCTCGTTATACTTTTTTAATTGAAGATCTCCATTTAAGACGATAAATAGTTTTTATAAAAATTATATAATTAAACATTTTATATTCATATAAAATAAAAAATATATTTTTCCAAAGGGCTTTTTTAGCCCTTTTTTTACAATTTTATTTAAATATTTATTTTTTATTAACTAAAAATTTCAAAAATGCAATTTATTTTTATTAAAAAATTAGTTACATGTTAAGGATATTATTTTGCTGAATCCAATTGTACGTAAATTTCAATATGGGCAACATACAATCACTTTAGAAACGGGTGTAATGGCTCGACAGGCTACGGCTGCTATTATGGCTAGTATGGATGATACTGCTGTCTTTGTAACTGTTGTTGGACAAAAAAAAATACATGGAGGACAGAAATTCTTTCCACTTACTATTAATTATCAAGAACGAACATATGCAGCAGGTCGTATACCTGGTGGTTTTTTTAGAAGAGAAGGTCGGCCAAGTGAAAATGAAATATTAACAGCTCGATTAATCGATAGACCTATTCGACCATTATTTCCAAAAAATTTTCTTAATGAAATTCAAATAATTGCTACAGTCGTATCAGTTAATCCACAGATTAATCCTGATATAATTTCTATTATAGGTGCATCTGCTGCACTTAGTTTATCAGGAATTCCATTTTATGGTCCAGTAGGTGCTGCTAGAGTGGGTTATATTAACAATCAATATATGTTAAATCCCATTAGTGATGACATGAAAAATAGTTCTTTAGATCTCGTAGTTTCAGGAACACAAAATGCTATTCTTATGGTAGAAGCAGAGTCTAAAATACTAAGTGAAGAACAAATTCTTGGAGCTATAATATTTGGTCATCAACAACAACAAGTAGTAATTAACAATATTCGTTCTTTATCAAATGAAGCCAGTAAGTTACCTTGGGTAATATCTTATCCAGAAACAAATAAAACATTGGAATCAAAAATAATTAATTTGTCTGAAAAAGATATAAGTAACGCTTATTTTATTTTTAATAAACAGGAGAGAATTGAAAAATTAAATAATATTAAAGAAAACATTATCAAATTATTTTTAGAAGAAAATTCAAATATAGATATATTAGAAATAGAAGATATTTTTCAAGCGATTGAAAAAAAAATTGTGCGTGAACGTATATTAAGCCATCAAATACGTATTGATGGACGTGAAAAAGATATGATTCGTGCTTTAGATATTCGCACTGGTATTTTACCTCGAACACATGGTTCTGCTTTGTTTACCCGAGGCGAAACTCAGTCTTTAGTTTCTGTAACATTAGGAACATCTCGAGATGCACAAAACTTAGATGAATTGTTAGGAGATAGAATAGACAATTTTTTATTTCATTATAATTTTCCACCTTATTCTGTTGGGGAAATAGGAATGGTTGGATCACCGAAAAGACGAGAAATAGGTCATGGTCGTCTTGCTAAAAGAAGTCTTTTAGCAGTAATGCCTACATTAGATAATTTTCCTTATACTATTCGAGTAGTATCTGAAATTACTGAATCTAATGGTTCTTCTTCTATGGCTTCTGTTTGTGGTGCTTCTTTAGCCTTAATGGATGCCGGAGTACCTATTAAATCTGCTGTTGCTGGAATAGCAATGGGTTTGGTTAAAGAAGGAAATAAATACGTCTTGCTTTCAGATATTTTAGGTGATGAAGATCATTTAGGCGATATGGATTTTAAAGTTTCTGGTACAGAAGAAGGAATTACAGCTTTGCAGATGGATATGAAAATAGAAGGTATTACCAATGAAATTATACATGCAGCTTTAAATGAGGCAAGATTAGCTAGATTGCATATTTTAAATGTAATGAACCAAGCATTAAATAAATCTAGAAGCGAAATTTCTGAATTTGCGCCTCGTATTCATACCATAAAAATAAATCCTGAAAAAATTAAAGATGTTATAGGTAAAGGAGGTTCTGTTATTCGTATGCTAACTGAAGAAACTGGAACTATAATTGAAATTGAAGATGATGGAACAGTAAAAATATCATCTACTATTGAAGAAAAAGCAAAGAATGCCATTCGTAGAATTGAAGAAATTACAGCCGAAATTGAAGTAGGTCGTATTTATTCTGGAAAAGTTACTCGTATTGTCGATTTTGGTGCTTTTGTCTCAATTGGTTTAGGTAAAGAAGGCTTAGTGCATATTTCGCAAATTTCTGATAAAAGAGTAGATAAAGTATCTAATCATTTAAAAATTGATCAAATGATATCTGTAAAAGTCTTGGAAATAGATCGTCAAGGTCGTTTAAGATTAAGTATTAAAGAAATAGAAAGTTCTATTATTTCTAATAAATCAATAAACAATACCATTATCTGATATAATTATTTTAGTTTAATATTATTTATATTTTTTAAATAAAATATAGATTTATATCTTTTCAAATAGTACCATATAAATAAAAATAGTATAAAACTTAATTCATTTTATTTTGATATAATGATTATATAATTACAGATATATAATTTTTTAAAAAATAAACTTCAATAAGTTGCTAATGTTGTTTTTTTGATATTTAAAAAATCATTGGCAATAACTAATAAATATTATTATTGATTCTTAAAAAATTCAATGATTCTATTTTTTAGATCATTTAATTTGAGCCGGTTCACACTTTTCAATGAGAATAAATACATATTTTCATAATGAGCTATGTAGACTGGCCGTTGTAACTTAAAAGGCATATCTACTGCATGACTCATATTGAAAGCACATTTTCTTTTCTTGGTTTAAATCCTTTTATTATTCAATCTTTAAATGAAATGGGATATGTTAAACCTTCTCCTATTCAAGCATCTTGTATTCCCTTACTTTTAGAAGGACGTGATGTATTAGGAATGGCACAAACTGGGAGTGGTAAAACAGCTGCTTTTTCTTTACCACTATTACATAATCTTAACATTAATTTGAAAGCTCCTCAAATATTGGTATTAGCTCCTACAAGAGAATTAGCGGTTCAAGTAGCTGAAGCGTTTTCAGATTTTTCTAAATATATGATTGGAATACATGTATTACCCTTATATGGCGGTCAAAGATATGAACTTCAATTGCGTGCATTGCGACAAGGACCTCAAATTGTTGTAGGAACTCCAGGTCGGTTATTAGATCATCTAAAAAGAGGGACACTTAATCTATCCAATTTACATGGATTAGTTTTAGATGAAGCAGATGAAATGTTACGAATGGGATTTATAGAAGATGTCGAAACAATCATGGCACAAATTCCTAAAGAACATCAAACTGCATTGTTTTCAGCTACAATGCCAGAAGCAATTCGTCGTATTTCTAAACGATTCATGAAAAATCCACAAGAGATAAAAATACAGTCTAATATAACGACACGTCCAGATATTAAACAAAGTTATTGGATGGTTTATGGTCGGAAAACTGATGCATTAATTCGTTTTTTAGAAGTGGAAGATTTTTCTGCGACAATTATTTTTGTTAGAACTAAAAATGCAACTTTAGAAGTTTCTGAAGCATTAGAGCGTAATGGATATAATAGCGCAGCATTAAATGGAGATATGAATCAAGCATTACGAGAACAAACTTTAGAAAGATTAAAAAATGGTAGATTAGATATTTTAATTGCTACAGATGTTGCAGCACGTGGTTTAGATGTTGATCGTATTAGTTTCGTTATTAATTATGATATTCCTATGGATTCAGAATCTTATGTTCATCGTATAGGTCGAACAGGTCGGGCAGGTCGGGCAGGTCGGGCATTATTATTTGTTGAAAATCGTGAACGTCGTTTATTACGAAATATAGAGCGTACTATCAAACAGTCTATTCCAGAAGTTCAATTGCCTAAAATAGAATTATTATGTCAAAGACGTCTTGAACAATTCGCAAAAAAAGTACAACAACAGTTAGAAAGTCGAGATTTAGATGAATATAGTGCTTTATTAGATAAATTATATTCTACAGATGATTTAGATATAAAAACTTTAGCAGCTGCTCTATTAAAAATGGCTCAAGGTGAACGCTCTTTAATTATTAAACCAGATTTAATAAAACATCAACCTCGAGATTTATCATTTAAAGATAATCGTCGACGTGAAGATATTCGAAATATCCGGACACGTCGTGAACGTCGTGATAACAAAGATATTGATTTATATCGTATTGAGGTGGGTCGTAATGATGGAGTTGAAGTGCGTCATATAGTTGGAGCAATTGCTAACGAAGGAAATATGCATAGTCGTAATATCGGTAATATTAAACTTTTTTCTTCTTATTCTACAATTGAATTACCTAAAGGAATATCTAAAGATTTATTACAAAGCTTTATTCGTACTAGAATTTTAAATAAACCAATTAATATGAAATTATTAAGAGATTCAAGAAATTATGAGACTAAGACATTGAATCGATCTACGTTTAATAGAGATAAAAATAGCAATCGTCGTATTTCTGAAAATAGTTTAAATAAATCGCATACGTCTAAAAAAAATGAACTTAAACCGTCTTTTTCCCGTCGTAGAAATGTTTAATTTTTAGTTTTTATGCCGCTTTGCGGCATATTAAATATATTTTATTTAGCACAAATACTTTAATAGCTTAATTTGCTTTATCATATCATTTTTTAAATGCTATTGCTTCAATTTCTATTTTTACATTTTTAGGTAGTGCCTGAACTTCAACACAGGATCTAGTTGGGAACTCTGATTTATTATCTATAAAAAATTTTGTATAAATTTCATTGATAATATTAATTTTTTTTAGATTAGTAGTAAAAATTGTAGTTTTAATGATATTTGATACTTGAAATTTAGCATGAATTAAAATTGACTTTATATTTTTTAATACAAGATATGTTTGTTCAGCAATATTTTCTGGTATATGATTAGACATGACATCAATAGGTATTTGTCCTGACAATATAATAAAGTTATTGATTTCAATAGCTTGTGAATAAGGTCCGATAGGTTTTGGTGCTTCTTTAGTATTTATTATGTAATTCATAGAATATCGCTTATATTTTTAATAGCTTAATGTATATTACCAAAATTATTGGCATGATAAAACTGTATTTTTAGAAAATTCTTTTTCACAATATTTACATTTCAAGTTCATATTAAAAAATTGATCTTGTTTAAAAATAAAACTAGAAGTTACAAGATTATGATTGCTAACACAACTATTATTCGGACAGATTAAAATTCTATCGATTTTTTCAGGTAAATTTGGAAAAACTTTTCCTACTAGATTATATTCATCAATATAATTTACGGTAGCATGAGGTGCGTAAATTGCTAATTGATTAATTTGATCATCACTTAAAAAAGTATTTTCAATTTTTATAATATCTTTTTTTCCTAATTTTTTAGAAGGTAAATTTAAACCTATAGTAATACGTTTTTCTGTTTCAGTAAATCTAAATAGAGATAATAATTTAAAACCAATATGTGCAGGAATATGATCAATGACACTACCTGATTTAATGGCTTCTACTTGAAGTTTGTTTATTTCCATATTTTTATATAGTGTGTTTTTCTATTAATACTAAAGATAAGATTGCCTGACGTGCATAGATTCCGTTTGCTGCTTGTTTAAAATACCAGGCATAAGGTGTATAGTCAACATCTCGATCTATTTCATCTATACGAGGAAGAGGATGTAGTATTTTAAGATTACTACGTGCATGTTTTAAAATTTTAGCATGTAATACAAGCTTTGATTTTGCATTTGCATATTCAGTAGAATCTAATCTTTCTTTTTGAATACGAGTCATATAAAGAATATCTATTTCAGAAATTATTTCTTCAATATTTTTATGTCTGTTCCAGGAGATTTCTTTTTTATCAAGCATGTTATTAATATAATTTGGCATTTTTAAAGCATCAGGTGAAATAAAATAAAATTTATTATTTTTAAATTTAGCCAATGCTTGTGTTAACGAATGTACTGTTCTTCCATATTTAAGATCTCCGACTATAGCTATATTTAAATGAGTAAGTCTGTCTTGAGTTTCTTGTATAGTGAATAAATCTAAAAGCGTCTGTGTAGGATGTTGATTTGCTCCATCTCCAGCGTTGAATATTGGTATTTTATTAGAAAATTCTACTGCTAAACGCGCAGATCCTTCTTGAGGATGTCGGATAATAATTGCATCTACATAAGAACTGATTACTGAAATAGTATCTGCTAAAGTTTCTCCTTTTTTTTCTAAAGAAATATTATTTCCATCAGAAAATCCTACTATAGAAGCTCCTAATCGATAAATAGCAGTTTCAAATGATAAGCGAGTGCGAGTTGATGCTTCGAAGAAACAACTAGCAATAACTTTATTTTTTAACAAATCAGGTTGTGGTTTTTTTTTAAGCATTGCAGATTTATTTAAAACTAATTCTAATTCGTTACGTCGAAGATCATTAATTGAAATAATGTTTTTTTGATATAGAGAATTTCTCAAATTTTATTTTCCTTGATTTTTGCAGAAAAGATAATATGAAATGCTTTTCAACAGTATAAAGAAACTAAAAAATCTTGAGTTTTTTTATAAATAGCTATGTTATGTATTACAATCATTTTTAAAATGTAATTTTATTTAATAAACTAGATATAAGAATAGCTTTTATAGTATGCAATCGATTTTCTGCTTGTTCAAAAATAACTTCTTGGTATTTTTGAAAAATATCATCTGTTATTTCCATACCATTTTTAAAATTATATTTTTTTAATATAGATTTGCCCATATAGGTTTTTTGATCATGTAGAGCTGGTAGACAATGTAACACTTTTACTTTTGGATTATGAGTCATTTCTAACATAGAACTATTTACTTGATAAGACCTTAATAACTTAATCCTTTTTTCCCATGCTTCTTGGGGTTCTCCCATAGACACCCAGACATCAGTATAGATAAAATCTACATTCTTTACTCCCTTATGAATATTTTCAGTACATGTTATACTTCCTTTTTTCTGTTTTATTTGTTCCTGACAAAAATGAAATAGATCTTTTTCTGGCCAACACTCTTTAGGAGCAACTAAACGTAAATCTAATCCAACTAGTAATGCAGCTTCTAATAAACTATTTCCCATGTTATTATGTGCATCACCAACATAAGCACATTTAATTTGATGAAATTTTTTTTCTGGAAAAATTTCTTTTATAGTAAGAAGATCAGCAAGTAGCTGTGTAGGATGAAATTTTTCAGTTAAACCATTCCATACTGGCACTTTTGAATGTTTAGCTAATATTTCTATTGTGCTATGATTATGCCCTCGATATTGAATACCATCATATAAACGTCCGAGTATTTTTGCAGTATCTTCAATAGACTCTTTTGTTCCAAGATGTGTGCTACCAGGTCCAAGATATGTAACATTAGCTCCTTGATCAAATGCAGCGACTTCAAAAGCGCATCTTGTCCGAGTCGATTCTTTTTCAAAAATTAAAGCGATATTTTTTTTCTTAAGAAGAGCGATTTCTTTTTTATTTTTCTTATTTTTTTTTAATTTTTGCGCTAATATAATGATATTTTTTAATTCTAAATAAGTAAAATCTAATAGTCTTAAAAAATCACGTTGATAAAGATTATTCATATTAAAGTCTCATTGTAAGATAAAATATATTTTTAATTAGTAGAAATTGAAGAAAAAGTGTTTATATAGTATATAATATTTTATATTATATTTAAAAATATCATAATTATTTATTAACTAAATATTATACTTTTAATAATCTTTTTTCTAATATATAGAAATACGAATAAAAAACAACGTTATTATATTTATATCAACATAATAATATCAATTATCATTTATTAAATTAATTAATTCTATTTAAAATAGAGAATATATCATGGATTTTTTTATAAAAAATTGTATTTTAGATCAAGAAAAAACTGATTGTATAGTAGTTTCTATTTTTGATCTATGTGAACTTTCTGATTCTGCTGTTTATTTAGATAAATGTAGTAATGGTTATATAACTTCTTTAATAAAATTAGGTGATATTCAGGGAAAAATAGGAGAAACACTTATGTTGTATAAAATCCCTGAAATCTCTTCAAAAAGAATATTACTAGTAGGTTGTGGAAAAAAGAATGAAATAAATAAATCAAATTTTAAAGAAATCTTAAAAAACACTACAAAAATATTAAAAAAACTTTCTATAAAAAATGTTATTTATGCTTTTTCTGAAGTAAACATTAATAATATATATTGGATAGTGAGATTAATGGTTCTTTCTATAAAAGAATCTTTATACGAAATTATTAAGATAAATAATTTAAATACAAAAAACATAAAAAATGTAAAGATAGATTCTATTATATTAAATATTTCAAAAAAAAATGATTTATTTATAGCAAAAACATCTTTAAAACATGCATTAGCAATTGATTATGGAATCACATCTTCAAAGAATTTAAGTAATTTACCACCTAATGTTTGCAATCCTCTATATTTATCTTATCAGGCTCAAAAACTTGCTAAGAAATATAAAGATAATATTGTAGTAGAAGTAATTGATATGAAAAAAATGAAAGAATTAGGAATGAATGCCTATATAGCAGTTGGAGACGGAGCAAAAAATAAACCATTCATGTCTGTAATAAAATATTCTGGAAATAATGTTCTTCATAATAAAACAATCGCTTTTGTAGGAAAAGGTTTGACTTTTGATTCTGGAGGGATATCTATCAAACCCGCATGTCGTATGCATGAAATGAAGTATGATATGTGTGGTGCTGCAGCAGTATATGGTATTTTAATTATGGCTGCCGAATTACAGTTACCTTTAACAATAATTGGAATTTTATCTGGTTGCGAAAATATGCTAGGCAGTAATTCTTTTAGACCTGGAGATGTTTTGACTACAATGTCAGGTCAAACAGTCGAAATATTAAATACTGATGCTGAAGGTCGTTTAGTTTTATGTGATTCACTAACATATTTAGAACGTTTTTCTCCAAACATAGTAATTGATATTGCTACATTGACTGGAGCTTGTGTCACAGCATTAGGAGAGTCATTCAGTGGTCTTTTTACTAATAATAAAGATCTTGCTAATCAATTGCATCACGCATCACAAGAAACAGATGATAAAATATGGTCTTTACCATTATTATCAGAACATACAAAAGAATTAAGTTCTAATATTGCTGATTTATCTAATATAGGAAAAAGTAAAGCAGGTGCTATAACTGCAGCTTGTTTTCTTTCTAATTTTACAAAAAAGTATAATTGGGCACATTTAGATATTGCTGGAACTGCTTGGAAACATGAAAAAAATGCAGAAGCGACAGGGCGTCCTGTTGAACTATTATGTCAATTTTTATTAAATCAGTCAAATTACATTTATTCTTAAATCTATTAAATCAATATAATTTTATTTTTAATTGAAATACTATCGCTAGAATATGGCAATATCGCCTTTTTATCAAAATACAGTCAAAATATAATGGAAAAAACTTATAATCCTAAAAATATTGAAGAATCTCTATATAGTTTTTGGGAAAAAAATGGGTATTTTAAACCTGATAATTTAAGACAATCAACTTTTTGTATCATGATGCCGCCGCCTAATATTACAGGAAGTTTGCATATGGGACATGCATTTCAACAAACAATCATGGATATATTAATTCGTTACCACAGAATGCAGGGAAAGAATACCTTTTGGCAAGTGGGTACAGATCATGCAGGAATAGCAACACAAATTTTAGTTGAACGACAAATATTTTTAGAAGAAAAAAAAACTAAAAAAGATTATAATCGAGATGATTTTATCAAGAAAATTTGGATATGGAAAAATAAATCTAATAATATTATTACAAAACAAATGCGACGTTTAGGTATATCTGTTGATTGGGAACACGAAAAATTTACTTTAGATCCTGATATTTCTATTGCCGTTAGAGAAGCTTTTATTTTATTTTATAAAAATAATTTAATTTATCAGAAGAAAAGATTAGTACACTGGGATTCAAAATTAGAAACTGTAATTTCAGACTTAGAAGTTGAGCATCGTTTAATCAAGGGGAAAAAATGGTTTATTCGATATCCAATTGTTCAAAATGATGTTTTTATAAAAAATACAATAAAATATTTAACAGTTTCAACAACTAGACCTGAAACTTTATTAGGCGATACAGCTATCGCTATAAATCCTGAAGATCATAATTATAATCAATGTATTGGAAAATTTGTTATGTGTCCTTTAACTAATAGGATAATTCCTATTATCGGGGATAAATACGCAGATTTAGAAAAAGGAACTGGTTGTGTAAAAATAACTCCAGCACATGATTTTAATGATTATAAAGTAGCAATCCGTCATAAATTACCAATGATCAATATTTTTACTTTTGATGGACGAATTAAATCTATTTCTGAAGTTTATGATTATCAAGGTGAAAAATCTGATAAATACAATACATCTATTCCACTCCAATTTCAAAATTTAGATATTTCTTCTGCACGAATTGAAATTGTTAAGGAAATTGAAAGATTAGGATTTTTAGAAAAGTTTGAAGATTGTAATATTCTTGTTCCTTATAATGATAGAAGTGGTGTTATTATTGAACCAATACTTACAAATCAATGGTATTTAAAGACATCAAAATTAGCTAAAGTAGCTCTAAATGCTGTAAAAGATAAAAAAATTAAATTCATACCTGAGCAGTATGAAAGTATGTATTCATCTTGGATGAACAATATCGAAGATTGGTGTATTTCTCGTCAATTATGGTGGGGACACCGTATTCCAGTATGGTATGATAATAAAAAAAATGTCTATGTTGGACACAATGAAAAAGAAATACGTCAAAAATATTCTATATCAGAAAATATATCATTAACACAGGAAAATGATGTTTTAGATACTTGGTTTTCTTCTGGATTATGGACTTTTTCTTCATTAGGATGGCCTAAAAAAACTACATTTCTAAAACTATTTCATCCTACTAATGTTTTAGTAAGCGGTTTTGATATTATTTTTTTTTGGATTGCTAGAATGATTATGTTAACAATGTATTTTGTTAAAGATGTAGATAATAATCCTCAAGTACCTTTTAGAAATATTTATATTACAGGATTAATTCGAGATGAAGATGGACAAAAAATGTCCAAATCTAAAGGAAATGTCATTGATCCTTTAGATATGATAGATGGAATTTCTTTAAGCGATCTGATTAAAAAAAGAACAAAAAATTTATTACAGCCGAATTTATTCAATAAAATTGTTCAACGTACTATTAAACAATTTCCTGAAGGTATTAAATCTACTGGTACAGATGCATTACGATTTACTTTCTCTGCATTAGCATCTAGCACACGCGATATAAAATGGGATATGAATAGATTAAAAGGGTATCGTAATTTTTGTAATAAACTTTGGAATGCTAGTCGGTTTGTTTTGATTAATACAAAAAATCATAATTTTTCAGTATTTGATATAAAAGATAATATGTTATTAATAAATAAATGGATTCTAATAGAATTTAATAATACAGTAAAATTATATCGTGAATCATTAGATGCGTATCGTTTTGATATTGCGGCTAATGTTTTATATGATTTTATTTGGAATGTATTTTGTGATTGGTATTTAGAATTTGTGAAAATAATTATTAAAATAGGTTCTTTTCAAGAAGTATATTGTACTAAAAACGTTTTAGTTTATATTTTAGAACTGCTTTTAAGATTAGCTCATCCTATTATCCCTTTTATTACTGAAATTATTTGGCAGAGTGTAAAAATTATTAAAAATATTAAAGAAAAAACAATTATGTTGCAAGCTTTTCCAAAGTATAAACATCATTTATATGATGAAACAATATTATTCAGTATGAATTGGATAAAAAAAATAATTATATTTTTAAGAAATATTAGAATTCATATGAATATTAGTTCTAAAAAATTATTACCATTATTTTTGTATAATATTACTTCTCAACAAAAACAGATTATTAAAGACAATATTTTTCTGATAAAAAAAATATCTTTTTTAGATAGTATTACAATACTACTGAAAAAATATGATCAAGATTTATGTATAACAGAAATAATAGATGGAGCAGAAATTATAATCCCTATATTAAAATTAGTAGATACAGAAATAGAATTAAAAAGATTAGTAAAAGAAGAAAAAAAAATACAAATTAATATATTGAAAGTTAAAAATAAAATTTCCAACAAAGATTTTTTATATCATGCTCCAAAACATATAGTAAATCAGGAAAAAAATAAATTATTAAAATTAAATGAGATAAATGTAAAATTATCTAAAAAAATAAAAATATTAACAAATATATCTCATAAAAAATGATTTTCATAATATTTTTTTGCGTATATCATACTTAATTCATAATAATTATAGGTGTTTGAAATGTCATTTTTATATAATC
Source organism: Buchnera aphidicola str. Ak (Acyrthosiphon kondoi) (assembly GCF_000225445.1). Taxonomy (NCBI): domain Bacteria; kingdom Pseudomonadati; phylum Pseudomonadota; class Gammaproteobacteria; order Enterobacterales; family Erwiniaceae; genus Buchnera; species Buchnera aphidicola. Next base: position 402,395 of record NC_017256.1, on the reverse strand, counting down.
GTCTTTCTAAAAAAGAATTAAAAAAACGTATGTTTTCTGAAGTAGAACCTCGTTTAACATTGTCTTTTTATAAGTATTTCACCATTAAAAATACTCAAGAATATCGCGATAAAATTTATAAGAATTTTTATAAATATAATATTTTAGGAAGAATTTATATTGCAACGGAAGGTATCAATGCACAAATTAGCATTCCAAAAAAATATTATTTTTTCATAAAAAAATTTTTATATCATTTAAATTCAGAGTTAAATAATTTACGAATTAATAAATCATTAAATAATGAGAAATCTTTCTGGGTGCTTTCTGTTAAAATTAGAGAAAAAATAGTACAAGATGGAATTACAGAATCTTTTTTTAATCCTAATAATGTAGGAGTGTATATTAAATCAAAAACAGTTAACTTAATGTTAGATAACAAGGAAATAATATTTATTGATATGCGAAATTCTTATGAATATGCTATTGGTCATTTTGAGAATGCAATAGAAATTAAAAGTACAACTTTTCGAGAACAATTAAAGAATATAATACCATTGATGAGCTATGCTAAAAATAAAAAAATCGTCATGTACTGTACTGGTGGTATTCGTTGTGAAAAAGCTACTGCTTGGATGCGTTTTAATGGTTTTAAAAATATATATCATTTAGAAGGTGGTATTATTGGTTATGTACATGATGCTCGAAAAAATGGATTACCAATTCTTTTTAAAGGAAAAAATTTTGTTTTTGATAATCGAATGAGCGAAAAAATTTCAGATGAAATAATATCGTATTGTAAACAATGTGGTCAACTGTCTGATACTTATGTAAATTGTCAGTATAATTTATGTCATCTTCTTTTTATTCAATGTGCAAATTGTTCTGTTAATTTTAAAAACTGTTGTTCTTTAAATTGTATGAAGAAATCTAGTTCTTGTTGTTTGTAAATATATCATTTTTAAAAAGAACAATATTAAAAGATATGTTTACGATTACTTTTTATTTTTTTTTATTTCGCAATATTTTTTTCTAAACTTTCCCAATATAATATTTTTTTTTCTAATTCTTCTTCTTTTTTAGTTAACATTTTTAGCATTGGTAATTTTTCTTCTAATTTTTTTTTAAAAAAATTAGGTTCATTTACTTTTTTTTGTAATTTTTTGATATTAATTTCGATTGTTTCTATTTCATACAATATTGAATTAATTTCTTTTTTGAAATTATTTTTTATTTTTACTTTATTTTCTACATCTAATTTATTTTTTTGTTTTTTTTCTTTTTCTAAATTCTTTTTTTGTTTTTTTAAAGAATTAAAATTGCAAAAATAAGTATTAATAAATCCATTTTCTTCAAAATGCCAACATTTTTTTACTGTATTTTTAATAAATGTTTCATCATGACTAACAATTATAACAGTACCTTGATAATTGATAATAATTTTTTCTAATAACTGTAGAGTATCTAAATCTAAATCATTTGTAGGTTCATCAAAAATCAAAACATTACTAGGCTTTAAAAATAATCGAGCTAAAAGTAATCTATTACATTCACCACCTGATAACGTTTTTACTAAAGATTGTAATTGATTAGGTTTAAAGAGAAAGTTTTTTAGATATCCTATTATATGTTGTTCTTTTCCATTTAATATAACTTTTTCTTTCCCATAAAATATATTTTCTAAAATAGATTTATTTGGTTGTAATACAGATCTATTTTGATCAAAATATGATATTTTTAATCCTGTCCCTCTATAAATTTTTCCTTTATAAGGTTTGTTTTCTCCTATAAGAATTTTAATTAACGTACTTTTTCCACATCCATTATTACCAATTAATCCCAATTTGTCTCCATGCTGAACAATTGATGAAAAATTTTTTATTATAACCCTATTATTGATGTAAAAATCTATATTCTCTAATTCAAAAATTATTTTTCCTGAATAATTTTTAGACTGGTTAATTATAATATTGTTTAACTTTTCTATTTTCTTATAATCTTTATATTCTTGTCTTAATGTTTTTAGGTTTTTAACTCTTCCTTCATTACGAGTAGAACGTGCTTTAATACCTTTTCTAATCCATTTTTCTTCTTTTTCTAGATTTTTATCAAATAATTTTTTTTGTATATTTTCAATACGATTACTTTCATTTTTTAATTTTATAAAATTTTCATAATCACCTGGCCAAGAAATTAACTTTCCACGATCGAGATCTACAATACGTGTGGATATATTTTGAATAAAGTTTCTATCATGTGATACAAATAATATACTGCCAGGAAATTTCTTTAAAAATATTTCAAGCCATTTTACACTTTTCATGTCCAAGTGATTAGTAGGTTCATCAAGCAATAATATATCAGGTTCTCCTATCAGTATACGACCTAATGCAGCTTTTCTTAATAAACCTCCAGATAAGTGAGATAATAAAGTATTTTTATTTAATTCAATTGTTTCAATCATTTTTTCTATTTTTATAGATTCTTTTATATTTTTTTTTTTGTTTATTTGATATTCTTGTGATCCTGAACTAATGAAATCATATGTAGAAATATTCAGATATTTTGGATTTTCTTGATGTAGATAGGCCACTTTTATATTTTTTTTATAAATAACATAGCCATGATCTAATTCTTGTTTTTTGTTAATTATTTTTAATAAAGTAGATTTACCGGTGCCATTTTTACCAGTTAAACATATTCTTTCATTTTCATGGATATGAAGTGTGCTATTTTTTAATATTTCTAAATCACTAAATGATAAATAAGCATCTTGAACGTTGATTAAAGACATAAATTTTTCTATCCTTGAATTTATTTTTCATGTTTTATCAGCCAGGAATGATAAACATTAGTGTTTTTTAAGTGATCTTTCGATTGTACTTTTTTTGTAATTTTTTTTACATATAATTTCATTTTTTTAATATAATCAAAATTAATTTCAAAGTTTCGCGTAGAACTGGAAAAAATAACACTACCATTATCGTGTAAAATTCTTTTTAAATTCATTATTATGTGAATATAATCTTTTTTTAAATCAAAAAATCGTTGCATTTTTTTAGAATTAGAAAAAGTAGGTGGATTTATAAATATTAAATCAAATTTCTGATTGGTTTTTTTTATCCAGCTTAAACAATCAGATTGAATAAAACTATGTTGAGGACCAGTTAAATTATTCAGAGACATATTACGCATGGACCATTTTATATAAGTATTAGAGATATCTACACTAGTTGTACTATTTGCTTGTCCTAATCCAGCATACACACTAGCGGTTCCAGTATATGAAAATAAATTAAGAAAATCTTTTCCTTTAGCCATTATCCCTAATAACTTTCTAACAAGTCGTTTATCTGAAAATAAACCAGTATCTAAATAATCTGTTAAATTCACTAAAAATTTTGCATGATATTCTTTAATAACAATAAAATTATTACTGTCAAATAATTTTTTATATTGTGTCTTTTTTTTATTTTGCTGTCTGGTTTTTAATATAATTTGGTTTATAGAAACAGATAATATTTCTTTAGTATAGTAAATAGCATGACATAATCTTCTGAAAGATTTATTATTATCTATTAATTTTGGAGCTTTATATTCTTGAATTACTATCCATGTATGATAAATGTCTACTATTATATTATAGTTTGGTAAATCTGCATTATAAACACGAAAAGATTGTAATTTTTCTACATTAGCCCATTTTTTTAGTTTTTTAAAGTTTTTATTTAATCTATCTTTAAATTCATTTTTTTTAACATTTGATTTTTTCAAGAAAATTAAAAAATTTTTTTGAATACAATTTAATGCACCGTTCTTAAAAATATATTCTTCATATGATTGCATTTGTAAAAAATTTAAAAGAAATATTGATGAACTAAATATTGATAATTTCCAATTTTTAAAATATTTTTTTGATGCAACCCCTAATTGTATATATACACCTGTTAATTGACTTTCAGTTTGATATCTTTCTCCATATGGTGGATTACTTAATATTATTCCTATTTTTTCTTTATTATAAACGTTATTTAGATCATTTAAATTTTGTATTGAAAATTGAATGATTTTTGATATGCCTGCTTTAGACGCATTGATTTTAGCTTTTTTTATAATTTCAGGATTGTAATCATATCCTATAAAATAATTTTTAAAACATTTTTTTATACCTATTTTAAAGCGTTCTTCAGCTTCTTTAACAGTATTGAACCAGATATTTTTGTTATATTTTTTCCATGATTGAAATCCCCATTTTAATCTTTTCAATCCAGGTGCTCTATCAGAAGATATCATAGCAGCTTCAATTAATAATGTTCCTGAACCACACATAGGATCTATCATAGGTATATTATTATTCCATCCCGAACTCAATACAATTGCTGCTCCTAGATTTTCTTTAATGGGAGTAGTATTACAAAATTGACGATATCCTCTTTTATTTAAAGATTCTCCACTCAGATCTAGCATAATATGCAATACGTTATTATTTAATAATGATAATTTTATTCGAATATCAGGATTAATAAGATTTACGTTTGGACGAGAAGAATATTTTTTTTGGAATTGATCAACAATTGCATCTTTAGTTATTAGTGCTCCAAATAAACTATTACGAATAATGTTATTAGTGCCTTTAAAATTAACTAAAAAAGTCTTTTGTAGATGAAAAATTTCTGTCCAATCAATATTATATACATTATGATAAAGATCATCACTATTATTTATAGTAAACTTTTTTATCGATAAATAAATACGTGACGCAATACGGCTCCACATTAAGCTTTTATATAGTAATAAATCATTAGATTCATAATAAACCCCGCCTTTTATTACATTTACGTTTTCAGCTCCTAAAGATAAGAGCTCTTGTTCTAGTAATTTTTCAGTACCAAAATTTGTACTTGCAAATAAATGATTCATTTTTATCATAAGTTTTGTAAAATTAAAAATGATTTTTGTGATGTACATCTAATACTTTTAGATGTATTATGCATAATAACTAAATACTTATAATGTTTATTATAAATATTTAGTAAGTATTTTATATTAGAAAGCAAACATTTAGAATTTATAAATAAAATATTATGTTTTATTAATAATTTCTTCAACTAGTTTTGGACCATGATATACTAATCCAGAATAAATTTGTATTAAAGTAGCTCCTGATGCGATTTTTTCTTTAGCTGAAGTGATAGAGTTAATCCCTCCCACTCCAATAATAGGAACTTTATTTTTTAAATTTTTTGATAATATTGAAATTGTATTAGTACTTTTTTGTTGCAAAGGTAGTCCGCTCAATCCTCCTTTTTGCGAACTGTTTTTTAATCCAGATATTAATGAGTGATCCAGTGTTGTATTAGTTGCAATTACTGCATCTATTCTATATTTAATTAGTTGCTTTGCAATGTAAACTAATTCTTTAATTGAGAGGTCCGGTGAAATTTTAATTGCTATAGGAACATATTTAAAATACTTCTTGTGCAGTTCTTTTTGTTTTTTTTTTATTTTATGTAATAAATCTTTGAAAAGTATTCCATATTGCAGGTTTCTTAAATTTTCAGTATTAGGTGATGAAATATTAATTGCAATATAGCTAGCATAACAATAAATTTTTTCTATGCATATTAAATAATCATTCACTGAATTTTTAATACTAGTATTTTTATTTTTTCCTATATTAACACCTATTATACCTTTAAAATTAGATTTTTTTATATTATCAATTAAATTATCTATACCCAGATTATTAAATCCCATTCTATTGATTATACCTTCCATAGGAATTATTCTAAATATTCTAGGTTTTGGGTTTCCAGATTGAGGTAAAGGAGTAACAGTACCTACTTCAATAAAACCGAAACCTAGTTTTGATAAAGCAAGTATATATTCTCCATTTTTATCTAATCCTGCTGCAGTACCAATTTTGTTTTTAAAAGTTAAACCCATACATTTAATTTTTCTTGATGGTAATATTTTTTTATAAAAAAAAAATTAAATAGTTGAATATTTCTTATACTGAGATATTTTAATGTTAACAAATGAGCTTTTTCAGGTTCTATTAAAAATAACAGTTTACGAATTAAATAATAAAACATTATACTGCCTCTTTGATGTAGAATAAAATTCTATAAAAAATTATAGTAAAAATATTCTATAAAAAGATTATTAAAAATAATTTTATTTTATATAATATTTTTTTTTGAAAAATTGATAACTTTTTTATTTATGTATATTTTTTATAAAATGCTTAAATAATATTGTTTTTAAAATTTTATATCATTAAAGTATAAAATTAATATGATAATTATCGTATGTTAAAAAAAAGAGTAGAATGAAAAATATAAGAATACTATGAAACGATATGATTATCCAATAGTAAAAACATTACTTGATACTGATGCATATAAACTTCATATGCAACAAGCAGTTTTTTATCATTATAAAAACGTAGATGTCGTTGCTGAATTTCTTTGTAGAGGAGATAATTCCCTAGGTTGTTATTCAAATATTTTATCAGAACAAATTAGTATGATGAGAACCTTGTCTTTGAGTCATGAAGAATATATTTATATGACCTCTTTTCCATTTTTTAAGAAAGAATATTTACATTGGTTAAGAAAATTTCGTTATAATGTTTCACAAGTAAAAATAAAAAATTATCAAGGGCGATTACATATTCGTATAAGTGGATTATGGAAAGAAGTAATATTATGGGAAGTTCCAATATTAGCTTTAATTAGTGAAGTTTTTCATAGTGATTTTTCTCCAGAAGTTAGTTCTAAATCTGCTTTAGAATATTTAGATTTAAAATTAACAAAATTTTTTGATCACACTAAATATATTGATTTATCTCGTTTAAAAATTGTTGACTTTGGAACAAGAAGAAGATTTTCTTATGATGTACAATATTCTATTATTAAAAGATTAAAAAAAAATTTTCCATTTTTGATAGGTTCTAGTAATTATCATATAGCTCGCATATTAAAAATAAAACCAGTTGGAACACAAGCTCATGAATGGTTTCAAGCACATCAACAAATTGGATCAAATTTAAAAAGTAGTCAGATTTTAGCATTACAAACATGGTTATATCAATACAAAAATCATCTAAGTATCGCTCTTACAGATTCAATTACCATGGATGCTTTTTTGCATGATTTTAATTTACATTTAACTTCTTCTTATGAAGGTATCAGGCATGATTCAGGAGATCCTGTAAAATGGGCTGAAAAAGCTCTTAAACATTATGAAAAATTAGGTATAGATCCTTTTACTAAGACATTGTTATTTTCTGATAATTTAAATTTTGAGAAAATTATATCCTTATATAAAAAATTCAATAAAAGAATTAATATTATTTTTGGAATAGGAACAAAATTAACTTGTGATATTCCTTATGTAAAACCACTAAATATTGTTATTAAACTGGTAAAATGTAATGGCAAACCTGTTGCTAAAATATCTGATAGTCCAGGAAAAACATTTTGTTTAGATCAAAAATTTTTACAACATTTATGCAAAGTATTTAATGTACCATTGAAAAATAGATAAAAATCAAATTGATTATAAGTATTTTTTTTAAAATATAAAAAAATTTTCACTATTTTAAAAATTTATTTATATAATAGTCTATTTTAAAAAATAAGTGTAAAAGGAAAGATTTTATGAGCATAATATCAATATCAGATATATATAAAGATGATATTATAGTAAATAGTTTAATTACTGTATGTGGATGGGTTCGAAGCCGAAGAAGCTCAAAATCTGGATTTTCTTTTATTACGATTTATGATGGTTCATGCTTTGATTCTATACAAGTAATCGCTAATAATAGTTTGCCTAATTATTATAAAGAAATATTGCATTTAACAATTGGATGTTCTGTTATATTTACTGGTATATTAATATTATCTATTGGAGATAAACAGAAGTATGAAATTCAATTAAAAACAATAAAAGTTCTAGGTTGGATTGAACATCCAGATACTTATCCAATATCTGCTAAAAAACACAGCATGGAATATTTGAGAGAAGTAGCTCATTTAAGATCTAGAACAAATTTAATAGGTGCAGTAGCTCGAATAAGAAATCATGTATTGCAATCATTGCATCATTTTTTTTATAAGAAAAATTACTGCTGGATTCCAACACCCATTATAACTAGCTTAAATAGTGAAGGTGCCGGAGAAATGTTTCGTGTTTCGACACTAGATATAAAAAATATTCCTAAAAATAAAGATGGATCCGTTGATTTTAAAAAAGATTTTTTTGGAAAAGAATCTTTTTTAACTGTTTCGGGACAGTTGAATTTAGAAACATATGCTTGTTCTTTATCTAAAGTGTATACCTTTGGTCCTACATTTCGAGCTGAAAACTCTAATACTAGTCGTCATTTAGCTGAATTTTGGATGCTAGAAGTAGAATCAGCTTTTACAAATTTAAGTGATATATCAGATTTTGCTGAGGATATGTTAAAATATATTTGCAAATCTCTTTTAAAAAACTGTATGTCAGATATTAATTTTCTTAAATATTCTGTTGACAATGATATAGTTGATCGTCTAGAGAAACTATTATTAGTAGATTTTATACGTATAGATTATGCGGAAGCTATAAATATTTTACTTGCTTCTAAACAACAATTCAATAACTCTGTTTTTTTAGGTGTTGATTTGTCTTCTGAACATGAGCGCTTTCTTGTAGAACAGTATTTTAAAATTCCAGTAATTATAAAAAACTATCCAAAGGAATTAAAAGCATTTTATATGAGATTGAATGACGATAAAAAAACTGTTGCAGCAATAGATTTATTAGTTCCTAATATTGGGGAGTTAATAGGTGGTTCTCAACGTGAAGAACGTATTTCTATTTTAGATGAACGTTTATTAGAATTAGGTTTAAAAAAAGAAGATTATTGGTGGTATCGAGATCTTCGTCGATACGGTACAGTACCACATTCAGGTTTTGGAATGGGTTTCGAACGATTAATTTCTTATATTACCGGAGTTACAAATATACGAGATATTGTTCCGTTTCCACGTACTGTTAATAATGCTAATTTTTAACTAGAAGATTTACTAAATAATTTTTTTAATTGACTGTTTACATAAAAACATAAAATATAAAAAAAGTAATATTTATATTAATAAAATAATATGGATTTAAATTATTTTTACTAAAAAGGTAGTATAAAAAATTATGACAAATCATCGATCTTTAGCAATTGTAATACCAATGTTGTTAGCTGCTAGTAATGGAGTTAATGCTTTGGATATTTTTAATAAACATGGTAGCAAACTTGAATTATACGGTAGCATTAATCCTAATCATGAATTATCTCATGGTTTTTTATCAACTAAGATCACAGCTCATAATGATGATACTAATGCTATATTAGGTTTAAAAGGAAAAATCAATATTACTGATGAACTATCAAGTTATGCTACTATTGAATATAAAACTGATTTTTCTGCACCAGAAGAATTATTAAATAAACAACAGTCCAATTCAGTGCGTTTAGGATATGCTGGTTTTAAATATGGTGATTGGGGTTCAATAGATTATGGTCGTAATTATGGTATTTTTCATGATGTACAATCATTAACTAATCGTGCACCATATATTAATAAAGATAGTGTATTTAATTATAACGATAATTATATGATAGGTAGAAACAATAGTTTACTTACTTATAGAAATAATAATCTTTTTGGTTTAGCAAATGGAATTAGTTTGGCATTACAGTATCAAGATCAATCTAAAAACAGAGCAGAACATCAGCAAAATGGTACAGGTTGGGGTGCTTCTTTAAAATATGAAAGTGATGTTGGACTTACTGCTATTGGTTCTTGTTTTTCTTCTGAAAGATCTGAATTGGACCAAAATAATCAAAATCAAAAACTTCCTTCTGCTGGAGCATATGGGTTAGGTTTTAAATATGATGCTAATGATATATATATTGCAGCTTTTTATGGTGAAGCCCGTAATTTAACACCATCATCAAGTGTTATTAGTCAAAATACTTCGCCTAATGAACAATTATATATTAATAAAACACAGAATATTGAAGCTATTGCAGAATACAATTTTCATTCTGGTTTTCATCCTTCGTTAAGTTATTTAGATTCTAAAGGACAAAATTCAAACACAAAAAATTCATCTGGTCATCAAGATTTAGAACTAGCAAAAGAAATTAATATTTCGACTCGTTATGAATTTAACAAAAATATTTCTACATATATGAATTATAAAATTAATCTGTTAAAAAGTGATAATTTTATTAAGAAAAATAATATTCCTACAGATAATACTATCGGTGCTGGAATAGTTTATCATTTCTAATTTTATTAGAATATATATTTTTTAAAACTAATTTAGTTTTTTTTCAATAATAATTAAGAGTTAGAACTTTCTACTGGTGTATAAATAGAGAAATCTATTTTTTTATATTCAAAAAAATAATTAATTGTTGAATTATATAAATTTCAGTAGAAAGGGCTACTCTTATTAATACTGAAATAGTTTTTTTATTTTAAAAAACTAGTATTTAGATGTTTCATATAATAAAAAATTAGTTTATTAAAAAATAAAATAAAAATTTTAAACTATTTTTTTTCTATATTGAATATAATATTTTTTTGATAATATTTACATATATGCTATTTTTATTATTACTAATAAAGTTTTTCTTTTTTTATGAGTATTATTTCTCCTGTCTTAACTAGTATGAATTCTATATTTAATAAAAAGGTTCTTTTTTTAGAAATGTAGCTATGAAGATAATATCTTGTATTATTTTACAAGATAGAAAAATTGCAGTACCTTTATTTAACTTTTTTTGTTTTTAACATAACTAATTTTTTTTATTTTTTTCAATTATTTTTTTCAAGAAAAGAAATTGTATTATTTTTTTTGTATATATTTTTTATTAAATCTGTTATTTTTTCTGAATCTATAAAAATATTAGTATTGTTCTCTAGTAAATAAATAAAAAATAATATTTTCTTAAAGATCAATATCTTATTCAATTTTAATATTTTTAACATAATATTTTCTAAAGTTAAATAAAATTTTAAAATAATAAAAATACGATTTTTCTACTTTTTTTACAAAAAACAACCATTTATAAAAACACAAAAAATAATATAGATAATAAAAATTAACTAAAATTTTATCTTTATATTATAAAATAATTGAGTTTTTATAAAAATTTCTAAATAAAAAATATTAAAAAAATGATCCTAGTTTTTTACCTCCTAATAAATGCATATGAAGATAGTTAATTTCTTGACCGCCATTCTTATTACAATTAATAATAATTCTATATCCTTCTTGACTGATTTTTTTTCTTTTAGCAATATCAGTGGCAACATAAAACATATGAGATAAGATCGATTTATTTTTTTTATTAATATCGTTTAATGATGCAATAAAAACATTTGGTATAATTAATATATGTACTGGTGCTTTTGGTTTTATATCCTTAAAAGCAGTAACTTTTTCATCTTGGTAAACAATGTGGGCTGGTATTTTTTTTGTGATAATTTTCTTAAAAATTGAATCATCTTGCATAATTAACATTCCTTATTTTTCATATGCTCATCTATTGCTGTTTTGATATTTTCGGATCTTGTTCCAAAAACAACTTGTATTCCTGAACCTGAGATTATTACTCCGGCCGCACCAATATTTTTTAAATCTTTTTGATTGACTTTGGATACTTCTAAAACAGTAATTCTTAATCTAGTAATACATGCATCTAAATTTTTAATATTATTTTTTCCACCTAATGCTGTAATAATATACGGTGCAATTTCACTGTTATTTTTTTCTAATATATTACTTTTAATATCTTCTCTACCTGGTGTATTTAAATTAAAATTAATAATTAAAAAATAAAATAAAATATAATATAATAATCCATAAAGTATTCCAATAATTGGGAAAAGAAATATATGATGACTGTTTCCACTTAATACTATAAAGTCTATAAATCCATGTGAAAAACTAGTTCCTGCTCGCATATCTAAAAAAATACATAATGGGAAAGATAATCCTGCTAAAAAAGCATGCAGAATATATAATATTGGCGCAACAATAATAAATGAAAATTCAATTGGTTCAGTAATACCAGTTAAAAAAGCTGTTAATGCTGCTGAAATCATAATACTCCCTATTTTAGTCTTATTTTCCTTTTTAGCTGAATGCCAAATTGCTAGTGCAGCCCCTGGAAGACCATACATTTTGAAAATAAAACCTCCTGATAAATTTCCGGCTGTAGCATCACCTGCCATATATCTAGCGATGTCTCCGTGAAAGACTTGTCCGATAGAATTAGTATATTCTCCGATTTGCATTTGAAATGGAACATTCCATATATGATGCAATCCAAATGGCACTAGAGCTCTTTCTACTAATCCATATAATGCAAAAGCAAGAACAGGATTTTGGTAAGCAGCCCATTGAGAAAAAACTTTAATTCCTTGACCAATTGGGGGCCAAATAATAGATAATATTAAACCTATTAGTATTGACGATAATCCTGAGATAATGGGAACAAACCTTTTACCAGCAAAAAAACCTAAATATTCAGGTAATTGAATACGATAAAATTTATTAAACATATAAGCTGAGATTGCACCTGCAATAATTCCTCCTAATATGCCAGTATCACAAAGATGTTTGTCTTTTATAATATCAATAGTTGTATTTAAAATAACTGGTTCAACTGCAATTAATGTTTGAATTAAAATCCCATAAGATACAACTGCTGCTAATGCTGCCACACCATCATTTTTAGTAAATCCTAGAGCTACACCAATTGCAAATATTAATGGCATATTGCTAAAGACAGATCCACCTGTTTGAGCCATAATTTGAGAAAGAATTTCTGGTAATAAACTAAAATGTGCAGATCCTATTCCTAGAAGTATTCCTGCAATAGGTAGCACTGAAACAGGTAACATAAGTGATTTACCAACCTTTTGAAGGTTTGCAAATACATTTTTAAACATATCAAAAAGACTCCTAAGTATATATAAAAAGGTTATATTAATTGTATACAATACATATTGTTTTTTTATTAAGTATGAAATATTAAGATAAAATTTACTATACATTAAATAATGTATAAAAATTTTTTGTTGTAATTTTTGCAAGTATACTCATGTCTATTTTTTTTAATATAGAAATTTTTTTTATTATATAAAATAAATATGCAGGTTGGTTTTCCTTTCCTCTATAAGGGACTGGTGATAAATATGGTGAATCTGTTTCGATTAATAAACGATCTAATGGTATTTTTTTTATTGTATTACAAAGTTCTATAGAGTTTTTAAATGTAATCATACCAGAATAGGAAATATAAAAACCCAGATCTAATAATTGAATTGCATTATTATAATTTCCAGTAAAGGAATGTAATACTCCTATACATTTTTCTGCGTTTTCTTCTTTTAATATCTTTATAGTATCATCCATAGAGTTACGAGCATGTACTATAATTGGTTTTTTTAATTCTATTGCAATTCTAATATGTTCCCGAAAAAAATCTTGTTGTATTTTTTTAGTTTCAAGTGAATGATGATAATCTAGACCAGTTTCTCCAATTGCTATAACACGTTTTATAGAAGATAATTCTTTTATTTTCTTAGATATTTTTTCTATTGAATTAAAATTATTTAATTCTTTTTCACAGTTTAATGGATGTGTACCACAAGAATAAAAGATAAAATGATATTTTTCGAATAATTTTTTAATGCTATAAAAATTATTTATAGAAGTTGATACTGTTAAAAATTTTTTTATATAATTGATATAAGATTTTTTCAATACATCTTCTATATTTTCATGTAATGAATAATAATTTAATCTATCAAGATGACAATGTGAATCAATTAAGAACATAATTTATCTCTTTTATATAAAAATTAATTTTTCAATACAAAATTTAAAATTTTTTCCCATTTAAGTAACTGTTCTAATAATAATAATTCATAATTAATGCCAGATATATTTAATAATCTATATTTACAGTGCATCCAAGTACGAATACTAGTATCTAAAATAATATTTTGATAATTATCAGAAAGAAATTTAATAAGTTCTATTTGATCAATATTAGTTAAATTATTTTTTTCATTAAATCTGAATTTAATAGAATCAAATAATAAAAAACATATCCAATCAATTTTTATTGCGCTATTTTTTTCATTTAATAGTGGTAATATTTTTAATAGATTTTTATTTATAAAAGCATCATATAAATATTTATAAAAATTTATTCTATCTATCCATTTATTACTATTAATAAATTTTTTTGCAGATAATGGGGAACCTTGATATATGCGTAGTGCTGTTAAATTTGATTTATTGTTTTTATTAATTTCTTTTTCTAACCAATTTAAACTATCTTTTTCTTGTGGAATAAACAATTTATATACAAGACAGCGACTATTTAATGTGGAATGTAAATCTAAATTTTTATAATTCACAAGAAAAAACCAAGTTTTTTTAGGTGGTTCTTCTAAAGTTTTTAAAAAAGCATTAATTGCTGATTCTGTTAATTTTTCAGTATCTGATATAAAAATAATTTTAGATCCGCCTTGTTGAGAACATTTAAATATTTTTTCATTTATAATTCGTATATCTTCTACGCCAAAAATATGATTTTTTTCAGTTATACAATCATGCCAATCAGGATGATTGTTTGAAGACATTAATTTACATCCATGACATTTATTACAAAAATCTATTCCTACAGGTTTTAAACATAATAGCCATTTCCCAATAAACCAAATTAATAATGATACTCCTATGCCTTTTTGAGTTTTTATTAAAATCGCATGATGAGCTTTTTTTGTTTGATATTGCCGTATAATATTATTATACGGTTTGATTAACCAGGGGTATAATTTCATATAACTTTTTTATTAAGCCAATTTAATATTTTTTTTGTAATATTTTGAGTTACTGTTTTGATATTTAAATTAGCATTGATTGTTATAGTTTTTTGATCTAGTTTGACATTTTTCAAATAATATTTTCTAGTTTTTTTAAAAAATTCTAAAGATCTGCTTTCAATTGAATCTAATGGATTTCTTCTTAATGCTCTTTCTAATCCAATTTTTGGAGATACATCTAAGTAAATAGTTAAATCTGGTATAAAATCATGCAAAAATAAAGATTTTAATTTAGTAATTATTTTTTTCTTAATACCTAAACCACCACCTTGATAAGCTAAAGTAGATAAATCATGACGATCAGAAATTACCCATATTCCATTTTTTAATGCGGGTTTTATTTTTTTTTCAAATAATTGTATCCTTGCTGCATACATTAACAATAATTCAGTTTCTTTAATAAGATTGTCAGTATCAAATTTTTTTTTAATCAATTTTCTTATATCTTCAGCAATAGGTGTGCTACCAGGTTGGCGTACTAATAGTATATTCTTAATACTAAATTGATTTAATATATTTTTAACACACATACATGCATGAGTTTTACCAGCACCTTCTAAACCTTCAATTACAATAAATTTATTTTTTATCATTCTTTTTTAAATATTTAAGATTTAATGTTTATTCTGTTTTATGTATATTAAATATTTCATAAAAAATTTAACATTTGAATGTTAATTTTTTAAAAAATATATAAAATTATTTATTTTGTGAATAGTGATTTTTAATGTAGTCGATAGAATCTTGTACTGTATTAATTTTTTCTGCTTTTTCATCTGATATTTCAATATCAAACTCTTCTTCTAAAGCCATAATTAATTCTACTGTATCAAGTGAGTCTGCACCAAGATCATCTATAAAGGATGCTTCATTTAAAATGTCTTCTTTTTTTACATCTAGTTTTTCAATAATGATTTGTTTTATACGTTGTTCAATATTTTTCATGTTCATGATTTCCGTTATATTTTTTAAAAAAGATTTTAAGATTTATATAATTATTATTATATCATATACATACCACCATTTATATGCAATGTATGTCCAGTGATATATGATGCTTTTTTTGAAGATAAAAAAATGACAGCATCTGCTATTTCTTCTGGATTTCCTAGTCTTTTCATGGGAATATTAGATATATATTTTTGATTTTGAATTGAGCTTAATGTATTAGTAAAATCTGTTTTAATCAAACCTGGTGAAACAATATTAACAGTAATACCCTTTGATGCTACTTCTAATGCTAATGATTTATGAAATCCAACTAGTCCTGACTTTGAAGCACTATAATTAACTTGTCCCTTATTACCTGTATAAGCAATAACTGAACCAATAGTAATAATTCTACCTTGTTTTTTTTTAATCATTGGTCGAATAACAGATTTCACAAGATAAAATATTGATGATAAATTAGTTTTTATAACATCATTCCATTCTTTATTTTTCATTTTAACTAATAAATTATCTTCCTTAATGCCAGCATTATTAATTAATATATCAATAGAATACTTTTTTTTATAAATTTCTTTAATAGTTTCAGTAATAGAATCAGTATTTTTTAAATTTAAAATAAAACCAAATCCATTTCCTTTTAGATAGTCCTCAATATTTTTTACTCCATCTTGTGTAGTCGATGTGCCAATTACTTGTATGCCTTTATTTATAAATTTTTTCGCAATCGCTTTTCCTATTCCGCGATTTGCACCTGTTATCAAAACAGTTTTTCTGTTTTTATTCATTTTTTTCTTTATTAATTTCCTTAAATGCTATTAAAAAATTTTTTAAATTATTTGTACTGAATGCAATGATATTTTTATCTTTTTTGTTTAAATTAGTTAATTTTTTATTAGGTCCAATTTCTAACATTATAAAATTTTTTTTTAATTTTATAAAATCTATAATTTCTTTCCATCTTACAGTACTATAAATTTGTCTGATTAATGCATTTTTAATTTTTATGCTAGTATTCTCAAATTTTACATCAACATTATTAATTACTGGAATTTTTGGTGGACATACGTTTACTATGTTTAATATTTTTTTTAATTTTTTAGATATTGGTTTTAATATTTCAGAATGTGCAGGTATATTAGTATTAAGTTTAAATATGTATTTAGCACCTAATTTTTTACAATTTAAACAAGCTTGATACACAGCAGATCTATCTCCTGAAACTACAATTTGATTATGAGAGTTTACACTTGCTAAAGAAACAATTTTTTTTTTGATCTGACTAAACATGCAGCTTGAACTTTTTTCTTGTCTATACCAATAACAGCTTGCATTAAAGAAGGTCTGTTTATAACTGCTTCTTCCATAAGTTGACCCCGTAAAAAAACGATTTTTAATGCATCAGAAAATTTTATTGAATCAGAACACACTAAAGCAGAATATTCGCCTAGACTATGTCCTGACATAAATGAAGGACTTCTTCCATTTTTATTATTCCAAAAACGATATATTGCAACTGATGCAGTTAATATGGCAACTTGTGTATATTTACTTTGATTTAATTTAAATTCAGGGCCCTCTTGTATTAACTTAAATAAATCAATATGAATATATTCTGATGCTTCATCAAAAGTCTGTTGAAAGATATTATTTTTTTTATAAAAAAATGAAGATAGCATACCTATATATTGAGAGCCTTGTCCTGGAAATAACATTGTAAATAAATTCATTATAATTGCCTTCTTTGTTATAATAAAATTATACAATATAACAGATAAAATATTTTTTTTGCTATTGTATAAATACCTTAAGCGTAAAAATATATATAATATTATAAAATATTTTAAAAAAATAAATTAAATTAATAATTTATATGTTTTCTGTATTAAACATTTTTTTATTTAACATAAGTATGTTTTATTAATTTAAAATAAAAAAATTTTTAGTAATAAATTGTATTAATAAACATAAAAATTTTAATGTGATATATTTTTTATTATTTTTTAAAAATTTTTCTAAAATTATTGAATAAATTTAATTTTTATAACTATTTTTTATCCAATGGTACTTTTAAAAGTACCATTTTTCTTAAATATTTTTTTAAAGAACTTTTTTCCCTTTATAATAACCATTGACAGTAATATGGTGTCTAATGTGTGTTTCTCCAGAAAATTTATCTATAGATAAAGTTGGTAATAATAAAGAATCATGAGAGCGTCTCATTCCTCTTTTGGAACGAGTAGGTTTATTTTTTTGAACTGCCATATAATATTTCTCTATTTAGTATGTTAAAAAATAGTTTAATAAAAATAATATTTTTTTATATAAACTTTTATTTTCAATAAACTATATCATATTATTTAAGTAATTTTGAAAATCTATATCTAAGGGTGCTTTTATATAAATTTTCTTACCATTTTGTGGATGAAGAAAATGAATTCCAGAAGAATGAAGTAAGAGTCTATTAATACCTGTATTATTTTTTATATTATGATCTAGACTGTTCTTACCATAACGTTTATCAAATAATATTGGATGCCCTGCATGTAAAGTATGTACACGAATTTGATGTGTACGACCAGTTTTAGGAACGATTGATAGTAGAGTTGAGGAAGAAAATTTCTTTTTTATTTGAAAATGAGTTTCTGATGGTTTGCCTTTTTGATCAATTAAAACTATTTTTTGTTTATTTTTTAATCGGATTTTTAATAGAGGTTCTGATATTTTTTTTATATGAATAGGCCATAAACCATGAACTAATGCTATGTATTCTTTTTTGATTTTTTTTTCTCTTAACTGTGTGTGTAGTGATATTAATGATGTACGTTTTTTTGCTAATATTAAAACACCTGATGTTTCACGATCAATACGATGTACAAGTTCAAGAAATTTATCTAACGGCCGTAATTTTCGAAAATATTCTATAATTCCAAAGCTTAATCCACTTCCACCATGTACTGCAATTCCTGAAGGTTTATTAATAATTAATAAATAATTATCTTCATATAAAATACTATTTAATAAGTTTTTAGCATGATTTAAGGGGAAAAAGGTGTGTTTTAGATCACATGAGATTTTTATTGGTGGAATTTTCAGTATATCTCCAATTTTTAATTTATAATGTGGTTTTATTCTTTTTTTGTTAATTCGAATCTTTCCTGTTCTTATAATGCGATAGATCATACTTTTAGGTACATTTTTAAACCTACTATGCATGAAATTATCTATTCTTTGATTCAACATATCTTTATTAATATATACGATAGATATAGGTAGTATTTTATGTTTCATTAAAAAAATCTCTATTTTTAAGTAATTTTTTTAATTTTTTTATTATAATATAATTCTTTATATAAATATATTAAATAAATTAATTGTCATTATATATAATATAAGAAATTATTATATATAATAACTTATTATATATTTATATTTTTAAATTTATTTAAATTTAATAAATTTTATAAAAATTAATTTTTTAACAATTTATATTTCCTGTTGATATGTTTACTTATTTATAAAAATAAGAGAGAAAAAGTTATAATGAAAAGAATGTTAATTAATGCAACTCAGCAGGAAGAGTTGCGTGTAGCTCTTGTTGATGGTCAACGTTTATATGATCTTGACATAGAAAACTCTGGATCAGAACAAAAAAAATCAAATATATATAAAGGAAAGATTACTCGTATAGAACCTAGTTTAGAAGCTGTTTTCGTAGATTACGGTGAAGAAAAAAATGGTTTTTTGCCTTTAAAGGAAATTTCTAAAAATTATTTTTTAGAAAACCATAGTTATACTTCAAGTCATAATATCAAAGATGTTTTGCAACAAGGTCAAGAAATTATTGTTCAAATCAGCAAAGAAGAACGAGGCACTAAAGGTGCAGCTTTAACAACTTTTATCAGTTTAGCAGGAAGTTATTTAGTTCTTATGCCAAACAATCCTAAATCTGGTGGTATATCAAGAAGAATCGAAGGAAATGATAGAATAGTATTAAAAGAGTTGCTAGCATCATTAAAACTACCTGAAGATATGAGTTTAATTATTCGAACTGCTGGTGCTGGAAAATCTATAGAATCATTAAGATGGGACTTATCTCTTAGGTTACAACATTGGAACACGATTCAAATAATAGCAAAAAGTCGAACTGCACCATTTTTAATTCATCAAGAAAGTAATATTATTGTTCGTGCTTTTAGAGATTATTTGCGTCAAGACATTGGAGAAATTTTAATTGATAATCCAAAAATATTAGATTTAGCACGTAAACATATTACTTTTCTAGGTCGTCCTGATTTTGCAAATAAAATTAAGTTATATAGTGGAGAAATTCCATTATTTAGTTATTTTCAAATTGAAACACAAATTGACTCTGCTTTTCAAAGAAAAGTTAGATTGCCTTCTGGTGGTTCAATTATGGTAGATAGCACTGAGGCTCTAACCGCTATTGATATCAATTCTTCTCGTTCTACAAGTGGAACAGATATTGCATCTACAGCATTCAATACTAATCTTGAGGCAGTAGATGAAATTTCTCGTCAATTGCGTTTGCGAGATTTAGGTGGTTTAATAGTAATCGATTTTATAGACATGTCTCCTGTTAGTCATCAAAGAGCTATTGAAAATAGATTACGTGAAATTGCACGTGATGATAGAGCACGTATTCAAATTGGCCAGATTTCTAGATTTGGTTTATTAGAAATGTCTAGACAAAGATTGAGTTCGTCTTTAGGAGAATCCAGTCATCATATTTGTCCAAGATGTACAGGAACAGGAACTATTAGAGATAATGAATCTTTATCTTTATCTATTTTACGATTAATCGAAGAAGAAGCTTTAAAAGAGAATACATATGAAGTACGTGCTATTGTGCCTGTAGAAATAGCTTGTTATTTATTAAATGAAAAAAGAGATGCAGTTCATGCTATTGAAAAACGTCAGGCCGGTGGAAAAACTATTATTGTTCCTAGTAAAAAAATGAAAACTCCGCATTATTCTGTCTCCAGAATCAGAAAGGGTGAAAGTATAAATTCTACAAGTTATGGTCTTTCTAATATTCATAAAAGTAAAATTGCAAATTTCTTGAAAGAAAATATTTTGAAAAAAAAACAGAAAGAAAAATTGGATTTTAGTAGTTTTGGTTTGTCTAATGATCATTATAATAAAGTAAAAAAAACACAAAAAAATGTTTTAAAAAGTAATAATTGTGATAATGTTTTTTTGAAAATTTTATCACATAATAGTAACTTTATATTTAAAATGATAGATTGGTTTAAAAATTCTTTTTTAATTAAAAATATTCTAATTACAAGTGAGATTCTTAAAAAAAATACTTTTCAAAATAAAAATAATATTTTATTAAAAAAAAAACATAATTTTTTAAACAAAAGAAAAACAGTAATTTTATCTAAATTGTTTGAAAAAAATATTAAAAAAGTATCTTTACAAAAAAAAGATCTAAAATTAGATAAGAAAGATTATAATGTTCCTTTCGGAAAATCTAATAATTTTTATAAAAAAAATGAAATAAAAAAAAATAATTTATTTCAAAAATATATTAACAATAATTCTTCTTTAAAAAATGTTTTAACAAACAGATATAAAAATGTTGATATTATTGATAATAACCCTGTTTTTTATAAATTTTTTAATCATTCTAAAATTTTTAAAAATAGAATTATGCATAATAATCATGTAAGTTCTTATCCTGATAAGTATCCAATATTAATACTTTCTTCAGTATTTTCATTAGAATTAGCATTAGGTAAAGTTTGGGTGAAGCATCCTACTCTTGTATTAGATGAAGTAAAAAAACAAAAAAATATTATCAGAAAGAAAAAATTATATGCATCCTCTGTTTTTGAAAAAAATAAAATCATTAAGAACAATAATTGTGTGGAAATCAAAAAAATAAAAACTGAAATGTGTTCATTTAAAAAAAATATAAAAAATAAAATTCAAAATCAAGAAAGTATAAAACCTGAATTTTTCAAAAAAAATAAGAAAAAAGATTTATTAATTTTAGATAAAAAAAATTTTCTTTATAAAAAAACATATACTCAAAAAAACAAACAAACTCAATCAAGTGCACCTATAACAAAAATTTCTGACAACTCATATTCAAATAAAACAGAAAAAAGATTTGATGTTAATTTATTAATAATGAAATTAAATATTAGAAGAAAAATTTCTGCAGGAGCACATTCTGCGACAAGTTTTTCTAATTCGCCTGTCTCAAAACCTAAATAAAATATTTCATTATATAAAAAAACATTTTTTGATAATAAATTAATCTATTAAGATTATTTTATTAAGATAAAAAATAAAAACTTACTTTAAAAGTAAGTTTTTATAAGTATTTTTTAAAACTAACTATAACGTTCGATTATATCATTTAAAATACTTTCTGCAGTTTGTAAAACTTTAACATTTGCAAGATAACATTCTTGTTCATAGTTCAACTCTTGATAGTTTTTTTCGAGATCTTCAGACATAGAAATTCTTTTATTTTCAAGTATGTTAACCATATTTTTTTTAAAAGGTAGTTCTTCTTCTAATGCATTACATTTATAAGCTATAGATTTAGAAAATTTTTGGTAGGCTTCATCAAGTGTTTCTTTATGATCAACAAGCAAGTCTCCATTAAATTTATTTATTATCATAGCATTATTTCTATTAGGATAATTTACATCATCTATTGATGAAAATGCAAAGGGTTCATTTTGATCAACTAATAATTCTAATTCTTCTAACGTTTTAGAATATGGTTTGATCATATAAATATCACCATCAGCACTCTTGCCTTGTATTAAAAATTCAATCCCATCAACAGTAATAAATAAGTTATTGTTTTCTGTACGTATATTTGGTTGAACTATAGTATGATCTGATAGTCTTGTTACTGTCCAATTGTTATTTTTGAAATACACAATATAATTAGTATCTTTAGCATTGCTAGCAGATATCCATTGTGCAGATATTGTAGGAGATGAATTGTTACTTGAGCTAGCTATTACTTCTGGATTACTGACATTAAAAATTTGTCTACCAACATGTCCAAACATATCGTATCCTACTGCATGATAAGAGTTGATACTATCAGCAAAATTAATAGTCAATTGTCCAATTTTATTTCTTGTATTTGTCAATTCTTCTCTGCGAAATTTAAGAAGAGCACCTAAAGTAGCGCTTGGAATCATATCTTCTATTTTTTTTACTGTTTGATCATCATCATCAATATATCCTACACTAATATATCTATCATCTGATTTAGATGTTAGTGGAAGCAAATTTTGTTTTTGACTATTATCTATAACAGGTATACCATTATTCAAATAAAGTTTATAATCGTCATGATCTTTAACAACTTTTATTCCAATTAAATTGTTTAATTCATCTACTAAATCATCTCTTTGTTCAATAAGATTATTCATTCTATTAGGAATTGTTAACATAGGAAAATACCGAATTTTCATAGTAACATCATGAATTTCATCAATTAAGGTATTTGCTTTTTTTATGTTATTTATAACGGATTCTTTAATATCTTTTTCTAGAAATTTTAATTTTTGATCAAAATCTTTTATTGCAACAACTATATTAGTTAATTTATTTTTTATGTTTACATTGATTACATTTTTTTTATCTATAACGATATCTTTTTCTATTTGTTTATATAAATCATTAATTAGTATATTAAAAATATTTGATTTTTCACATAATAAATCTTCTAGTTTTAATAATTGTTCAATTTTAGTTTGTTCATCTTGAACTTGCACATCAGTTTTTCTTTTTTCTTCTATAATAAAATCATTATAATTATCGTATATTTCTTTTACTTTTACTGTAGTTTTTTTGTTTGAATTTTGTACGTCATTTTCTAAAAAAATACGTTTTCCTGAATTTTTTTTAGTAGGATTATTAATTTTGTCAACAGTGTTATCAATCATGATTTTCATTGCATTCATACCAGCAATGGCAGTATTTAATATAGAACTCATTTTTTGTCCTTATTTTTTTTATTTTAAAATATATTTTCTATATAAAATAATATATTTAAATTATATTTTGATATTCCTTTTATAATATAATTTTTTTATATTTGAATTTGTTTTAAAATAATATCAGTTAGTCCTATTCCCTTTTTACTTACTTCTTCAGATAATTTTTGATCATAAATATCAGTGTAGAGACGACTTTGATTATTATCTAATAAATTATCTTTTGATAAAGAACTTCTCATACTTTTTAATAATATTTGAATAAATGCACCTTCTACCGCTTGAGCTGTTTGTAATGCATATTTTTTTGGATTACTTCGAACTTGATACTTCAGTTCATTAACAAATTTCACATTATAATTTGAGATATTCAATAGTAATAAATTATCATTCATTAAATAATTTCCAATTTTGCGCTAAGACAACCAGCACTTTTCATTAATTGCAAAATAGACATCAATTCATTTGGTTTAGCACCTAATATATTTAAAGCTCTAATTATATTATGTAAATTTTTTCTATTATTAGACAGATCATTTAGATAATTTTTATTAAATATATCTTTTGTAGAATACTCTTTTTTTTGAGTTTTTTGAAATGATTTTGAAAAATACTCATCTCTTTTTTTATTTATAATTTGATTTACTATTATAGATAAGTTTCCATTTGAAACCACACACGATCCTAATTTTACTGATTGGTTAATAACAATAGAACCTGTACGAGAATTAACTACAACTTTAGCTTCTTGTGAAGGTAATGAGATATCAATATCTTGAATATTAGAAAGCATATGGACTTGTACATCATTATTAGCTGAAGTATTTAATTGTACCGTTTTAGAATCAATAGGTGTAGCAGTGTCTGGATATTTTATATTGATCATGTCACTAATACGCTGTGCTGTACTAAAATTTTCTTGATTTAACTGTAAGTTAATTGTTTTTTGTTTTCCAAAATTATTATTAATTTCACGTTCAATTATTGCACCATCATTAATTTTTCCCGAATTAACTTGATTAGCAAGAATTCTATTTTTTGAATGATGGTTTTCGGATACTAATATATTGCCTTGAGCAATAGCATAAATTTGATTATCAGTGCCTTTTAAAGGAGTCATTAAAAGTGTACCTCCTTTAAGACTTTTAGCATTTCCCATAGATGAAACTATTACATCTATTTTTTCACCTGTATGACTAAATGGAGGTAAATTTGCAGTAACTATTACGGCTGCTACATTTTTTAGATGCATATTAGCATTTGAGGGAATGCTAACACCTAATTGTGACAACATATTATTTAATGATTGATTAGTAAATGGAGTCTGTGTTGATTGATCACCAGTTCCATCTAAACCAACTATTAAACCATAACCAATAAGTGGATTATCTCTAATTCCTTGAATACTAGTAAGATCACGTATTTTTTCAGCATGTAAAGGCGATGAAAAACTTAGAAAAATAAAAACAAGGAATTTCATTAAAAATAATGTTTTTTTAGACATAAAAAACCTTTATTAATGTACTTTTTAAAAAACGTCATAATATATATAAACATGTGATTTGTAGATATATAATTATAAGAATTTTTTTAGTTGTTTTTTAATATAGTTAATTTTTTCTCATAAAGAATAAATAACGTTCTTTATGAGGTTTAATCAAATTTAGAAGAAATATAATTTTTCGAGAGTTTTTAAATCATTTCATTTTGTATAATATGTCTATCTATATAGGAGATATTCTTAACAAAAGCTTTTGCAACCAACCCATTTTTTGAACGTCATGAATATGCCCATGACTTAAATATTCAATACGTGCATCAGCAATGTAAGTAGATATGATGAAATTATTTTTGTTAATATTATTAGGATTGATTACTCCTGAAAAACGAATAAACTCTTTTCCTTCATTAATAGCAACTTGTTTTTCTCCAATAACTCTTAAATTTCCATTGGGAAGTACTTTTCGAACAGTAACAGTAATAAGACCAGTAAATTTATTTTTAGCTGAATTACTACCTCTTCCAGAAAGATTGTTTTTTCCAAAACTATCCAAACCAGTTATATTATCTTTTAAATTAAAACCTAATATAGAATTGAATTGTCCAGGTGTTATTTTTAATCCCATGTTAGTAGTTCCATCCCTACTCATATCTGAAGTAGAACTGTTACTCGCACTTATATTTTCTTGTAATAAAACAGTTACTGTATCTCCGACATTATGTGGACGATGGTCTTCAAATAATGGTTGATATCCATAATTCAATGGTATTTTTTCTTGAAACAAAGAACCATTTATTACTCTAGGCCATACATTAGGTGCTACAGCAGTTGTAACTCCTTCTACTAAAGGTTTATATTCAACACCAGCACAACTCTGAATTATCAATAAAAAAATAGCAGTTAAATAGTATTTTGTTTTATAAATGAATAACTTTATCACGAAAAAGTTACCTTTGATAATAGATGTTTAATATATAAAGTTTTCTCTAATATAAAATAAATATAAAAGTCAACTATTATAATTGCGATAATTTTTGTAACATTTGATCTGACGTGCTAATAGATTTACTATTTATTTCATATGCTCTTTGAGTTTGAATCATATTGACTAGCTCTTCAGCTACGTTAACATTTGAGGTTTCGACATATCCTTGACATAATACTCCTGTACCATTTAAACCTGGAATAGTATCAATTGGAGATCCTGATGCTTGAGTTTCTTGATATAAATTTTCACCTAAACTTTCTAATCCAGCACTATTAAAAAAATTAATTAAATTTAATTGTCCAAGTAAAACAGGTTGAGCTTGTCCCTGAATAGTAGCACTAATAACACCGTCTCTTGCTATGTTAATATTTGTGCAATTAGAAGGCATAGTTATTTCGGGTACAATAGGAAAACCACTATTTGTAACTAATTGACCATTTTGATCAAATTGAAAAGAGCCATCTCTAGTATAGGCTACATTTCCATCTGGTAATTGTACTTGAAAAAATCCCATTCCATTAATAGCTACATCTTTTGAAGAATCAGTTTTTGAAAGATTTCCTTGACTATGAATTCTTTCAGTTGATACTGGTCGAACTCCAGTTCCTAACTGTAATCCTGATGGCAAAGTTGTGTCAAGTGACGAATTTGTTCCTGCTTCTCGTATGGTTTGATACATTAAATCTTCAAAAACTGCTCTGGATCGTTTAAATCCATTTGTACTGACGTTTGCTAAATTATTAGAAATGATATTCATATTAATTTGTTGAGCATCAAGACCAGTTTTAGAAATCCATAAAGAAGGAATCATATGTTTTATCCTATTTTGTGTTAATTGTTAATATTCATTATCTGGTTTGCACGTTCGGCATTTTGATCGTATATAGATATCATTTTCATTTGCATTTCGAACTGTCTAGCATTTGATATCATTTCTATCATATTTTTAGAAGCGTTTACATTACTTTCTTCTAATATACCTGATTGTACACGTATTTTATTACTATGTTTCATCGTATTACTATATTCATGGAATCGATTATTCTTTTTAAGATAAAATAATCCATTTTCTTTTTGTACAAGATATTGTTGGGGAATATATGCTAATTTTAATGCTCCTATTTTAGTTTCAATAATATGATGATTCTTTTTTTCTACTGAATTAATAAGTCCATTAGATGAAATTTTTAAATTTACATTATTTGGTATTTTGATATTACAATCGTTTCCTACTACTTCATTTTCTTGAATGGTAAGCTTTCTGTTTGCATTTATTGTTAAATGACCATTTTTTGTATATGCTTCTTGACCATTCAAATCTTTTACTGTCAACCAGCCATTATCTTTAACAAATAAATCTAAATTTCTTCCTGTATAATTCAATATTCCTGAAGAAGGATTGTGATATTCCTTGGTGATTTTATTATCAGTATTACATGTATTTTTTATATTTTGGTTTTGTATTATCAAAATAAATTTTTCTTTAAAACCAGTGGTTGAAATATTTGCTAAATTATTAGAAATCATAGTTTGTTTTTCTAATAATTGATTAGCAGCAATCATAGATTTATATATAGAATTATCCATTACATTCTTCAATCCTATTTAATAGATTATTTTAAATTTATTAACGTATTAATAATTTTATCTTCTGTTTTAAAAGACTGAGCATTTGATTGGTAATTACGTTGTGCTATTATCATGTTTATTAGTTCTTTATTCAAATCTACATTTGATGCTTCTAAAGTTTTTGCATTTAATATTTCACTATCTTGATCACCTGATGTTATTATTTCTGAACCTGACTCAGAAGTAGCCGACCATAGATTGCCACTTTCAGGTTGTAATTTTTCAGGATTAATGAATTTTGATAATAATATTTGACCTATTGTTTGTTGCTTTTGATTCGAATATTTAGCAATAATTTCGCCATTTGAACTAACATTAAATGTTTGTAGAAAACCTTGAGGATATCCATCTTGAGAATATTCTTCAAAAGAGCTATCAATATCTGATTTTTCTATAGTACCATTGAAATCAAGAGTAATATTTTCATATTTTTCTAGATTTTTAGATTGAATATGAAAACTTTTATTAGAAATTAATTCACCATCAGAGTTAAATTTTAAATCAAAACTATCATTTATATCTTTTAT
Organism: Buchnera aphidicola str. Ak (Acyrthosiphon kondoi); assembly: GCF_000225445.1. Classification (NCBI taxonomy): domain Bacteria; kingdom Pseudomonadati; phylum Pseudomonadota; class Gammaproteobacteria; order Enterobacterales; family Erwiniaceae; genus Buchnera; species Buchnera aphidicola. The sequence goes on along the minus strand of NC_017256.1, from coordinate 373,863 downwards.
ATGATTATTAGAATGATCTGATTTTACATAAACTTTCCATGTATTTTTATTTTGTTTTTTAAAAGAAATTGTAATTTGATCTTTTTCACCATCTTTATTGTATATACCAATATGAGTAGCATAATCTTCTGAATTAGAAAAATCATTACTAGAACTATCTATATTTTTAATGGTATTAGTATTACGATTTAAAATAGCTTTTAATGTTATTATAGAAGTAGGTTTTTTGTTTAATATATAAGCGTTTTTTAAATTAATAGCTTCTGTACTAGATCCGTTATTAAAATTGTTTTGAGAATAAGATTTATTTTTTCCGGTTAGGTATAATCCCTGTGTATTAACAATGTTCTGATTTTTATCAAGAAAGAATTGACCATCTCTTGTATAATGTACATTACCTTCAGCATCTATAACACGAAAAAAACCATCTTTTACAATTCCTAAATCTAAATCTCTACCAGTTTGCACTAACATTCCATTGTTAAAATTTTGTATAACGTTTAAAATCTCAACACCATATCCATTTGTCGTATTAGAATAAAATGAATGCGAGAACATATCAAAAAAAATAGGTTTGCTGGATTTATACCCTATAGTAGATGCATTAGCAATATTATTAGATATGATATCTATATAATCACTATTAATTAGTAAGCCGCTTACAGCTCCCATAGTTGACATAATTTTATTCCTTTTATTTGTGTTGAATAAGATATTTTTTTTTATTTAAGAATTTCACTAATTTTTGAAGGTATTGTTTTCCCTGCTGCTCCTAAATCAATAACAGGACCATTAGAAGAAATGATAATACTGTTTACTACTGCTTCACTTAAACTGTTAACAGGAATATCTTGATCTTTGTTTTTAGCTGTAACTAAAATTTTATATTTCCCTGTCATTACACTTTTTTTATTTAAATCTTTACCATCCCATAAAAAAGTTTGTATACCAGCTTTTGCATCTTTTATTTTTTTTAGATACAAAGTTTTATTATTTTCATCTAAAATTTTTATTTCAACTGAAGTAGCATTTTTAACTAATTCTATCCCGAATTTTGTTGGAGTATCTTTAGTATGTATTATTTCCTTATTAGGAACTATTACATGATGTCCAATTAATGAAGAAAATTGAATACTTTGGTTTCTATTAATTTGATTTGAAAATTGAATTGCGGTGTTATTTAATCTCTCAATTCCATTTGCAGTGTTAATTTGAGCTAACTGTGAAGTTAAGTCAGAGTTTTTAATAGGATCAGTAGGATCTTGATTTTTAATTTGTGCAACTAATAAACTTAGAAAGTTTTTTTGCAAATCCAAAGGATTAGTGTTATTTTGCAAACTATTGCTATTTATTTTAATTAATTCATTATCTATATTTGAATTAACGTCAGGTGAATTAATATTACTTATATTAATAGTACTCATTTTTTTTCCTTTATTCACCAATTGTTAATGTTTTTATTATCATAGTCTTAGCTGTCTTTAATACTTCTATATTTGCTTGATAACTTCTTGCTGCTGAGATATTGTTTACCATTTCTGTAATAGGGTTGACATTTGATGTTAAGATATAACCTTTTTTATCAGCCATAGGATTGTTTGGATCGTATATCAATTTCATAGGACTCGGATCATCTATTATATCAGATATTTTCACTCCACCTATTTTTGAATTGTTTGAATCATCTAATTTAAAAATTACTTGTTTTGCAATATATGGATAAAATTTTCCATTTTTATATATTGTACTATCCATATTAGCTAAGTTACTAGCAATTAAATTCATTTTTTGTGACTGAGCATTCATTGCTGAACCTGCAATATTTAATATATTTAGTAAAGACATAATTTATATCATCCTTTTAGAACATACATCATGTTTTTTATTTCATTTTTCATAAATGCTAAACTTGATTGATATTTTAAACTGTTATTTATGAATTCAATTCTTTCTCTGTCCATATTTACTGTATTGCCATCTTGTTTTATTTGATTGGTAATTACAGGTATAGTTCTCAAAAAAAATGAATCTTCATATTTTGCATTTAAATGACGAGGAGATGTTTTTTTTAAAAAAATACTTGCGTGTTTTTCTTTTTTTTTATTTAGTATTTTACTCATTTCATCTTTAAAATCAATATCTACTGATTTATATCCAGGTGTATCAGCATTAGCAATATTAGTGGATAAGATTTCTTGTCTTTTAGCATAAAGATTTAATACTTGTTGACTAAAATTAAACATTTGATTTATTTTATCAAACATATTGATATCCTTTAATTATACATGTATAAAATTATTTTAAAGAAAATACTGAAATAGTATTTTATTTTCTTTGGAATATCTATTTTTTTAAAAAAAAAGTAAAAATTAAAAATAAAACATGTAATATAAAATATATTTATATAATATCTTTATTATATATTCTCTATCAAGAAAATGTTCTTAAAAACTATATTTATAAATCAATCAATTAACATAAATCAAGGAAAAAATGATAATAATGAAGGTAATGATTTATTTTTTTTTATTATTTATATCTTTTACAGTTAGTTCTGTTAGTTTTGCTGTACAAAAATTTAATTTTTTTAATGTTACTAAGCAATTGAATGATTTTTTTAAAAAGGAGTATCCATTCAATAAAGATGATATTAGCATCATATTACGTACTCCATTAAAAAAAAATATATCTTGTAAAAAACCCATTTTTTCTCTTGTAAGTAATTTTCATACTCTAGGTTTGATGGATGTGCTTTTAATTTGTAATAAAAAACATTACTATCTAACAGTAGAAATTCAGGCTAAGGGAGAATATATTGCAGCAAATAGAAAAATTCCCCGAGGCACTAAAATACAAGAATCAGATTTAAAAATTTTAACAGGACGCTTAGATATATTACCTAATAATACTTATCGCAAGAAAAAAGATGTCATAAATAGAATAAATTTATGTGATTTTTCTCCATTACAACCAATAACATCTTTTATGACACGTCCATTTTGGCTGGTTAAAGTTAATCAACAAGTTACTGTTATCATTAATGGTAACAATTTTAGTGTTGTATCTAAAGCTAAATCATTAAGTAATGGTTCTAAAAATGAAAATATACGTGTTAAAACAAAAAATGGTAAAATTATTAACGGTATTATTAATGAAAAAGGTGAAATCATAGTTTCTCTATAAAATAATTATTTTTTGATCTAAAAAAAATACTTTTTTTGTTGATGAAATCTCACGTTTATGTAAATATGTTAAATATATTTTTTTTTGCATAAAAATGAAAATGCTAATAGATACAATTAAAAAAATAGAAGACGTTTTATTTTCTTTAGAATCCATGTTAATGCAAGAGTATTATTATTTATTAAATTCCAAGACTCTTAATTTAGATATATTAGAATTGATCGAAAATAAAAAAATATTATTTAAGAAATTTATTATTCTAAATCAACATAGAGCATCTCTTGATAAAAAATATTGTATATTTGCACCTTATAAAAATAACAAGGAATTAAAAAACTCCTGGAATGAAATTATAAAAAAATGTTTTTTATTAAGAAAATTAAATCTTCAGAATAAAATTCTTATAAATAAAAAATTTTATTTAAATCAATATTTTTTAGAATTATTTTCATCTGATAAAAAATACATTACTTATAATTTAAACGGGAATCTAGTATTTAATTAAAAAATAAATCAATATTTATTTTCTAGAGACCAATTTAAAGTTTCACCTGATAAAAACGGAATAATTATATCTTTTCCAATATTTATTTTTTCTATAATTTTAAATGGCTTTTTCACTATTGTTATAGTTTCTTGGTTAATAGGCATATTATAAAATTTAGGTCCATTTTCAGAACAAAAAGATTGTAAATGTTTTAAAGCATTCATTTCCTCAAAAACTTTAACATAAGATAATAAAGAAGATGGAGCATTAAATATGCCAGCACAACTAAGCAAGTTAATTTTATTTTTATGAAGATGTGGCGCCGTATCACTTCCTAAAAAAAAATGTTTGTCTCCTTTAGAGATAGCTTTTCTTAGCGCCATTTGATGCGTATTTTTTTTTAAAACTGGTAAACAATAAAGATATGGTTTCATTCCACCACAAAACATATCATTTCGATTTAACATCAAATGATGCGGTGTAATAGTTGCAGATAGATAATTAAAATCACTTTTTTTTATATATTCCACAGATTCTTTAGTTGTAATATGTTCTAAAACTATTTTTAATTTTGGGAATTTTTTTCGTAAAGGATCTAGTGTTTTTTCGATAAACTTTGCCTCTCTATCATAGATGTCAATATTTTTATGCATCTCTTCACCATGAATCAGTAATGGCATGCCTATTTTTTCCATACACTCTAGAACAGAAGTAAGATCACTAATTTTTTTTATTCCTGTTTTTGAATTAGTTGTAGAATAATTAGGATAAAATTTAGCTGCTATAAATATTTTATTAGAAAAACCGATTTCTAATTCTTTAGGAATTGTAAGATTAGTTAAATAACAAGTCATTAACGGTTGAAATTGATAATTCAAATGCATTGATTTTAAAATTCTACTACGATAAGCAATACCTTTTGAACAATTCGTAATGGGATTATCAAGATTTGGCATAATGACAGCTCTTTTATAAAATTTACCGGTATATTTAACAACTTTACGTAAAACTTCATTGTCTCTTAAATGCACATGCCAATCATCAGGTTTTTTTATTATTATTTTTTTTATAAATTTAGACATTTTATTCTTATTTTTATATTTTCTGTATAATTATGATTATTTATCTAATTTTAAAGATTAATGTAACTTTTTACAATTAATATGATGTAATATAAAAAAATTGTTATTAATAATTAATTGAATTGATTTTTTTTAAAAATTTATATATTGAAATTTTTATTTTAGTTGTTTAAAACATTAAGCCTAATTTTTAATCTTCGTCTAACTAAAAAGAGTAAAAAATTTCTTTTTATAGTTATAGGTTAAGTTTGGAATGAATCTTTTAAAATCTTTAATATCAGTAAGTTTAATGACTTTTATATCTCGTGTATTAGGGTTTATTCGAGATGTTTTAATTGCTAGTATTTTTGGTGCTTCTATGTTTACTGATGCTTTTTTTGTATCTTTTAAAATTCCTAATTTATTACGTCGTATTTTTGCAGATGGTGTATTTTCTCAAGTTTTTATACCTATATTAGTAGATTATAAAACCAAAAAGAATAAGAAAAATATAAAAGATTTTATTTCAGCCATATTTGGTTTTATGATCTTTTTTTTATTTTTATTGACCATTTTAGGAATACTGTTTTCTAAATTTATAATTGTAATAAGTGCACCAGGTTTTTCAAATTTACCTGAAAAACTAATATTATCTACAAATTTATTAACAATAATGTTTCCTTATATTTTATTGATTTCTTTATCTTCATTATTTTCATCTATTTTAAATAGTTGGAACTATTTTTTTATACCAGCATTTTCTCCAATATTTTTGAATATTAGTATTATTATTTTTTCTGTTTTTTTTAGTTCCTTTTTTAACCCTTCTATTATTTCTTTAGCATGGGCAGTTATTATAGGTGGTTTTATTCAATTATTTTATCAATTGCCATTTGTATACAAAATAAATATGTTAGTTATACCGAATTTTAATTGGAATAATGTTGGTCTTTTAAGAGTTTCAAAAAAAATGGGACCTGCTATTTTAGGGACTTCTGCAAATCAAATTTCTTTAATAATCAATACTATTTTTAGTTCATTGCTTAATTCCGGATCAATATCTTGGATATATTATGCTGATCGATTAATAGAATTTCCAGTAGGCATATTAGGTGTTTCACTAAGTACTATTTTATTTACACCTCTTGCTAAAAATTATAAAAATGGCATAAAATTAGAGTGTAAAAAATTACTTAATTGGGGTTTTCGTACTAGTTTGATTGTATCTTTGCCAAGTGCAGCAATACTTTTTTTTCTTTCAAAACCAATAATTATAGTTCTTTTTCAATATGGTAAATTCACAGATTTTGATGTTTTAATGACAGAAAAGGCATTAAAATTATATTCTCTTGGTTTAGTTTCTTTTATTTTAGTGAAAATTTTATCTTCTGCTTTCTATGCTTTTGAAGAAATCAAGATACCTATGAAGATTTCATTATTAACACTTTTTTTAACTCAATTAATGAATCCATTTTTAATTTTCTATTTTAAACATGCAGGTCTTGCTTTATCTCTTAGTATTTCGGGTTGGATAAATTTTTTATTACTTTATTCGAGATTATATCAGAGAAAAATTATATGTTTCAAAAATAGTGAATTAATTTTCATTATTTCTATAATTCTATCAACATCAGCAATGATAGTAATTTTACTTTGTATATTACATATAATGCCAATTTGGAATATAGGTTCGTTCTTTAATAAAATTATTCGTTTATTTTTTGTTTTGCTGATTTCTGGTATTACATATTTGTTTATGTTAAATATTTTAGGAATACGCCTGTTAAATTTTTCTAAAAATCTTAAAATATAGTAATATTATATGAATCATATATCAATGATATGTAATCATTGATATATGATTAATATCATATTTATTATATAATGTTTATTATATAATATTATACAAATTTCATATTTCTTATAATTCATCTAAAAACATTGGAGTTTCAAATGAAAAAACGAGCTCTTGCTATCGCCTTTTTATTAGTAAGCTTAGTGACATCTGTTCAAGCTGAAGAAAAAAATGGATGGTATCTAGGTACAAAAATGGGATGGTCTCATTTTAATCCTTTAAAATATGATTTTAATAATTATCAAATTAACAAGAATGATTCTATAACAAATAATTTTAGTGCTCCAATTATTGGTTTATTTTTAGGATATGAATTTAATCCATATTTTGGTTTTGAAATAGAAAATGATACAAATGGTTTTTTTCCTCATTTTATGTTCCAAAATAAAAAAGAACATATGCAATCTAATAGTGTTCAGCTAGCGACTAAATTATCATATCCCATAACAAATGATTTTCATTTTTATACTAGATTAGGTGGAATAATTTCGTGGGACGATCTAGCTTCTAAAAACACTTTAAGAAATTTATTGAGCAAAGAAAGTTCATTATTTCCTAGTCTTTCTTTAGGAGCAGAGTATATTTTTAATGAACAAATTATTACTAGATTAGATTATACTTGGAAAAATAGCGTTAAAAATTTAGTAGATTTATCTTTTAAACCTACTATAGGAGATATTGCTTTATCTATTGGATGGAAGTTTGGAAAATCCTACATAAGTGATATTTTTTCATCTTATGATCCTGAATTATCAAATACGCAATATAGTGTATTAAATGAAAATATAAATTTTCCTTTTAATAGTACAGAATTAAAACCTATTTCTTATGATAAACTTAACAAGTTAGAAGATGATATTAAGGATATGAAATTGAAAAATATTTCTATTATTCTTTTAGGACATTCTGATAAAATAGGTAATGATCAATATAATCAAAAACTATCTGAAGATCGTGCTTATAGTATTAAAAACTATTTAACGTCTCGTGGTTTTTCTAGAGATAAAATAACTGTTAAAGGAATGGGGAATTTATATCCATTAACTAATCAAGTATGTAAAGATATAGTAAATAAGCCTTTACTAGTTAGTTGTTTAGCTCCGGATCGTCGTGTAGAAATTGAAGTATTATCTAATATTGAATAATTTTATTTAGTATAGATCAAATTTTTTACAGTTTAATTTATAAAAATTTTCAATTATGAGTAGAAGTCTAATATTTGTTAATGCATTAATTTTCGGAGAGAGAGAGATTCGAACTCTCGGACGATTGCTCGTCGGCGGTTTTCAAGACCGCTGCCTTAAACCGCTCGGCCACCTCTCCGTAAATATACAAAATAATTTAAATAAATTATTAGTCTTATAATAAATCATTATACTATTTATTGCAAAGATAATTTTGTTTTATTTAATACAAATTAATTGTTTGAAAATAATTCATTTTTTATTTGTAATTTTCATTTTTTTTTCCTATAATAACATTATAGGCGTGTTGACAGATTGGCTATGTAGCGGATTGCAAATCCGTATAACCCGGTTCGATTCCGGGATACGCCTCTAAAATTGTTTATGCCCGGATGGTGAAATTGGTAGACACAAGGGACTTAAAATCCCTCGGCTTTATAGCTTTGCGGGTTCAAGTCCCGCTCCGGGTACCAAAATGTCAAATTATTACTTAATTCAAAAAAGCTTGATATACTTTGTATCCACTCTCTTTTTTTAGTACATTATATTTTTTAAAAAATTTTTTCAATAGAACATTGTATTTAAAACAACTATTTGTTACAAACCTTAATTCTCCTTTGAAATTTAGATATTTTCTAGAGCTAGATATTATTTCTTCTATTATATTTAAATCTATCTTTAAATCGTTATGAAATGGTGGATTAGAAATAATCAAATCAAATTTTTTAAAAATATTTGAGTATAAATTGCTAGATATTACTTCCGCCTGAAATTTATTAATATCAAGTGTAGCTTGACTACATTTTAAAGCAGATATGTCATTGTCAACTAAAGTTAAAGTTACATTGCTTGAAAGATATAATAAATATGCCGACAAAAACCCTGTACCACAACCAATATCTAAAACCTTTCCAGTTATCTCCCCTGAAAAAGTAGAGGCAAGCAATTTACTACCTAAATCTACTTTTTTATGACCAAAAACTCCTGGTAATGACTTTATAATTAATTTTTTCCATATATGTGTTTTAAAAAAATCTTCTAATATAAAAATTGTCTTTTTTTGAATAAAACCTGAGAATAGAATAGAATGTTTTGCATTATCTACTTTATTTAATTCAATCCATTTTTTTAAGATTAATGGAGCACTTCTTATTCCACTATCATTATTTCCTACAATAAATATTTCAGTATTAATTGGAAAACATGAAATAATATTCATTAATTGAAATTGTGCTTCAGATTTATCTTTAGGCCAATAATATATTATTGTATCGTAGTTTTTGATTATTTTTCGAGAAACTAAAAAATTATTATAAATACTAATATTTTTAATATTTTTTTTTTCAAATAAATATAATTACTATATTTTTGACAGTTTATTTTAGTGCCAATAGTAGAGAGATATAAAGGAAATTTATCTTGTATATTTCCCGAAAAAAAAACTTTTTTCATTTGAAATATTTTACTATGACGTAGTATGAGTTGACTATTTTTAGATAATAACAAAATAATACACTTCCTTATAAAATTTAATAAATATATATTTTACAACTATATTTATTAAAGCTTTTTATATTCATTTAATAAGATTTTTTTTATATATATTTTTATTTTTAACATAAAAATAGAAATTGTTATCATGTGTTATTTATATTATAATTTTATTGCATGAAATTTTATTAATTATCATAAAATATAAAAAATAAAAATTATATTAATAAATAAATTTTATATGCATATAAGTTAATATTATTGAGCAATAAATATGCAAAAAAAATCTATCGAAATTAAAGGCCGCAATTTTACATTATTAGTATTGTATTTAAACAATCAAAATATAGATTTAATTAATCAATCATTATATAAAAAAACTCAAGAATGTCCAAAATTTTTTAAGAATGCACCTATTATTGTGAATGTATCAGGATTATGCAATACAGCAGATTGGAAAAAAATACAAGCAATTATCATTTCTCATGGTTTTTCTGTTATAGGCGTAAGTGGTTGTCAAGACAGTACATTAAAAAAAAATATTATTGATTCAGGATTACCTGTTTTATCTGAACGAAAAAAGAATAAATCTCATTTTTTTTCTAATTTTTATATTAATTCTGAAAAAAACAAAAAAGAAACAATTAATCAAGTTGAAAAAACTCATATTATAGATATACCTGTACGTTCAGGTCAAAAAATTTATGCTAAACATGCTGATTTAATAGTTATTAATAATGTTAGTGCTGGAGCTGAACTAGTAGCAGATGGAAACATTCATATTTATGGTATAGTTCGGGGTAGAGTTCTTGCAGGTGCTAATGGAGATACATCAAGAAAAATATTTTGCACAGGATTATTTGCCGAATTAGTTTCTATATCTGGGGAATATTGGTTATCAGACCAGATACCATCAGAATTTATTGGAAAATCAGCTCAAATTTACTTAAAAAATAAATTTTTAACTATCAATTCTCTCAGTTAAGTATGCTTTTTTAAGGAAATTCTTATATGACACGGATTATTGTAGTAACTTCAGGGAAAGGAGGTGTAGGTAAAACTACTTCCAGTGCAGCTATTGCAACGGGTTTAGCACGGAAAGGTAAAAAAACAATTGTTATAGATTTTGATATAGGATTAAGAAATTTAGATTTAATTATGGGATGTGAACGTAGAGTAGTGTATGATTTCATTAATGTTATTCAGGGTGATGCAACACTTAATCAGGCTATAATTAAAGATAAAAAAACAAGTAATTTATTTATCCTTCCTGCATCACAAACTCGAGATAAAGATGCTTTAACTTGTATTGGAGTGGAAAAGGTTTTAACAGAACTAATAAAAATGGAATTTGATTTTATTATTTGCGATTCACCAGCAGGAATTGAAACAGGTGCTATTTTAGCCATATATTTTGCAGATGAAGCTATTATTACTACTAATCCTGAAGTATCTTCAGTACGAGACTCTGATCGAATATTAGGAATAATCGCATCTAAATCAAAAAGATCCGAACAAAATAAAACTCCTATAAAAGAATATCTTTTATTAACACGTTATAATCCTAAACGTGTTAACAGAGGAGAAATGTTAAGTATGACAGATGTTTTAGATATTCTTCAAATACCTATAATAGGTGTTATCCCAGAAGATGCATCAGTTCTTCGTGCATCGAATCAGGGGGAATCTATAATATTAGATGTCAATTCAAATGCAGGATACGCTTACAGCGATACTGTAAATCGACTACTAGGCGAAGAACATAAGTTTCGCTTTATTGAAGAAGAAAAAAAAAGTTTTTTACAACGTTTATTCGGGAGATAGATATGGCTTTATTGGATTTTTTTTTATCCCGGAAGAAAAATACTGCTAATGTTGCAAAAGAGAGATTACAAATAATTGTAGCAGAACAAAGAAGATATAATAATGAACCAGATTATTTTCCACAATTAAAACGTGAAATACTATCTGTAATTTGTAAATATGTAAATATAGAACCAAATATGGTAACTGTTCAATTAGAACAAAAAAGTGAAGATATTTCTATATTAGAATTAAATATTATTTTGCCTGATTAAATTATTAAATAAAACGTATTTTTTAAAATAAAAAAATTAAAATGAATATTTTATTTTTTTATCATTTAGTACTAATTTAGTTCAATCAATACTGAAGTATATTGAATATTTCAGCATTGATTGTTTTTTATGTTATATAAACCATAATCTTTTTTAGAATTGGTTATATAAATAATTAATACTATTATCTTCAGATGATAAATTTTTGTTTTTTATTTTCCATAAAGAAAAGGGAATTATATCTTTTGCATTAGGCAGAAAACATTGAATCTTATTGACATGTAAAAAATGTTTAAATTCAATTATTTGATATTCATTGCTCACAAGAGTCCATTTTGTTTTTAAATCATTAATTTTATTTTTAATTGACTCTTTTTTTAATAAAAATTCAGTATTTTCTCCTATCCAAATAGATTCCTTATTTCTTGTGTATTTAGCCCAGTATACTTCTGTTTTTTTTGCATTAATCATAACTATTATTTTTTTTTCTTTATATTTTCGCCATGCTTTTTCGGCCATAATAGCTAAAGTAGAAATACTGATTATAGGAATTTTTAAACTGATAGATAAACTTTGTGCAATACTTGCTGCAATGCGTATACTTGTGAAATTTCCAGGTCCCTTAGCAAAAGCAACATAATTTAGTTCTTTAAATTTTGTTTTTGTTTGAAATAATATTTCTTGAATCATAGGCAATATTTGTATAGTATGTTTTTTTTTACATTTCTCTGATATAGAATAAACGCATTCGTTTTTATATACAGCAACTGAGCAACAATCAATCGAGCTATCAAGTGCTAAAATTATATTAGACATATTTTTCTCAAAGAATTAATTTAATTTTTAAAAAACACTGTATATTGCTTTCAATGATTATAAAATTATTTAGATATCTCTTGATTGTCATTTTGATTTTTCGTAATTCTCACTAGATCAATACGATATTCTGTAGCTTTAATTATATGAAAATGAAAAGGATAAATATAAATTATTTCTCCTGGAAGAGGTAATTGACCCTTTTGAGCAATTAATAAACCTCCTAAAGAAGCATAATTGTTTTCTTTAATTAATTCTTCAGTATTAAGTAATTGCTGTAATGAATGTAAATCAGTTTCGCCTTTTACTAACCAACTGTTATTTTCTTTTATAATATCAGGCGTTTCATCAGCATCTGGAAATTCTCCTGCTATCGCTTCTAAAACGTCTAAGGGAGTAATTAATCCCTGCACTACTCCAAATTCATTGCTAACGATCACAAAACTACCTTGAGCACGACGAAGCACACCAAGAAGGTTGATAGGATCGAGAGTATCTGGTATAATAATAGGTAAAATTTTTCTAGAAAAGGTAGATACATCTATTTTTTTTTCGATAGCTACTAACAATTCTTTAGCTCGCACAATACCTATTATTTCATCTAGTTCTCCTTTACATACCGGAAATAAACTATGCGGTGTATCTAATAATTGCATTCGAATTTCATCATTATTTTTTTCTGTATTTACCCAAGAAATATTACTTCGTGGAGTCATAATGCTTCTAATAGATCGTCCAGACAATGTAAGAACTCCATTAATCATATATCTTTCTTCATCTTTAAATGTTTCTATTTCTTTTGAAGATTGAATAGAAGTAGTTTGATTGTTATTTTTTGTTATTTTTTTTGTTTGTTTTTTTTTATTTTGTTCTCCCACCATTAATCTTAGGATAGCTTCAGCTGCTCTTTGTTTCATCGGCCTTCTAGATTGATTTTTCATAAAATTATGGCGTGCTATTTGATTAAAAATTTCGATTAAAATTGAAAATCCTATTGCAGCATACAAATATCCTTTTGGAATACAAAATCTTAATGCTTCTGTAACTAAACTAAAACCAATCATTAATAGAAAGCTAAGACATAGCACTACTACTGTTTGATGAAGATTGATAAAGTTAGTTAATGCTTTTGATGCTAATGACATTAACAACGTTGCTAATATAACTGCTATCATCATAATTAACAACTGATTAACCATACCTACAGCCGTTATTATTGCATCCAAAGAAAAAACTGCATCTAATACTACTATTTGAATTACTACAGCCCAAAAACCTGCATAATTTTTATTTTCTGAATTTTCATGATGATTATTTTCTAATCTTTCGTGAAGCTCCATTGTAGTTTTAAATAATAAAAAAAAACCACCAAATAGGAGAATAATATCACGTATTGATAAAGAAAAAAATCTATTATGAACAATAGGAGAATTAAGCGTTACAATCCAAGATATTAATGATAGTAATGCTAAACGCATTATTAATGCTAATCCTAAACCGATTAAACGTGCTTTATCTCTTTGATGAGGAGGTAGTTTTTCTGATAAAATTGCCACAAAAATCAAATTATCAATTCCTAATACTACTTCTAGTATAACTAGTGTTAATAAGCCGGCCCAAGTTGACGGGTCTAAAAAAAACTCCATCAGAAAAACTCCATAAAAAATAGGATGTATCGATTTATTATATCTAGAAGATTAAAAATATTTTTGATAAAAATAGGTTATGTGAATGAATATATTTTGAAGAATTAATTTGTGAAGTTATTGTTTGTTTAAAATGATATAAAAATATATTTTTTTAGAAAAAATCATATTATTTTTTGAGGATTTAAAAAACGAAGTCCTCTGATTTTTTAGCAGAGGGCTTTTAAAAATTTTTTATTGATTTATCTATTTTTATACGGAAAAAACATTGACTGCAGCTGGACCTTTTTGTCCATCTTGAATTTCAAATTCAACATTTTGTCCTTCAGTTAATGTTTTAAATCCATTTCCTTGAATTGAAGAAAAATGAACAAAAACATCTTTGCTTCCGTCTGATGGTGTGATAAAACCAAAACCTTTAGATTCGTTGAACCACTTAACTTGACCTTTAATCTTAGCCATTTTGTAACTTCCTTAAGAATATTTATCAGTCTTATTGCTAATTTACGGAGAAAACAGAAACATTACTGTATGAGGCATGAATTTAAGATTTGGCAAGAGAAGCTGTATCAACGTCTTTACTCTAAACTTTTTTAAATTTAATATTCTATGCATAACAGGATTGTAACTTATTTTTACCTAAAAAATTTCATTAATAAAAAGCATAATATTTTTGCATTATATCATTTTTATATAAAAATGCAAGTGTAAATTTATTTAAAAAAATAATTTTTCTATTTGGAATTCATTTTTTCTTAATAGAAATATAAAAATATATTTCTATTAAGTGAAGTTAGATTTTACTACATATATTCTTTATTATGTAAAGCCTCTATTCTTTTATCTAAAGAAGGATGAGACGCAAATAAATTTAAAAAAGAGTTAGTTCTTCCATTTATACAAAGTGCGATCATACTATCAGATTCTTGAGGTTCATGACTTGTTTTTAAACGATTCAAAGCAGAAATCATTTTTTCACGACCTACCATTTTTGCAGAACTTGCATCAGCATAAAATTCACGATGCCTAGAGAACCACATTGTAATAATGCTAGCTAAAATACCAAAAATTAATTCTAAAAATGTAGAAATCAAAAAATATACAAAAGGATTTTTTTCTTCTGTGTTATTTTCATGGCGATTGCTTGTCATTATATTACTAATGATTTGTGAAAGAATACGAGATATAAAAATTACAAAAGTATTAACGACACCTTGAACTAATGTCATAGTGATCATATCGCCATTGGCAATATGACTAATTTCATGAGCAATTACTGCTTCTGCTTCACTACGAGTCATGTTTTCTAATAATCCCGTAGAAACAGCGATTAAAGCAGAATTTCGACGGGCGCCTGTTGCAAATGCATTAATATCTGTTGCATGATATACTGCTATTTGAGGCATAATAATACCCCTTTGAATAGATTGTGCACGAACAGTATTTATAAGCCAATTTTCTATATCATTTCGAGGATGAGTTATGATTTCACCATTAATCGAGCGTAAGGCAATCCATTTTGATAGAATTAATGATAAAATAGAGCCACTAAAACCAAATAGACCTGACATGATTAATAAACCATAAATATTATTAGATTGAATACCTGTCAGGAAAAGAATCAGACTGAATATTAACATAACTGCTAAATTAGTTAATAAGAAAAGAATAATACGTGTCATAAGATATTATCTTCCTAAGATTAGCAAAATAGATATTTTACATAAATTTAAAATTCAATATTTTCTAATATCAAAATATATAAATATTTTATTTTTTTATTTATTAAAATATTAAAAAATTAATTTTTAAGCTATCATATTTATCTTAATTAAGTCAAGATAGATGAATTTTTTAATATTTTTTTAGTTGAATTCATACCAATAACGACTGTCATGAAAAAGCAATAGATCTGAATCTTTAGGTCCCCAAGTTCCAGACATATATAATTGAGGAATATTATTTTCAGTCTGTTGCCATCCATCTATAATGGGATCTATCCATTTCCATGCTTCTTCCACTTCATCACGACATACAAATAAAGATTGCACACCTCTCATGCATTCAAATAATAATCTTTCATAAGCATCGATTAAATTCTTAGAATATTTTTCATCGAAATCAACAGATTGTAATTGAGAATTTTCTAAATTGTATTCTTTTTCTAATCCTGGTATTTTATTTACAAAATCAAACGTAATATTTGGTTGTGGTTCTAAACGTATAATTAATTTATTTTGTAATAATTCTAAATTTGAACTTTTAAATAAGTTTATTGGCATTTTTTTAAAAAAAACTACGATTTCAGAGTATTTATGCGCTAAACGTTTGCCTGTTCTTAAATAAAATGGAACTCCAGACCATTTTTTGTTATTGAGATCAACTTTTATAGCCACAAAAGTTTCGGTGCAACTGTTTTTTTTTGCATTTTTTTCTTTTATATAAGAAGGTACTTGCTCTCCTTTAATAAATCCAGAAGAATATTGACCTCGAACAGTTTTTTTATTTATATTGTTAACGTTAATAGGTTTTAAAGCACGTAGTATTTTTACTTTTTCATATCGAATACTTTCAGAGGTCATATTGCTTGGTTGATCCATTGCAAGAATTGTTAATATTTGTAAAAGATGGTTTTGTACCATATCCCTCATTTGTCCCATCATATCAAAGTAATTCCATCTACCTTCAATTCCTACTTCTTCAGATACAGTAATTTGAATATGATCAATTGTTTTATTATTCCAATTATGAAAAAAAAATGCATTAGCAAATCGTAAAGCAAGGAGATTCAATATTGATTCTTTTCCAAGATAATGATCAATACGAAAAATTTGAGATTCTAAAAAATATTTAGAAATTTGATTATTAATTTTTTTAGATGTTTGCAAACAAGTTCCTAATGGTTTCTCTAAAACTATACGTGATGAAATAGAATTTAAATTTGCATTTCCTAAACCTATAAAGATAGAATCTAATGTATTAGGAGGAACAGCGCAATAATAAATAATAATATTTTTTTTTTGATTTAATATTTCTTTTAATCTAAAAAAATGTACTAGTTTCTGGACATCGATATTACAAAAATATATTCGAGAACTGAATTTTTTCCAAATAAAATCGTCCATTTCTTCATTTAAAAATTTTTTTATTGCTGTTTTTGCTATTTTTATATAATCTTGTGTACTCCAATCAGCACGACCAGCACCAATAATACGTGTACATTCATGTATTTTTTTAGATTTTTCTAATTTATATAAAGCAGGTAATAGTTTTCTTGTTGTTAAGTCTCCTTTAGCACCAAAAATTACTAAATCGCAAGCTTGATTTATTTCTATGATCATAATTTTCTCTTTTTTAAAATTTGCGTATAAAATTTAAAATTTTAATGCAATAATTTAAATAATAGCATTTACGCGAAAATTTTTATAAATTTTTTAAGATATACATGCAAAGTTTTTTTTAAAATACACTGTTATTTAAGTAATTTTATTTTTTATAATATACATCATCTAAAAAAATGTTTTCATTAATTTTACTAAATAACTTCACAAAAACAAATAAATATTTTAGATAACTAATATTTTTATAAAAATATAAAAAATATTTTTTAAAAATTTTTTAAAAGGTGTGTTTTTATGTTGAATCGATTAAGAAGAACAAAAATTGTAGCTACTTTAGGACCCTCGACAGATATTGATAATAATTTAGAAAAAATCATTCATGCCGGTGTTAATGTTCTTCGATTTAATTTTTCTCATGGTTTAGAAAATGAACATAAATTAAGAGCAAAAAAAGCAAGAGAAATAATGAGAAATTTAAATTGTCATATTGCATTACTAGGTGATTTACAAGGGCCTAAAATTCGAATTTCTAAATTTGAAAAAAATAATATTTTTTTAAATATTGGTGATTTTTTTGTATTAGATGCAACTTTAGGTCAAAATAATGGAACTAAAGAACGAGTAGGTATTGATTATAAACAATTACCATATGACTTAAAAGTAGGTGATATACTATTATTAGATGATGGAAGAATACAATTAAAAGTGATAAAATCTACTCATGATGAAATATTAACAAAAGTGGTTATAGGGGGAATTCTTTCTAACAATAAAGGTATTAATAAGTTAGGTGGTGGTTTATCTGCAAATGCATTAACTGAAAAAGATAAAAAAGACATAATTCTTGCAGCTGATATTGATGTAGATTATTTAGCAATATCTTTTCCAAGATGCGGTGATGACTTAAAAGAAGCAAGAAAACTAGCTAAAAAATCCGGAAGCAATGCCAAAATTGTTGCAAAAATAGAACGTGCAGAAGCTGTAATGAACCAAAATACTATAGAAGATATAATCTTAGCATCAGATGCAATTATGATAGCTAGAGGAGATTTAGGCGTAGAAATTGGTGATTCTGAACTAGCAGGTATTCAAAAAAAATTAATCAGAACTGCTAGACAATTAAATAGAATAGTTATTACTGCAACACAGATGATGGAATCAATGATTACAAATCCATTGCCTACTCGTGCAGAAGTAATGGATGTAGCTAATGCTGTTTTAGATGGTAGTGACGCAGTCATGCTTTCAGCTGAAACAGCATCTGGTAAATATCCATCCGAAACTGTTATAAAAATGGCAAAAATTTGTAAAGGAGCGGAAAAAGTACCTAGCATTAATGTCTCTAGACACCGTCTTAATGCAAAATTTAATGATATTGAAGAAGCAATTGCTATGTCAGCTATGTATGTTGCTAATCATTTAAAAGGAATTACAGCAATTATAACGATGACAGAATCAGGAAAAACTGCACTTATGACATCTAGAATTACATCTGGATTACCTATTTTTGCTTTATCAAAAAATAATAAAACTTTAAATTTAGCAACTCTTTATAGAGGCGTTACTCCTATATACTTTAATAGTATGAATAATGGTTTTAAAGCTGCTAATGAAGCCATTATGCTTTTGTGTAATCAAGGCTTTTTATGCAGTGGTGAATTAGTGATTATAACTCAAGGTGATATTATGGGAAGAATAGGAAAAACTAATACTAGTAGAATCTTAAAAGTTATATAATATCTTTTTTGATTATGTATTTTATAATAAAAAAATTATAAAACAATATTTTTTGAGAATTATTTATTTTAAAATATAAAAGATGCATATTTATTATGTAATAAATTTCCGATATAACATTTATCTACTTATATTTTTAAAAATTTAATTATTATTAATAATATTCAATAAGATTATTCGTTAGTATGTTTTGGTAAGATTTTTTTGAATATTTTATCATATTTTTTTTATATTTAATTCTTCTTACAAAACGAATTATAACCAGATTATGAATTATTCTAAGTTAAATTTATTTTAAATTATTAAAAATATTATATTAATTTGTTTACTTAAAATAAAAAAATTATTCCGTTTTTTTGATTTTTATCATTTTATATAATGATATTTTTCAAATAAATCTTGTTTTTTTCTTAAAAAAAATTTTTTTTATTAAAAAAGTGTGATATTTTGAAATAAATACAAAAAATAGTTATTATTGAATGATATGGCCATTTTTTTTTTGAAAAAAATATTAATTTAAAGATTGAATAATTCTAGAAGATATTTTATTTTCATATTTTTTATACATATTTATTTTAAAAAACACAAAAAAATTTTATTTCAATGATAGTCTTACTATATATATTTAAATACGCATATATTTTATTTTTAAAATTTATTTTTTTAATTTATAAAAATTTTTTATAAAAAATCTTACATAGATATTATTTTTAATTTTTTTAAAAAATCCATTATTTTCTTATTTTTATATCTCATGCATATTAAAAATAATTTTTTATTATAGTATAATTACTTATAGTAAGTTTTTTTATTTATTTTTTTGCAGAATATATATTCTACTAATCTTAATATTTCAGATGTAGCTATAATTAGAATTTAAATAATAATATATTAATGATTAATGCAGTATTTTAATTTTTAATGTAATATTGATGTTTATTTTAAAAAAAATATCTTATCATATCAAGATTTAAAAAAAATTTATAAAACCATGTTTGAATTTATAAAATTAAAAAACGTTTATGTAAATTTATCTAATCGTTCTATTCTTACTAATATATCGTTATCTTTAATTCCCAATCGTGTTCTTACTCTAATTGGACCTAACGGCGCGGGCAAATCTACTTTAGTGCGTATTATTTTAGGCTTAATAAAACCTGATTCAGGCACGATTATGCGTTCATATAATTTATCTATTGGTTATGTACCTCAAAAATTAAATCTTAACACTTTATTACCTTTGACAGTAGAACGATTTATGAAGTTATCTCAAAAAACAAACAATGTAAAAATATCAGATATTTTAAAACGTGTAAAAGCAGAATCCTTGAAATCTTGTCAGTTACAACAGTTATCTGGCGGAGAAATGCAACGAGTTCTTTTAGCTAAAGCTTTATTAAAAAGTCCTAATTTATTAGTTTTAGATGAACCTACGCAAGGAGTAGATGTAATGGGACAATTAGATTTATATAGTCTAATTAATGAAATTCGAAATGAGTTAAAATGTTCTATTTTAATGGTTTCTCATGATCTAAATTTTGTTATGGCTAAAACAGATGATGTGATTTGTTTAAATAATCATATTTGTTGTTCTGGAACTCCTGAAACTGTTTGTAACAATTTAGAATTTATTTCTATATTTGGATTTAAACGTGTACAGGAATTAGCAGTTTATCATCATGATCATAATCATACTCACAATTTTTAAATATTTAATAACATAATTATAGAGTGGTTGTTATGTTTGAACTAATTTCTCCAGGATGGTTTGCAGGTATTATACTAGCTTTGACAACTGGTCCATTAGGTTCATTTATAGTTTGGCGTCGAATGTCATCTTTTGGTGATACCCTATCGCATTCTTCTTTACTTGGTATAGCAGTGTCTATTGCATTTAATATTAATTCATTTTATGCTCTTTTTTTTCTAATGACTTTAATTGCAATTATTTTAGCATGGTTAGAAAAATTGTTACCTGTTTCATTAGAAGTAATATTGAATATAATCTCGCATAGTTCACTATCTTTAGGAATGGTTTGCATGAATTTAATGTCTGCTAATAAAAAAATAGATATTACAAGTTATTTATTTGGTGATTTATTATCTGTCAAAAAATATGATTTAATTATCATTTCCATAACAAGTATCATAATACTTAGTATTTTATTTTTTCGTTGGAATTCTATTTTATCGGCAACTATTAATGAAGAATTGGCTCAAATAGATGGTGTAAATATTTTTCTTGTTCGCTTGACTGTAATGTTAATGACCGCTTTTACTATTGCCATATCTATTAAATTCGTCGGTGCATTACTGATCACTTCTTTATTAATTATCCCACCTGCAACTGCACAACATTTTTCAGGTTCTCCAGAAAAAATGGTCATTATTGCTATTATAATAAGCATTGTATCTGTTACAGGAGGAGTATCTCTATCTGTTTTGTATAATACACCAGCTAGTCCATCTATTGTTTTATTTTCTTCGTTTTTATGTTTATTGGCTAATATAAAAAAGTATTTTTTTTGAAAATATAAAAAAATTAATATCTATTTTTTGAAATTTTTATAGCTAGTTCTTGTAATATTGAATTCTCTATTGTACTAGGAGAATTTGTCATTAAACAAGTTGCTGATGTTGTTTTTGGAAAAGCAATAACATCTCTAATATTTTTACTGTTAGTCAAAAGCATAACTATTCTGTCTAGACCTAAAGCAATTCCTGCATGTGGCGGAGCACCATATTTTAATGCTTCTATTAAAAACCCAAATTTTTCATTTTGTACTGATTCTTTTATTCCAATAATATCAAATACTTTTTTTTGCATATTAAAATCATGAATCCGCACTGAACCTCCACCGATTTCATAGCCATTTATAACAAGATCATAGCTGTCTGAAATAGCAAGATCAGGTGCATTTATTAATTTTTTTATATCCATATTTTTTACTGCAGTAAATGGATGATGAATAGAGGAAAATTTTCCTTCTTTATCTTGACTAAACATAGGAAAATTTACTATCCAAACTGGTTTCCAACTATTTTTTATCGTAATATCGAGATCAATTCCTAATTTTAAACGCAACATGCCAAGAGATTTATTGACAATATGTTCCTGATCAGCTATTAAAAATAATATATCCCCGTTTTTTGCTTTACTTTTTTTTATTATTTTTTTTAAAATTATCTCATCTAAAATATTTTTCATAGAACTATGAATGATCGTATGTCCAATATTGTTTTCTGTTACTTTTATATAAAATAATTTTTTTATATTAAATATTTTTATATATTGATCGTAAGTTTCAATTTTCTTTCGACTTAAATCAGCGCCACCAGGGATACATAATAATGCTATTCGATTATTTTTTTTGGAATCTAAACTAAAAAATAATGTAAATTTTTTATTTTTAAATAAACTGGATACATCAATAATTTCAATTGGATTTCGTAAATCAGGTTTGTCTGATCCATATTTTTTCATTGATTCATAAAAAGATATTTTAGGAAATTTTTTTAAATTAATATTTATTATTTTTAACCAAATTTTTTTTATGAGTTTTTCTACTAAATCACGAACTTTTTTAGCATCCATAAAAGAAACTTCAATATCAATTTGTGTGAATTCTGGTTGTCGATCTGAACGTAAATCTTCATCACGAAAACATTTTACTATTTGATAGTATCTATCTATACCAGAAATCATTAACAATTGTTTAAATAATTGAGGAGACTGAGGCAATGCATAAAATTTTCCATAATGATTTCGACTTGGTACTAAATAATCTCTAGCACCTTCTGGTGTAGATTTTGTTAAAAGAGGAGTCTCAATATCTAAAAAATTTTTTTTTGTCATGAAATTTCTTATTAAATAAGTAATTTTATTTCTTATTTTAAGATTTTCTAAAATATTAAAAGAACGTAGATCTAGATATCGATATTTTAGTCTTGCATCATCATTATTGTTTTGTGTATAATTTAACGGCAACGATTTTGAAATATTCAAAATATTTAATGTATTAGCTAATATTTCTATTTCTCCAGTACTAATTTTTATATTTTTATTTTTTTCTGTTCTTTTTTTAACTACACCAGAAATTTGAATACAAAATTCATTTCTTAAATATAAAGCTTTTTGAAAAGTTATATTATTTTTTAATTCAAAAATAATTTGAACAAGACCAGTATAATCTCTCATGTCAACAAAAATAAATTGACCAAAATTTCTTATTTTATGTACCCATCCACATAATGTTACTGTTTTGTTTAAATGAATTATTCGAATATTTCCACAATATTTAGTACGCATAAATTCTCTTTAAAATTTTTTATGTCTTATAAAAATAATAAAAATGTTTTTATTTTTTAAAAAGATTTTTTCAAAAGATAAGTTTTGAGGAGGTGAATTTTATTTTTTCAGAAAATAATTGATTTTATATCTTTTATATTTTATAATTCGATTTTCTCTCTTAATGTCTATTAACGACTTCTAAAAATAATTCTTCCTTTAGTTAAATCGTACGGTGTTAGCTCAACAGTCACTTTGTCTCCTGTTAATATTCTAATGTAATTCTTTCTCATTTTTCCTGAAATGTGTGCAGTAATGACATGTTTGTTTTCTAGTTCAACACGAAACATTGTATTTGGTAATGTGTCTATTACGACTCCTTGCATTTCAATGTTTTCTTCTTTAGACATCTTATTCTCGTTTTTTCAAAAATATTGAATTTATTATATCAGATACTAGTCATATTGACTAGTATGTTTTTATCATATAACGATTTGGCTAGATATAAATTTTTTTACATTAAAGAATTAAGATAACGTTCACTATCTAATGCTGCCATACAACCACTAGCAGATGATGTGATTGCTTGTCTATATACATGATCTATTACATCTCCCGCGGCAAATACACCAGGTATACTTGTCTGAGTATAATTTCCATGCGTTTCACGCATTACTTCAATATAACCATCTTTCATTTTTAATTTATTGATAAATATATCTGTATTAGGAGTGTATCCAATTGCAACAAATATTCCTGAAACTTTAATATTTAACTCTTTTTCTTTTTGTAAATTTTTTTGTTCAATCAATACATTAGTAACTCCGGTAGAATTTCCTAATATGTTTTTTACAGTAGAATTTAAATAAATTATTACTTTTTTATTTTTTATTTTTTTAGCTAATCTATCAAGTAAAATTTTTTCAGCGCTAAAATTGATTCCACGATGTATTAAATGAACTTTTTCAACAAAATTTGATAAATATAATGTTTCTTCTATAGCTGTGTTTCCTCCACCTACAACTGCAACTTCTTTTGCTTTGTAAAAGAAACCATCACATACGGCACATGTTGAAACACCTTTTCCTTTAAATAAACTCTCTGATTTTAATCCTAAATAACGGGGATTTGCTCCAGTAGCAATAATAACTGAATCAGCAGTGTATTCTCTGTTTTCACCTATTAAATGAAAAGGTTTTTTGTCAAAATTCACTGATTTTATATTATCAGAGATAACTTTAGTATTGAGTTTGATGACATGTTCATGCATGCGTTCCATTAATTCTAAACCACTTATCTTATTAGCATCTCCTGGCCAATTTTCAATTTCATCAGTGTTCATTAATTGTCCTCCCTTGTTTATTCCAGTAATCAAAGCAGGTTTTAAATTAGCTCTTGAAGCATATATTGCTGCAGTATATCCAGCTGGTCCAGAACCTAAAATAATTATTCTACTGTGTTTAATATTAAACATATTAAATTTCCTAAAAATAAAAATAAGTATGACTAAGTTAATTGAGAATATAATAAATATTATAATTTTTATATATTACTAAAAACAAATTATTTGAAAAAATAAATAATTTTATATTTAATAAGATTATTCATACACAATGCTATTATATTGTTTTTTAATATTATAAAATACGTCTTACTATGTTAAATATATAATTTAATTTAAAAAATATTTATTTCATATATTAAAAATAAATTAAATATTTTAATCTTTATATTATTGACGTATAAAATAATTTAACAATAATTTAAAAGAGCTAAACATTCTATGTTAAATCCTTATTTATTACGAAACGAATTACACTTAACAGCTAGAAAGCTATTAAAAAAAGGTTATAAATTAGATGTTTCCGCAATATCTTCTATGGAAGATAAAAGAAAAAAATTACAGATTCAAACTGAAAATTTACAATTTAAGCACAATACTTTATCCAATTTAGTCAGAGAATCTAAAATTATCAAGAATGAAAATGAATCCCTAAAAGATAAAGTTATACAGTCAGGTAAAGATTTAGATGCTTCTAAAATAGAGCTTGATAATTTGAAAAAAAAAATACATTATTTTTCTTTGTGTATACCTAATATTCCTTCTGATGACGTACCAGAAGGAAATACATCAAAAAACAATAAAGAAATTAAATATTGGGGTAAAAAAAGGCAATATGATTTTATGGTTCAAGATCATATAACAATAGGAAAAAAATTTAACGAATTAGATTGGAAATCTTCAGCACAAATATCAGGATCACGATTTGTTGTAATGAAGGGCAAAATTGCTCTTTTACATCGTGCACTTGGTCAATTTATGTTAGATTTACATACTGTAGATCATGGTTATATAGAAACTTATGTTCCTTATCTAGTTCGTCCTGAAGCTTTATATGCAACGGGACAATTACCAAAATTTAGTGATGACTTATTTCATATAAATTATGTAAATAAAAAAAATTATATATTAATTCCTACTGGAGAAGTTCCATTAACTAATTTATTTTATAATCAAATAATAGACGAGAAAGATTTACCTATTATGTTAACTGCACATACTCCTTGTTTTCGATCAGAAGCTTCTTCTTATGGACGGGACACTAAAGGACTAATTAGATTACATCAATTTGATAAAGTAGAATTAGTCCAAATTGTTAAACCAGAAAAATCTGTAGAAGCGCTAGAAAAACTTACTAATCATGCTGAAAAAGTTTTACAACTTTTAAAATTACCATATAGAAAAATGCTTTTATGTGCTGGAGATATGGGTTTTACAGCTGTAAAAACTTACGATTTAGAAGTCTGGTTTCCTTCTCAAAAAAAATATAGAGAAGTTTCTTCTTGTTCTAATATGAATGATTTTCAAGCACGTCGTATGAAAGCTCGTTATAGAAAAAAATCTAAAAAAGAGAATCTTTTTGTGCATACATTAAATGGTTCAGGTTTAGCAATAGGTAGAACATTAGCAGCTATTTTAGAAAATTATCAACATTCTGATGGTCGTATAGAAATTCCTAAAATTCTTCAAAAAAAATATATGCAGGGCTTAGAATTTATAAATTAGTTTATTGAGATAATATTTAAAATATAATTGGTGAAATAATGAATGTAGTTTACAACTTTAGTGCTGGTCCAGCTATGATTCCAAGAGATGTTCTTTATCAAGCTAAAAAAGAATTACAAAATTGGAAAAAATCAGGTTCCTCTGTAATGGAGATCAGTCATCGTAGTGAAGAATTTATCCGAGTGGCTTTAGAAGCAGAACAAGATTTAAGGGATTTATTGAAAATACCTGATTCTTTTAAAGTATTGTTTTGTCAAGGTGGTGCCAGAGGGCAATTTTCTGCTATTCCTATGAATTTATTAGGAAACTCAAAAACAGCAGATTATATTAATAGTGGTTATTGGTCGAATTGTGCATTTATAGAAGCTAAAAAATACTGTTCTCCTCAGTCAATATATATTAGAGAAAATCATAATAAGAAAGAATGTCTTTTACCAATGAGGCAATGGAATGTAAGCAATAAATCAGCATATATTCATTATTGTCCTAATGAAACAATAGATGGATTATCTATTTATGAAGAGCCATTCTTTGAAAATAAAATTATTGTTGCAGATTTTTCATCTTTCATCTTATCACGTTTAATTAATATTAAAAATTATGATCTTATTTATGCCGGTGCTCAGAAAAATATTGGTCCTGCAGGTATAACAATAATTATTATTCGTAAAAAACTTATAGGATATTCATCTAAGATAGCTCCTTCTATTTTAGATTATAAAACAATATCAGAACATAATTCTATGTTTAATACACCACCTACATTTGCTTGGTATCTATCAGGATTAGTTTTTAAATGGTTAAAAAAACAAGGTGGTTTAGAAGAAATTGAAAAATTAAATCAAAAGAAATCAGATTTATTATATAAAAAAATAGATAATAGTGAATTTTACATAAATAAAATAGATTCTAAGAATAGATCACAAATGAATGTTGTATTTCATTTAATCAATCCTAAATTAAATACAATTTTTTTAAAAGAAGCTTCTAAATTAGGTTTAAAGTATTTAAGAGGACATAGTATAGTAGGTGGTATGCGTGCATCTATTTATAATGCCATGCCACTAAAAGGAGTTAAATCTTTAATAAAATTTATGTCTTATTTTGAAAATAGATATGGATAAATTATCTTTAATTTATTTCTTAAAATGTTTTTTAACTTTAATTAAATAGAGCAATGTTTATTATGCAAGATTCTTTTAATTTAAAACCAATATCTTATGTTAATGGAACTGTTTTTTTACCGGGTTCAAAAAGTATTTCAAATAGAGTTTTATTACTTTCTTCAATAGCCCAAGGTACAACATGTTTAACTAATTTATTAGATAGTGATGATACACAATATATGCTTAATGCCTTAAAAAAATTAGGCGTTAAATATCATTTATCTGATGATAAAAAAACATGTTATATTCAAGGTATAGGACAAGCTTTTTCTTTGCCTAAACCGGTTTCATTATATTTAGGCAATGCAGGTACTGCTATACGACCTCTACTTGCTATATTATCTTTACATGAAAATGATATTATATTAAGTGGAGATGATAGAATGCATGAAAGACCTATTGAACATCTTGTTGATGCTTTAAAGCAAGGAGGTGCTGTTATAGAATATCAAAAACAAATAGGATATCCTCCGATACGCACAAAGGGTGGTTTTATTGGAGGTTCTATTTTTTTGCATGGAAATATTTCTAGTCAGTTTTTAACATCATTATTAATAAGTTCTCCGCTTGCGCTAAAAGATACTACAATTTTTATAAAAGGAAATTTAGTTTCTAAACCTTATATTGATATTACACTTAATTTAATTAAACATTTTGGAGTAAATATTGAACATAATTCTTATAATGTATTCTATATAAAAGGGCAACAAAAATATAAAACACCAGGCAACTATATAATTGAAGGGGATGCGTCTTCAGCTTCTTATTTTTTAGCTGCTGCAGCTATAAAAGGTGGTTCAATCAAAGTTACTGGTGTTGGAAAAAAAAGTATTCAAGGAGATATAGAATTTGCAAATGTTCTTGAAAAAATGGGAGCAATAATTGATTGGGAAGACTATTCTATTACTTGTACTCGTAATAAGTTGAATGCAATAGATTTAGATATGAATCATATTCCTGATACAGCAATGACTATTGCAATGGTGGCTCTTTTTTCAAAAGGTACAACAGTTATCAGAAATATATATAACTGGCGAGTTAAAGAAACTGATCGTTTATCTGCAATGACTATAGAATTAAGAAAAATTGGTGCTATAGTTAAAGAAGGAAAAGATTTTTTATCTATTTCTCCTCCTATTTTATTTAAATATTCTAATATTAACACTTATAATGATCATCGTATGGCTATGTGTTTTTCGCTTAT
This sequence comes from Buchnera aphidicola str. Ak (Acyrthosiphon kondoi), assembly GCF_000225445.1. NCBI lineage: Bacteria > Pseudomonadati > Pseudomonadota > Gammaproteobacteria > Enterobacterales > Erwiniaceae > Buchnera > Buchnera aphidicola. The sequence goes on along the minus strand of NC_017256.1, from coordinate 345,259 downwards.
ATCTTTATCTGAAATAGGTGTAAATATACTGAATCCAGAGTGTATTTCAAAAACTTTTCCATCTTATTTTAAAGATTTTTTATCTATTAGTAAAATCTGACGAATTTTATAAAATTTTTTTGAGTAGGACTATTCTATATATTAAAGATAAAATATGATAAATAAAATTCCGGTTATTACTATTGACGGTCCTAGTGGTGTTGGTAAAAGCACTCTTTCTAAAATAATATCTGATAAGTTAAATTGGTCGTTATTAGAGTCAGGAAAAATTTATCGATTAGTAGCATGTTTAGCACTAAAAGAAAATATTTCTATTATTGAAAAAAATATTATTAATTTATTAAATAATTTAGATGATTCATTAATTAAAAAAAAAAATATTAATTTTTTTTATAATTCAAGAAATATTAATATAATTAGCGAAATTTCTTCTCAATTATCAGTTTATCCTCGTGTTAGAAAAATTTTATTGAAAAAACAAAGATTAATGAGATGTTTACCAGGTTTAATAGCAGAAGGACGTGATATGGGTACAGTAGTATTTCCAGATGCGGTACTTAAATTCTTTTTAAATGCTGATTTAAAAGTGCGTGTAAAACGAAGAATGTTAGAATTAAAAAAAAATGGTTATCATGCTAATTTTCAAGAATTATTTGCACAAATGAAGAATCGTGACGAACGTGATCAAAATCGATTAATTTCTCCTTTATGCGCAGCAAAAAATGCTATAATATTAGATTCTACTAATATGAGTTTGTTAGAAGTATTTGGAGTGTTAATGAAATATATTATTAAAAAAATAAAAATATGATTAAAAATAAATTTAATATTTGAAATATTACACTCTTTGATAAGGACTATCATAAGACATATAAAATAAGATCATTTTAGCATGAAGTTAAAATGAACATTTAATAAAAATTTTTCAAAATTATCAATATGAACGAATCTTTTGCTCAATTATTTGAAGAATCGCTAAAAGAAATCAAAACTCGTCCAGGTTCAATTATTCGCGGTACTATTGTTTCTATAGAAAAAGATATAGTTTTAGTCGATGCGGGTCTAAAATCTGAATCTGCTATTCCTACTGAACAATTTAAAAATTCTCAAGGTTTATTAGATATTAATATAGGAGATCAAATTGATGTTGCTTTAGATGCAATTGAAGATGGATTTGGAGAAACACTTCTATCTCGTGAAAAAGCAAAACGTCACGAAGCATGGTTAATATTAGAACAAGCTCATGAAAAATCAGAAACAGTTGTTGGAATTATTAATGGTAAAGTTAAAGGCGGCTTTACTGTTGAACTAAATGAGATACGTGCATTTTTACCAGGCTCTTTAGTTGATGTTCGACCAGTTCGAGAAACAATTCATCTTGAAGGGAAAGAACTAGAATTTAAAGTAATAAAATTAGATCAAAAACGCAATAATGTTGTTGTTTCACGTCGTGCTGTAATTGAATCAGAAAATAGTGCTGAAAGAGATCAATTATTAGAAAATTTACAAGAAGGAATGCATGTTAAAGGTATTGTAAAAAATTTAACTGATTATGGAGCTTTTGTAGATCTAGGTGGTGTAGATGGTCTTTTACATATTACTGATATGGCTTGGAAAAGAGTTAAACATCCCAGTGAGATAGTAAATGTAGGAGATGAGATTAATATTAAAATTTTGAAGTTTGATAGAGAAAGAACACGTGTATCATTAGGATTAAAACAATTAGGTGAAGATCCATGGATAGCAATTTCTAAACGTTATCCAGAAGAAACTAAATTAAGTGGCCGTGTGACAAATTTAACTGATTATGGTTGTTTTGTAGAAATTGAAGAGGGAGTAGAAGGTCTTGTACATGTATCTGAAATGGACTGGACTAATAAAAATATTCATCCGTCAAAAGTAGTTGTAGTTAATGATATTGTTGAGGTGATGGTATTAGATATAGATGAAGAACGTCGTCGTATTTCTCTTGGTTTGAAACAATGTAAAATTAATCCATGGAAAGAATTTTCTGAAACTCACAAAAAAGGAGTTCATGTTACTGGAAAAATTAAATCTATTACAGATTTTGGAATTTTTATTGGTTTAAATGGAGGTATTGATGGATTAGTACATTTATCTGATATTTCTTGGATTACGCCTGGTGAAGAGGCAGTGAAAAAATACAAAAAGAATGATGAAATTTCTGCTGTAGTTCTTCAAGTTGATGCAGAAAGAGAACGTATATCTTTAGGTATTAAACAGTTGGAAGAAGACCCTTTTAATGTGTATATTGCCAATCATAAGAAAGGAGCTATTATTACTGGAAAGATTAAATCTTTGGATAAAAAAAATATTATTGTAACATTACCAGAACATTTAGAAGCTATTGTAAAACTATCTGACATCCCCCGTTTAGATTCTGATCAAATAATAAATAAGTTCAAAATTGCAGATGAAATTTCAGTAAAGTTATCTAGCTTTGATCGCAAAAATAGAATAATTTATGTTGTAATTCATATTGCAGATGAAAATGAAAAAAAAGATTTAGTGGCTTCACCTAATAGCAAAACAAATGATGACTCGTTTTCTAATGTTATGACAGAAGCGTTTAAAGCAGCTAAAAACACTGAATAATTACTTTTGTTATAGAAAAATATATTTTTTATATAATTTTTTTTTAAAATATGAAGAAATACATTTTAAAATTTATAAATATAGAGGATTTATGACGAAGTCAGAATTATTCGAAAAAATTGCTGAACAAAGAATTCATATTTCAAATAAAATGATAGAACGTGCTACAAAAGAAATGTTAGAACATATGACTACCTCTTTAGCACAGGGACAAAGAATTGAAATTAGGGGATTTGGTAGTTTTTCTTTACATTATCGTGCTTCTCGTATTGGTCGGAATCCTAAGACTGGAAGAACAGTGAAATTAAATGAAAAATATGTTCCTTATTTTAAACCCGGAAAAAAATTACGCGATAGAGCAAATATATATAAATAATATCTTTTAATATTCTTTACAATAGAAACTAAGTTTACATGATTTCTTTATTTTATAAGAAAGCTTAGTTTCTATTATTATAAAATTATACTTTAGTTAAGGTAGGCAAATGAAAAAATTTTTTATTGCAGCTAATTGGAAATTAAACGGCAATATAAATATGATTTCTAATTTTTTTAAATATTTAAAATTACAATCATCAATTCATTCAAAAAAGAATACAATTATTATTGCTCCTCCAACTATATATTTAGAACGAGTATACAAGGATGTAAGTAACATGAATATTTTTCTTGGTGCACAAAATATAGATATTCATTTAAAAGGAGCCTTTACTGGTGAAACATCAGTTTTAATGCTAGAAGACATAGGAGTAAAATATGTTATCATTGGACATTCTGAAAGACGTTTAATGCATAATGAAACTAATGATATTATTATAAAAAAATTTCATTTAATTAAAGAGTCAAACTTAATACCGATTTTATGTATCGGTGAAACAGAAATAGATAAAAAAAATGGCAAAACTCAAGAAGTTATTACAGAACAATTACATGATATATTTAAAAAAATAGGCAAATCAGCATTTAAAAATACTATAATTGCTTATGAACCTATTTGGGCTATTGGAACAGGTTTATCAGCTGAACCTAAAGATGTACAATTAATACATAAATTTATAAAAAATTACATTGTAAAACATGATTCAATTGATATAAATGATATAATAGTTCAGTATGGAGGTTCTATTAATTATTCTAATGCAAAAAAATTTATGGAGCAACCAGATATCAATGGTTTGTTAATTGGAAATGCTTCTTTAGATCCTGCAGAATTTTGTAGAATTATTAAAATATCTGATCATATTCTTTAAAAGAAACAATTAACTATTATCAATTAATTTTTTATGTATCCAACCACCTAAATTAGCACCTAAAATTGGTCCTATCATAGGAATTAAACAATATAGAATGTTGTCATTTCCTCCAGTAAAAGACAAAACGCCCCATCCAGTTAAACTTAGGAATATTTTAGGACCTAAATCTCTTGCTGGATTTAGACTTATGTTATTCAAAGGATTTATAACTAAATTAATCAGACAAGTTAGCAGACCGATTAAGATAGGAACTATAGATTTATTATATAAAAAGTAATTGTTATTTTTATTATTAAATTCTAATATTATTAACATAAACAATGCAGTTGAAAATATTTCAATCATAAAATCAAAAATAAAACTGTTTTTATTATTAGGATATACACAAAAAATAGAGGCTAAATTAAGACTATCTTGTGTTCCTCTAAAAATATTATTTTTTATTTCGAATGATACTAGAAAGTTTTTATAAAGATAATATATTAACATTGTAAAAAAAAAAGAACCGAATATTTGAGATATAATATAAGGCAATACCTTTTTTTTATTAAATTTAGAGGATAACCAAAAGAAAATAGTAATAGCTGGATTTAAATGAGCACCAGATATTGTAGAACTAAAATATATTGATATAGATACTGCAAAACCCCAAATACAACTGATTTCAAATTGATCAAAATTAACATTTGTTAGTTTAGAAGCAGCTAAACTTCCTACACCAAAAAATATTATTAAACCTGTTCCAAAAAACTCAACAAAACATTTTTTTAAAATATTTTTTTTTCTATAAATGTTCATTTTTTAAAACACCTATATCACTTGGTTTAAAAACTAAAGCGCCGGCAAGACCGGCACTAATTTCATATTAATATAACTTTTTAGCAGTAATTAACCAATCTTTTTTAAAAGTACGTTTCATATTTTTTAGTGCACTTCTTATATCATTAAAAACCATCTTTTCGTTTTGTATTCCAACACATTTACCTTGATAACCTTTTATTAATAGTTCAACTGAATATGCACCCATTCTTGAAGCTAATATTCGATCATATACTACAGGGGATCCACCTCTTTGAATATGTCCAAGGATTGTAGCTCTAGTTTCTCGATTTGTTTTTTTTTCAATATATCGTGCTAATGCTTCTACATCACAAATATATTCTGTTATTGCAACAATAGCATGTTTTTTTCCTTTAGCAATACCTGCTTGGATTTCAATAACTAATTCTTCTTTTTTATAGTCAATTTCTGGTAGTACAATAAATTCACATCCACCAGCAATAGCTGCAGCTAATGTTAAATCTCCACAATATCTACCCATTACTTCTACTATAGAAATACGTTGATGAGAAGATGAGGTGTCACGTAATCTATCAATAGCTTCAACAACTGTTTGTAAAGCAGTAAAATAACCTATTGTATAATCAGTACCTGAAACATCATTATCTATAGTACCTGGAATACTAATACATGGAACACCCATTTCTGTTAATTTTTGAGCTCCTATATACGATCCGTCGCCTCCGATAACAACAAGAGCATCTATTTTTCTTTTTTTTACATTTTGTACTGCAATAGATCGTATTTTATCTTGATGAAAATCAGAAAATCTAGCTGATCCTAAAAATGTTCCACCTCTATTGATCATATCAGATACACTGTATCTATCGAGGTTTACCATACGGTTTTCATATAAACCTAAATATCCATCATAAATTCCAAAGACTTCTAATCTCTCACTAAGTGCTGTTCTAACAACTCCTCTAATTGCAGCATTCATCCCTGGAGCATCTCCACCACTGGTTAAGACTCCAATTTTTTTAATCATTAGAACCTCTTGTTTTTTAACTTCTAAAAATTTTATTTTTCTATTTATTCCTGTTAATATTTTAAAAAAATCTATTAAACATAATTATATTAGAAAATATATTCATATTATTTAGTGTAAATACAATTCTAAATATAACTAAACGAAGCAAACAAGACGTTCTTAAAAAATATAAAATAAAAAAATATTTTTTTAATAAAATTATCTTAAATAATACCATTTAATTGGATTATTTTTTTGATCAAATTCTATAATAATAGGTGTTGCAGTAGGTATGTTTAATTTTAAAATTTCTTTATTATCTATTTTATTTAAATGTTGTATTAAAGCACGCAAAGAATTTCCATGTGCTACAACAAGTATTTTTTTATTATTTTTTAATTGAGGATAAATAATTTTATTCCAATAAGGTATAACTCGTTTTGCAGTGATTTCTAGACTCTCTCCTATAGGAATATCATTGATATTTAAATGGGAATAGCGTATGTCATTTCCTGGAAAACGTTTGTCTTTGATATCAATATGAGGAGGACTAGTTTCAAAACTTCTCCTCCATAAGAGAACTTTTTTTTCTCCATATTTTTGAATGACTTCATCTTTATTTAATCCTTCTAATGCACCATAATGTCTTTCATTTAAACGCCAAGATTTTTTTACTGATAACCAATTCTGATTTAATTCATCTAAAATATATTGCAATGTATGTATTGCTCTTTTCAATACAGATGTATATGCACAATCAAAAAAAAATTTTTCTTTTTTTAATAAGATAGCAGCAGATTTTGCTTCATATTTTCCTTTTTTAGATAATTTAGCATCATGCCATCCAGTAAATTTATTTAATTCATTCCATTCACTTTGACCATGTCTGATTAAAACTAGTTTATTAATTGTCATGGAATTCTCTCTTATCACTTTTTTTCTATAAATGTTATCTTTTAATTATTAAAAAAATTTGTTATATAAAACTTTCTGTATTTTTTAATTTTAGAAATAAAAGTATATTATATAATCAATTTAATTATTGTGTTTTAAAATATAAAATATTAAAGTATAAAAAATAACTTTAAATATCAATTAAAATACGAGTAAAATCTTCTAATGTATTTTTTATATTCACTAAAAAACCTACAGATTCTTTTCCATCTATTAAACGATGATCATAAGATAATGCTAGGTACATCATAGGAAGAATTTTAATTTCTCCATTAACAGCTACTGGCCGTTCTTGAATCATATGCATACCTAATATAGCTGTTTGAGGAGGATTGATAATAGGTGTAGATATCAAAGAACCAAAAACACCCCCATTCGTGATAGTAAAATTTCCACCGATTAATTCTTTAATATTAATTTTATTTTGAATACTTTTATCAGAAAATTCCTTTATTTTTTTTTCTATTTCTGACATGGACATTTTATCAGCATTTCTTAAGACTGGTGTTATCAATCCTCTAGGTGTTGAAATAGCAATACTTATATCAAAATTCTTATAAAAAACTATATCTGTTTTATCTATATATGCATTTATTTCTGGAAAATTCTTCAAACCCTGAATTACTGCTTTTACAAAAAAAGACATAAAACCAATTCTAATACCATATTTTTTTTCAAAATCTTGGCCATACTTTTTTCTTAAAAGTATTATTTCGCGCATATTTACTTCATTAAATGTTGTTAGCATAGCTGTATTATTTTTACTATCTAGTAATCGTTCTGCAATTCTTTGTCGTAAGCGAGTCATTTTAACTCTATTTTCAAATTTTTTATTTTCTTTTTGGTTATCCTCATTAAGATTTAAAGTATTAGAATTTAATAAGTTATTATTCGATATGTTTTCTTGTGTTTTTACAATCTTTTCAAGATTAGTTGTATTATTTTTGTCTATTTTAATTAATCGTCTTAGAGATGGAGTAAGATATTTCTCTTTTTTTTCTAAAAGATATTCTTGCTCTTCTTTATTTGTAGAATTATTTATTCTATTTAATGAGTTATTTTCTTCTTCTAAAATATTATTATTAATAATATTTACATTTTTTATTTCACCGAGTATTTGTCGAGACTTAACTATTTTCCCTTCTTCTTCTAAAATTAATTTTAATATTCCATCGCATGGAGAGGATACTTCTAATGTAACTTTATCTGTTTCAATATCAACTATATTATCATCACGATTAACTGTATCTCCTATTTTTTTATGCCATTTTACAACTGTTGCATCACTAACCGATTCCGGTAAATCTGGAACAAGAATATTTATTTTTTTCATTCTTTATCCTATTATTGAATTGATGTTTAATGCATTTTGAATTATTTTTTGTTGCTGTTCTTTATGAATGGAAATGCAACCAACTGCAGGTGAAGCTGAAGATTTACGACCAATATATTTCAATGAAGTATTTAACGGCAATATATCATTTAGATAATCTTTTATATAAAACCACGCACCTTGGTTATAAGGTTCTTCTTGACACCATATATAATCTGTTACGTAAAAATAATTTTTTAGTATTTTTACTATTTCATTTTTAGGAAAAGGATATAACTGTTCAATACGAATTAAAAGAATAGAATCAATTTTTTTTTCACGACGATTTTGTAATAAATCATAATATATTTTTCCAGTACAAAAAATAAGACGTTTTTCTTTTTTATTAATATTATCTACTTCATCTATTATTTTTTGAAATTTACCATCTGCAAGAGTATTTAAAGAAGATCCTGCCATAGCATTTCTTAAAAGAGATTTTGGGGTGAAAATAATTAGTGGTGTATAAACTTCATTTAATATTTGTTTTCGTAAAATATGAAATATTTGTGATGATGTAGTTGGCATGCATATTTGCATATTTTTTTCTGCACAAAGTTGAAGAAATCGTTCGATTCTAGAAGACGAATGCTCAGGTCCCTGTCCTTCATAACCATGAGGTAAAAAAAGAACTAAATTAGATTTTTGATTCCATTTTTGTTCACCAGAACTTATAAATTGATCAATAACTATTTGAGCACCATTAACAAAATCTCCAAATTGAGCTTCCCAAATAGTAAGAGTGTTCGATGGAAATAAAGAATATCCATATTCAAAAGCTAAAACTGCTTCTTCTGATAACACAGAATCCCAAATTTGAAATTTTCCTTGTTTTGATCTTATATTGTTCAAAGGTATGTAAATAGAACCATCTATTTGATTGTGAATAATAGCATGACGATGAAAAAAAGTACCCCTACTTGCATCTTCTCCAGAAATACGACAAGAAATTCCTTCATTAATGATTGTAGCATAAGCTAATGTTTCAGCTGCACCCCAATCAAATAATTTTAATCCTTGAGCCATTTTTAATCGTTCTTGATAAATTTTTTTAACTCGATGATGCATTTTAATTGAATCAGGGATGCTATTAATTGAACAAGCTAAATTTTGTAAACTAGAAAAATTTATATTTTTGATTATTTTTTTTGTTTTTATTTCTTTAAAAATTATATCATCTTTAAAATATATTTCTTTAGATCTTGAAAAAATACATTGACCTGTTTCTAATTTGCAAGAATATTGATCTATAATTTCTTGATTTTTTTTAGATGTAATTATTTTTTGAGATATCAAAAAGTCAGAATATATTTTTCTTACAGTAGGATGATTTTTTATTTTTTGATACATTAACGGTTGCGTAACAGATGGCTCGTCTACTTCATTATGTCCATGACGTCTATAACAAACTAAGTCTATAAAGACATCTTTTTTAAATTTTCTTCTGAAATTAAGAGCTAATTGGATAGTAAAAATAGATGCTTCTATATTATCGGTATTAACATGAAATATAGGTGCTTGAATTATTTTTGCAATATCAGTAGAATATTGACTTGAACGAAGATTTTTAGGATCAGAAGTAGTAAATCCAATTTGATTATTAACAACAATATGAATAGTTCCTCCTACTTTATAAGCTTCTGTTTGAGACATATTTAATGTTTCTTGTACTACACCTTGACCAATTACAGAAGCATCACCGTGAATACTGATAGGTAAAATTTCGCTGTCTATTTTTTTTATTTCATCAATATAAGATCGAGCTATTCCAGATACAACAGGATTAATTATTTCCAAATGAGATGGATTACATGCTAAATTAAGAATTATTTTTTTTTCATGTTTTATTTCAGAAGTTCCTCCCATATGATATTTAACATCACCACTTATTTTTTTAAATGAATTTAAACCAGAAAATTCATCAAATAAAATTTTTGGACTTTTGTTTAAAACATTGACAAGTACATTTAACCTGCCTCGATGAGCCATTCCTAATATGATTTTAGATATGTTGCTTTTTTTCGAAAATCTTATTACTTCATGCAACATAGGAATTAATGTTTCTGCTCCTTCTAAAGAAAAACGCTTCGCACCAGGGAATCTTTTTCCAATGTATTTTTCTAAAGTTTCAGCATAAGTTATTTCTTTTAAAAAATTTACTTTTTCCTTTTTAGTTAATAAATTTTCATTAAAAAAAGATTCTATATAATTTGTAATCCATGTTTTTTCTAAGATATCATCTATGTACATATATTCAAAACCAATAGAACCACAATATTTTTCAGATAATATTTTATGTAAACTGACAATATTAGTTTTAAAATTAATACAATTTTTAAAATTTATTTTAATATTCTCTTTTATTTCATCTTGTGTAAAACTATAAGATGATAAATTTAAATCTTGAATATTTTTTTGTTTTGTTAATTGTAGTGGATCAATTAAAGCTGCTTTATAACCTTGTAGACGAAATGAATTAATAATATAATTGATTTTATCAATGAGTGAATATTTATTTTTTTTTCCCTTAGAAAGCTCTAAAAATGCTTTATGCCAAGTAGTATCTACAGATTGAGCATCTATTAAAAAATTTTTGTATATTTTTTCTATATAATCTAGGTTTTCTCTAGATAACCAAGAGGAATTTAACCAGTATTCTATTTTATTTTTGTTCATAATATTCTTTTAAATAAGAAAAATATTAAATTAATTTTTAAAAAATAAAAATTAATTGATAATTTTTTTCTATAATTGAATTTTTAATTTAATAACATTATGCAGGATTATGGATATCAATAAAATCAACACATAAATTATATTTTTTATTTAGCCATTTACCTAAAGACTTAATACCATCTTTTTCAGTAGCATGATGTCCTAAAGAAAAAAAATGGACACCCAATTCTCTAGCAATATGAGTAGTTTCTTCTGAAATTTCACCTGTTAAAAATGCATCGATTCCAAATTTGCATGCTTGTTTAATAAAGCTTTGTCCTCTACCGCTACACCAAGCAATACGATTAATATACAATGGAGCATTTTCATGTAGATGTATAGGACATTTTTTAAATTTTTTTTCTATTTTTTTTGCAAATTCAAAACCGTTCATTGGATTTTTTATCGTGCCCCAAAAAACATATGGTAAAATATTACCCCGAGTACAAATATCTAATTTTTTTGCTATTTGAGCATTATTACCTAATTCTGGATGAATATCTAAAGGTAGATGCCAGCTGTATAAGTTAATATTATTAGAAAGTATGGTTTTTAATCGTTTCCTTTGCATGTTATGTATATATCTTGATTCATTTTTCCAAAAATAACCATGATGAACTATTATAGTATCAGCATTATAAAATAATGCTTTGTCTAATAAAGCTTGACAAGCAGTAACTCCAGTAATAATTTTATTTACTGTTTTTGTTCCTTCAATCTGTAAACCATTAGGAACTATATCGTTATGTTGATTAGATGATAATTTTTTATTAATAATATCTTCTAAAAAAAAATTATTCATAAATTTTTAAACCTATTTTTTTAAAGTTTTAATCGTGCTTGATTAAATATTAACAAAGATTTTTTTCTACTATCGCTATAATTTATAATAGGAGCGGGATAATCCAGCTTGAAATTTTGTTCCTTTGACCATATGTGTGGTTGATGAATATAATGATTAGGTATATTTTTTAATTCTGGAATAAATTTCTTTATAAAAGCACCTGATATATCAAAAGTTTTTGATTGATTCAATGGATTGAAAACTCGTATGTAGGGCACAGAATCACATCCTACTGATGCTGACCATTGCCATCCTCCATTATTTAGTGCTAAATCTCCATCAATTAAATGTGACATGAAATATTTTTCGCCTTGTCTCCAATCAATTAAAAGGTTTTTTACTAAAAAACTAGATACAATCATTCTTAATCGATTATGCATCCATCCTAATTTATTTAATTGTCTCATTCCAGCATCTATTATAGGAAAACCTGTATTTCCTTTTTTCCAAGCATTAAAATGTTCTGTATTATTCATCCAGATGATTTTTTTTTCCCATGTCACTAATGATTCATATTTACTAATTCTTGGAAATCCAATTAATAAATGATAATAGAATTCACGCCATAATATTTGATTGAACCAAGAAGAAGTAACAAGAGCATTTAATGAAAAATTATTTTTTGTTTTTAAAAGCATCATAAGACAATGTCGAGATGATATTATTCCTGCAGACAAATATGGAGATAACATGCTAGTACTATTTAAAAAAGGAAAATTTCGTTTGAATGAATAATCATGAATTTTATGTATACAAAAATTTTTTAAACGATCAATAGCTTTTTTTTCTCCAATAGGGAAAATGTTTCTATTAAAATTAAAAGTTAAATTTTTAAGGAAAATAGGATTTAAAAAAATATCTCTATCAGGTTTTCTTTTTAAAGGGACAGGAAAGCATTCTGGTATATTATTATGTAAATTCTGAATAACTTTTTTTTTAAAAAAAGTAAAAACTTTATATGTTTCATTTTGCTTGTTTTTAATTTTTGTATTAGAAAATAAAAGATTATCGTGAAAACCTTTTATAATAAATCCTTTTTGAGATAATTTTTTTTTTACTAAATAATCTCGATTACGTTCATTTATTTCATATTGATAATTATAAAATAGATTATTTACTTTATGTTTTTCGCAAAAAAAAATAAGATATTCTATAGAATTTAAAAAATTAGTAGATTCATGATAATATAAAATAATATTCAATTTAAATAATTCTTTTTGTAAAGAAATCAAATGATGATAAACGAAAGATAATTTTTTTTCAGACATATAGTGATTATTCCATTGCTCAGGAGTAGCAATAAACAAACCTATTACTTTATCTTCATTAGATTTACATGCTTGATGTAAAGCTGTATTATCATATAAACGAAGATCATTACGGAACCAAATTAAATTTTTTTGCATAATATTTATATTTAATAAATAAATAAATTAGAAAAACATATTATAAATATGTACTATTTTTTTATGTAAAATTTTATATAACTATTCTATATATTAATTAATTTTTTCATGAATATATAAATAAGTATCCATGACTTTTTAAAAGAAGAAATATTTTTTTTATTCTACATAATATTATAAAATTTTTTATAATTTTAAAAAATATTTTTATCTTTTAATAATTATTATCTTTCTAAATACATTTATAATTTCACTATAATATAGATAAAATCAAAAAAAATCGAGCAACAATTTTTTAATTAAAAAAATCTTTAATACTAATTTTTTAATTTTTAAGTATGAATTTTTTAAAAAAATAATATTACAATAACAACGTTGTCTTTTTCTATAAAATTATATAAGAATGCAATTTTTATTTTATATATTCAATATAAATACAATATCATATATTGATATTAAAAAGATATTTTATTACAGGAGACGAAAATGAAAAAAGTAGGTATTTTTTTTGGAAGTGATACTGGAAATACAGAAAAAATAGCTAAATTACTTCAACAACATATAGGTAATGATATTTCTGTTTTATACGATATTAGTAATGCTTCTCAAAAAGACATTGAAGATTTTAATTTTTTAATATTAGGAGTACCTACTTGGTACTATGGTGAAGTTCAATGTGATTGGGATGATTTTTTGCCAACTTTAAAAAAGATTAATTTTTTAAATAAAACTGTGGCATTATTTGGATGTGGAGATCAAGAGGATTACAGTGAATATTTTTGTGATGCAGTAGGTGTAATTTATGATATTTTAAAAAAAAATAAAGCAAATATAGTTGGTAAATGGTCTACAAAGGAATATTTTTTTGAAAGATCCAAAGCTTTATTAGATAAAGAATATTTTGTTGGATTAATTTTAGATGAAGACAGACAAGCAGAAAAAACTGAATATAGAATAAAAAAATGGGTGAAAAAAATTAAACCTTATTTCATTTAAATAAAATATCAAAGTATATTCTTAAAGTTATAAACTTACATTCTAAAAATAAATAATGTAAATATCATTAATATACTAATATCTAAAATATACAGTAATAGTATTTCATTTAATAACAGTTTAATAGTTGTATAGATTTTATTTTAAAAAATATACTTATGCAAAAATATTTATATTTTTTTATATAAAAAAAGTAGTCAATTATAAAATCTTATAAAAAAACATAATAGAAAAATCTTTTTGTATTATCTATTAAAAAATAGATTATATTTTAATAATTTCACTCATTTTTTATAAAAATTACATATGAAATATAATAATTTAATTATATTTAATTATTTTTTAATATTTTTTTTAAAAAGCAATGATCAACTTTATAAATAGTATATTAAAAAGTTCTCTATCATATCAATTATTCTTTTGAAAATAAAAAATAAAGTAATTACTATTAACTGAAAAAAAAGACACGAATTTTTAATTAGAAGAAAATAAAAATTATTTCATGTAATTAAAAATTATGATAAAAAATATTTTAAAAATATAAAAAGCAGTATTAAGTACAGCCTTAATACTGCTATATACAAAAAAATAAAAATACATCGATCATTATTTTAATAGCAATATAAATACTACATTTTTTAAAGTTACTACTATAATTATATTTTATATCTATTTTCTAGATATTAGAGATACCAAGTCAAGAACTTTACTTGAATAACCTGTTTCATTATCGTACCAAGCAATTAATTTCACAAAATTTTTATTTAAAGATACGCCTGCTTTAGCATCAAAAATAGAAGTTAATTCTTCTCCATTAAAATCTGCAGAAACAACTTCGTCTTCAGTATATCCTAAAATTCCCTTCATTTCTTCTTGAGAAGCTTGTTGAATTTTTTGACATATTTCTGCATATGTAGCTGATTTTTTATAACGGACTGTTAAATCAACTACAGATATATTTGATACCGGTACCCGAAATGCTATACCAGTTAGTTTACCATTTAAGTTTGGTAAGACCTTTCCTACAGCAATAGCTGCTCCAGTGGAAGATGGAATAATATTTTGCAGTGCACCGCGACCTCCTCTCCAATCTTTATTAGAAGCACCATCGACAATTTTTTGCGTAGCTGTACTAGCATGTACAGTTGTCATCAAACCTTCAATTATACCAAAATTATCATCTATTACTTTAGATAAAGGAGCTAAACAATTAGTAGTACATGATGCGTTCGATACAATATTTTCTCCTTTGTATTTATGAAAGTTTGCACCTCTTACAAACATTGGAATATTATCTTTTGAGGGCCCTGTAACAACTACTTTTTTTGCACCAGATAAAATATGTTTATAAGCTTGTTCTTTTGTTAAAAAAAGACCTGTTGATTCAATTACTACATCAATGGATACATCATCCCACATTAATTTTTCAGGGTCTTTTATTGAAGTAATACGAATTTTTTTTCCATCAACAATAATATTTTCCTTATCAACTTTAATACTTTTTTTAAAAGTACCATGTGTCGAATCATATTTTAACATATAAGCTATATATTCAGGAGTTAATAAATCATTAATAGCTATAATTTCAATATCTGAACGTTTCTGAGCAAGTCTAAATAATACTCGTCCAATACGACCAAATCCATTAATACCTACTTTAATAGTCATATTTTCACCATTTTAAAAAATTATTTTCATAATGAGATGTGTGTTTTTAATAGATATATATTTTTTATTTTTTTTCATTAAAAAATAAGTTTTTTTAAAAGATATTTTTATTAATATTCTCTTAATATTTTACTAGGATTAATTTTTGATGCATAACGTACTGGATACCAATTTGTTATGATTCCTATAATTGTTGTACTTATGAATATAATTATTACATCTGATAAATTTATTTTTAATAAAAAAAAACAATGATAATAAAAATTATCTAATAACATGTTATCTTGAAATTTTTTTTCTAAAAATAACATAATTCTCTTAGAATTTAAGATTGTTATTATTCCTAAGAATAAACCAATTAAGTTACCTACGATGATAGTGCGTAATCCATAATATAAAAAAATTAATTGAATAAGAATATTATTAGCGCCTATACTACGTAAAATTGCAATTTCTTGAGTTTTCTTAGATATAGTCATTAAAGAAATAGATGCAATACTAAAGCATGAAATAATCACTAGTAATGAAATACTTAAATATACTATTACTTTAATCTTCTTAATATCATGATATATATATTTATAACTGTTAGTCCATGTATATGCCAAAAAGGGTATATTAATTTTTTTTGCAATATTTAAAATGATTTTATCTGCGTCAAACGGATCAGATATATGTAATTCAATTGTATTGATGTGATTTTCTATATGAAAAAATTTTTTAAAAAAACTAAAAGGAACATATCCTATATTAGAATCTAATATCCCGTTTGCTTGAAATATATCTATAATCTTTAAAGAAAATTTTTGGATTGGATAACTAAGATTGTTATCTTTATTTTTTAGAAAAAGCACATTAATCCAGTCGCCTTTTTTTATCGATAAATCTTTTGATAAAGAAGATGAAAGAATAATTCCATGATTATAGTGTTTTTTTTTAAAAAAATCATTATTATATGAAATAGAAAAATTTTTTTTTAAGTAATTTATATTACTAAAACTTTTAATTTCAATTGGTTTTACTTTGTTTTTTATAACTAATAATCCATTAGTGATAATATAAGGTTCAGAATAATCAATTCCTGGAAAAATTTTTAGTTCTTTTATGACATCTTGCCATTTTAATAATGATTCATCAGTTAATTGAATAATGCCGTGTGGTAGAGTTGATGAAATTGTTTTTTTTAATAATGCCTGGAATCCGTTTAACGCACTAAAACTTATAATTAATGAAAATATACTAATAGAAATTCCTATCTTAGATAAAATAGAAGTTAATAAGACTGTATAGTTTTTATTTTGTTTAAGATACAATCTTCTAGCAATTAAAAAAGGCAAAAAATTCATTGAATATTTCTTTTTCATTAATTTTAATAATTAAATAATTGACCATTTTTCATTTGGAGTAAAATAGGTATTTTTTTAATTAAATTAGGATCATGTGTAACTATTAAGAAAGAAGTATTAAAATCAGAGTTTAATTGAAACATTAAATCAAAAATAATATTTGTATTGTATTTATCTAAATTACCAGTAGGCTCATCTGCGATTATTAGAGAAGGTTTATTAACAAAAGCTCTAGCAACCGCAACACGTTGTCTTTCTCCTCCGGAAATTTCAGATGGATATTTTTTAGTTTTACCTTCTAATTTAACTTTTTTAAGCATTTTGTATGCTATTTCTTCAGATTCTTTTCTGCTTTTATTATCTATTAAAAGAGGCATTGCGACATTTTCTAGTATGTTAAAATCTAACATTAAATGATGAAATTGATAAATAAAACCTAATTCAACATTTCTAAATTTTGATATTTGATTACATGACATAGAACTAAACAATCTATTATTAAACAATATGTCACCAGAAGTAGGAGTATCTAATCCGGCGAGTAGATGTAAAAAAGTAGTTTTACCTGAACCTGATTTTCCAATGATACCTACAATATCTCCTTTCTGCAATTCAAACGATATATTTTTTAAAATATTAAAAGTAAAATCTCCATCTTGATAAGATTTAGTTAAATTAATACATTTTATAATAATATTATTCATTAGATAAAATTCTAGCTGGTTTTAATCGAACAGCATTCCAAGATGGATATAATGTTAAAAAAATTGCAAAAAATGTGGATATCATATTAATAAAAAAGACTTGATATGGCATAACAATTATTGGAATATTAATTTCATCAATAAAAATATTTATAAAAAATTTTAAAAAATTATTTTGTATTATTAGTAATATACTAATAATTGTACCTAATATGTTTCCAATAATTGCAGTGCTTGAACCAAATATAATAAATATTAACATAATCTTCCAATCTGATAATCCCTGTGTTTTTAAAACTGCAATGGTATTTTTTTTTTCTATTACATGTGCAGTAAGAATAATAAATATATTTAAAACAGCAACTAAAAAAATTAAAAAAAATAAAAATAACATAATATATTTTTCAATTTTTATCATTTTAAAAAGCTCACCTTTTTGTGTTTTCCAATCTAATATAATTAAATTATCAACTGTTTTTTTTATTTGATGAATATCTAGAGATAATGGATTTTTTAACCATATTCGCCAACCAGTAATATAATTTTTAGAGTAATTTAAGAAATCTAAGCTATCTTCTTTATTCATTAAAATTTGATAATAATCAACTTCATTTTGAGTTGAAAAAAAACTAACTATTTTAAATGTACATTGATTAAAGATTTTCCCTGAAAAAAAATTGTTTTTATTAGATAAAAGAATTAATTTAAGTCTATCACCAATATGAACATTAAGTTTTTTAGCTAATTGTTCACCTATAATTATATTATAATATCCTGCCTTAAGTATATCTAAAATATTTTTTGTATTATAGTTATTTTTATAATAATAATTTGTATTATCAATTCCAATTATTTCTGCCATAGCTATATTGTTTTGACTTTTAACAATAATTTCTTTACTAATAAAATCAGAAACTTTTTCAATGTTATTTAATTGTAAAATATTTTTAGGAAATTCAGATTTTTTAATATATTGATTTTTGTTAGTTATTATTAAATGTGGAATAAAAGATAAAATATTTTTCTTAAAATTTTCTTCAGATCCATTCATTATAGATATTATAATAATTAATGAAGCACTGCTAATACTCATACCCATAATAGATAAAACTGTAATAATTTTTTTAAAATTTGGGAGATGAGTGTTCCATAAATAACGTAAAGCAATAAAAAAAGATATAGGCTTGTACATTCTGATATAATCTTAAATTTATAAAAATTTTATTTAAATCTTTTGGATATAAACTTAAAATAAAGGGAACTAAAAAATTTTTTTATTTATATTAATAAAATTCTTAATTCCTAACTCTATTCTTTTTATTATATACTAAATACTAATATTATATGTACAAAAAAAGTAAAACATAAAAAATATTTAAAAATTTTATTTGATAATATATTTTTATTGTATAACGCTATTATTTCTTCTATTTTATCAAATTTAATTTAAATAAAATTGAGTTTACTATTTTTAATTTATTTTTTATGATGTTTTATGATTAAAATAGATATTTTTACTAAAACATAAAAATATTTATAGCAAAAAATTTAAAAAGACAGTTTAATAAAAAATCATTAGTAGTTGTTATTTTTAAATACGACTTTAAAAAAATTATTAAAAATCATTTTTATAAAATCGTAGACAAATGTAATTTGATTAAACACCATAATTTTACAATTCAAAAAATACTATTCAAGTCGAATCAAATTATCATTATTTTCTTTAAATAAAATACTCTTCCATGAAAATTATAGAAAAAAAAATTGTAAAAAATAAAAGAATTATTAATTTGGAACACGAAAGATTATTAAATCTATTTTATAATGTTAATAATCCAAAAATAATGAATAAGCTATCGTCTTATTTACATTCATTTTCAGGAAAAATAATATTTTCTTTAAAAAAAGAAGAATCTTTAAGAAAAATTTTGAAATTTTTGATAAAAAATAAAATTTACCCACAACTCATAAAAAACATTCTTGATGTTAATGCAAAATTTGATTATTTCTACATAGTAGAAGAATTAGAAAATAGTTTTTTAGATAAAAAAAATAATCTTTTATTTATTTGTACAAAAGATTTATTACCAATATTAGTTGACAATAAATCTATTTCCAATACAAAAAAAAAACCTGATATTAATAAATATTGTAGTTTATCTCAATTAGTTTTAAATCATCCAATTATGCATATTGAACACGGTGTAGGAAGATATAAAGGATTAACTACTATAGAAACCGCTAGTACACAATCTGAATATTTAATTATTTTGTATGCAGCAGGAGACAAATTATATGTACCAGTTTCCTATTTACATCTTGTTTCACCCTATACTTCAAAATCACTAGAAAATGCTCCTCTTCATAAATTAGGTAGTCAGGATTGGAATAAAGAAAAAAATAAAATTAGTAAAACTGTTTATGATCATGCTGCACAATTATTGCATATTTACGCTAAAAGAAAATCAAGAAAAGGTTTTGCATTTAAAAAAGATAAAGAAAAATACGATTGCTTTTGCAAGGATTGTTCTTTTAAGACAACATCAGATCAAGATGAAGTAATGAAATTTGTAATAAGAGATATGTCTAAATCAATTCCTATGGATCGTTTAATTTGTGGTGATGTAGGTTTTGGAAAGACAGAAATTGCAATGCGAGCATCTTTTTTATCCGTATCTAATAAGAAACAAGTAGCTATTTTAGTACCAACTACATTATTAGCGCAACAACATTATAAAAATTTTAAAATACGTTTTTCTAATTGGCCTGTTATTATTAAAATATTATCTAGATTTCAAACACAAAAAGAACAAGATCTAATTTTTCAAAATACTAAAAACGGACAGATTGATATTATAATCGGTACTCATAAATTATTATTTAAAAAAATAGAATGGTATGATATTGGATTATTAATTATTGATGAAGAACATAGATTTGGTGTAAGTCATAAAGAGATTATTAAAAAAAAATATTCTAACGTAGATATACTCACTTTGACAGCTACACCTATACCGCGTACTTTAAATATGGCAATGACTGGTATAAAAGATTTATCTATTATAGCAAAACCTCCAGCTCAAAGATTAGCAATTAAAACTTTCATTCAAGAATACAACCCTTTACTAATAAGAAAAACGATATTACGCGAAATATCAAGAGGTGGTCAAATTTATTATATATATAATCGAGTTCAAAATATCATACATATTGCTGAGAGATTGTCAATGTTGATTCCTGAAGCCAGTATTAAAATAGGTCATGGACAAATGAAGAATGTTGATTTGAAAAAAGTAATGAATGAATTTTACAAAAATAAATTTAATGTCTTGGTTTGCACTACAATTATTGAAAGTGGTGTTGACATACCAAAAGCCAATACAATTATTATTGAAAATTCTGATCGTTTTGGATTATCTCAACTTCATCAACTTCGTGGTCGTATTGGTAGATCCCATCATCAAGCATATGCTTTATTTCTTATTAATAATTTTAAAAAAATTACTCCGGATGCAAAAAAAAGATTAGAAGCTATTTCATCGGTCGACAATTTTGGGGGCGGTTTTTCTCTGTCTAATCACGATCTTGAAATTAGAGGAGTAGGTGAGATATTAGGTACAGAACAAAGTGGACATATCAAAAATATAGGTCTATCTTTATATATGGAATTATTACAAAACGCTGTTGATTTATTAAAAAGTGGAAAAATGTTATCTACTAATAAATTATTAAAAACATCAACAGAAGTTGAATTATACGTCTCATCTTTATTGCCTGATGACTATATAATAGATATTAATACAAGACTATTTTTTTATAAGAAGATTTCTAATGCTAAAAACGAGAAAGAAATAGAAAAAATAAAATATGAACTGATTGATCAATTTGGAAAATTACCTATTTTTTCTAAAAATTTAATTTTAATTTCTAAAATTCGATTGATAGCACAAAAAATTGGTATTAAATATATCAAATCTAATAAAAATACAGGTTTTATAGAGTTCAATGATAATAATTCTGTAAATATTGAATATCTACTAAAAATTTTTAAAGAAGAACCAAAAATTTGGCAAATGAAAAGCCCAATAAAAATAAAATTTGTTTTAAATTTTAAAAATGATCATGCACGTCTTAAATGGATTATAAATTTATTAAGAAATTTACATAAAAATAGTTTTTAACTTTTATTCTATAACAACATATCTTAAAATTATTGAAAATATTTATGTATTTTAATTATTTAAAATATTAAAGGAATTATATGAGACAAATTGTTTATGTTGCAAATTCAGATAGTCAAAGTATAGAAGTATGGAATTTATATAATAATGGAGATATGGATCTAATACAAACAATTAAAACAAATGGTCAAGTTCAACCTATAAAAATTCTCAAAAATAAAAATTTATTATATGCTGGTATTTTTCCTAATAATAAAATTATTACGTATTCTATAGACAAAAATGGTTTTCTTAAAAAAATAAATGAAAGCAATATCCCAGGAAAATCGAATTATCTTTCTTTTGATCGAAGAAAAGAATTTTTATTTTCTAGCTCTTATCATTCTAATTGTATTAGTGTAAGTCCTTTAAATCAATATTGTGTCCCACAAAATCCAATTCAAATCATTTATAATATAGAAGGTTGTCATTCTGCTGAAATAAATTATAAATATAATATATTATTTGTCATGTCTCTTAAAGAAGATTGTATTTATTTGTATTATTTGACAGAATTTGGAATATTAAAAAGTACTGAACAAAAAATACTTTATACACAAAAAAAATCAGGACCCCGTCATATTGCTTTTCATCCCAATCAAGATTTTATCTATACTATAAACGAACTAAATGGAACTATAGACGTATGGAAAATACATCAAAAAAATCACATAATAAAAGTAAAAAATATACAAAATATTAATATATCAAATAATAATTTTTCAGAAAATTATTGGTCTTCTGATATTCATTTAACATCATGTGGTCGTTTTTTATATGCTGCAGATCGATTTTTAAATATTATTTCATTATTTCATATCAATCAATATAATAATACAATTATTTTTTTTAAAAGTTATTATACAGAAGAACAACCTCGATCATTTCATATAAATGATAATAATACACATTTAATAGTTGCTGGAGAAAAATCTAATACATTAGTTGTATATAGCATTTCTAATAGTAGCGGTGAATTAAAAAAATTAAATATTTATAATACCGGAAAAAGACCTGTATGGATACTTATACATGAGTTGCATTAAAATTAAATAATTCAGTCTTATTTAAAGCCTTTTTAATAACATTAATTAGTTTTTTTAATGCATTATAACTAATAGTATAGGGTGGTACAATATAAATTAGTTTTTTAAAGGGTCTGATCCAGACACCATTTTCAACAAAAAATTTTTGTATTAAACACATATTTACTGAATATAAACACTCAACTACACCAATAGCTCCTAATATACGTACATCAATTACATAAGGATGATTTCTTAATGGTAATAAATTTTTAAATAACTGTTTTTCGATATTAGATACTTGTATTTTCCATTGATTAGTTTTTAATAATTTTATATTAGCATTAGCAACTGCACAGGCTAAAGGATTCCCCATGTAAGTTGGACCATGCATAAAACAGCCTGCTTTACTTTTGCTAATCGTATCAGCAATATGACGTGAAGATAAAGTTGCAGCTAAAGTGATTGTGCCACCTGTTATTGATTTTCCCAAACATAGTATGTCTGGTACAACATTAGCATGTTCAAAAGCAAATATTTTCCCAGTTCGACCAAAACCAGTTGCGATTTCATCAAAAATTACTGGAATAGAATAATGATCGCATAAGATTTTTATTTTTTGTAAATATGTAGGATGATAAAAATTCATTCCGCCCACACCTTGTACTATAGGTTCTAATATAACTCCTGCTATTTTTAAAGAGTTTTTTTCTATTATTTTTTTGAAAGATATGACATCACTGTTATTCCAATCTTTATAAAAAGAAGAAACTGGAGCGTCTGCAAATAAGTTTTTAGGTAATAAATCGTTATATATTTTATGAAGAGAATTGTCAGGATCTGAAACTGACATTGCCGCAAAAGTATCACCATGATAACCATTACGAATAGTTAAAAATAATTTTCTTTTTTGACCTAAAGATTGCCAATATTGTATTAACATTTTTATTGCTACTTCGATTGCAACTGAACCTGAATCAGAAAGAAAAACGCAATCTAATTTTTCTGGTGTTAATGCAATTAATCTTCTGCAAAGTGCAATTGCTGAAGGATGTGTTATTCCACCAAACATTACATGAGACATTTTTCTCATCTGTTTCTTTAATGCTTTATTTAAAATTGGATGATTATAACCATGTATTGCAGACCACCATGAAGACATACCATCTATTATATTTTTTCCGTTTTTTAATTTTAAATAAACTCCTTTAGCAGATATAACAGTATAACAAGGAATAGGATTTATCATAGAAGCATAAGGATGCCAAATATGTTTATAATCAAAAAATGTATCAGATTGACTCATGATGATTTATATATAAAATATTAAATAATTAATTATAAACGTTTACTTAAATAAAATCATAATTTTTTGGAGATAATATGAAAAAAAAATGGACACTAGAAAACACACAAGAACTTTTTAAAAAACC